>CACJFJ010000004.1 GCA_902592675.1 uncultured Pelagibacteraceae bacterium
AATGTTAATTTTTTATATGCTAATGAAAGAAGTAGAGCACCCATTGCACCACAACCAGCTGCTTCAGTTGGTGTAGCAAACCCAAATAATATACTTCCTAACGCAGCAAAAACTAAGGCTGCAGGTGGCACTAATCCTAAGAAAAACTCAATCCATACATCTTTCATACTCGCTGCTCTCATATCTTCAGGTATAACTGGACCTAATTTAGGATTGATCATGCATCTAATTGTTGTGTAACCTGCATACAAACTTGCAAGAAGAATTCCCGGAAGAATCGCGGCAGCAAATAAATCTATTACAGGAATTTCCATTATAGGTCCCATAACAACCAACATAATACTTGGTGGAATTAATATTCCTAATGTACCACCGGCTGTTATTGTCCCTGCAGCAAGCCTAACATCGTAACCAGACCTGTTCATAGATTTTGCAGCCATAATTCCAAGAATTGTGACTGAAGCGCCGACGATTCCTGTTGCTGCAGCAAATATCACAGAAACAAATAAAACTGCGTAATATAAAGATCCTTTAACTTTTGCAAGCATCATTTGAAAAGCTGAAAACAATCTTTCCATTAATCCGGCTTGTTCCATCATGATCCCCATGAAGACAAAGAGTGGTACGGCGGCAAGGGTCTGTTCTGTCATCACCATAGAAAACTGTAGTGTCATTAAATAAAAAACTAATTTTCCGAATCCTAAATAGCCGAATACAAAGCCTAGAAAAATTAGAGTAAAAGAAATTGGAAAGCCTACAAAGATTGCAAAAAGCATTACTCCTACAAGTATAAAACCTAAGATAGCTGGATCTATAAACTCTGCTATCATTTAGTCTCTCCAGGCCATTCACCTTTTTTTGCTGCCCAATAACTTTTAAATAATTCTGAAATTCCTTGAATAATTAGAAAGATTATTCCGACAAGTAAACAGGTTTTTATTGGCCACATGTAAGGCATCCAAGTTGTATCCATGCCTCTTTCTCCTCTTTGAATTGATTCCCCAACAAATCCTACAGTCATATATAAAAAAACAATTAAGCCAGGAAAATAAAATAACAGATATAACCAAAAATCTATTAGACCTTGGTTTTTAATTTTAAAATTTCTATATAAGAAGTCTGCTCTTATATGAACCCCTCTTGAAAGAGCATATCCTGCTCCTAGCATAAATAATGCTCCATATAAAAATCGACTTATATCGTAAGCCCAAATAGTAGGTGCTAAAAATAATTTTCTTGCAAGAACCTCATAAGTCATTGCAAAAATTAGTGGCATCAATATCCAACAAACAATATTTCCAATTCGTTTACTAAACTTATCAATACTTGTAATAGTTTTTGCCATCCATACTGGCATATCATCAGGCATTTGTCCCGAACCACCTCGCCTTTCGGCTATCATTTCGTCTGATATATCTAGTTTACTTGGTTCGTCTACCATAAAATTTTAGTTAAAAAAAGTAGAGCGGACTTAAAAGTCCGCTCTAATTAAATTTAAATTTATTACTGATTACTTTAATGTTGCTGCGTGAGCCATCCCTAGCTTCGCATTAGACATTTGAGCACCACTCCAAAATGGAACAGCAATATCAGCGAAGTCTTTCATTGAATTATAAACCTCGTTAAAGAATTTGTTTTCTTTAGCGTTTTTATTCAATGACGCTTTTGCCGCTGCCATATATTCTGTGAAATAATCAGAAGGTGTATCTTCTAAGATTACTCCATGTTTAGTGGTAAGCTCTTGTAAAGCTTTTCCATTTTCATAGATTCTGTAACTTAGAGACTTAGCTAATGAAGCATTAGCTGCGACTTCAAGAGACTTCTTCTCATGATCACTCATGGCATTATAAGTTTTTCCAGTAATATAAAAGTCAGCGTTTACCACTACTTGGTGTAAACCTTGTAGATAATAATGCTTTAATACTTTTTGGAAACCAAATGTTAGGTCTGGTTTTGGACAGCACCATTCAGCAGCATCAATAGTTCCTGCTTCAAGTGCTGGTAAAATATCTCCACCACCCATAGCAACAGAAGCTATACCGATATCTTTATAAGTTTGTCCTGGAATTCCTGGAGGAGTTCTGAATTTATATTTTCTAAAGTCAGCCATATCTTTAATTGGTTTTGGAAACCATCCTAAAGCCTCTGGACCAACTGGTTGAATCATAAATCCTTTAATATCTCTTCCCATTTCTTTCCAAAGTTGGTCGTATAATTCTTTACCACCACCATATTGAAACCATGATAAGAAAGCGATATTGTCAATACCTACTCCACCGCCAGCTACTGGAGAACCAAATAGCATAGCTGCAGGGTGATCTCCTGACCAATAGTGAGTCCATGCGAATCCACAATCAATCAGACCTTTGTCAACAGCATCTAAAGTTTCTTTTACTCCAACAACCGCACCTGCAGGTAAGATTTCAAATTTTAGAGATCCACCAGTTAAAGTTGTTACAGTATCAGTAAAATCTTTTAACATCTTAACTTCATCAGCTTTAGTGTTAAGTACTGTCTGACATTTTAGTGTTTTTGCAGCATTAGCGCTTGAAGTAAATCCAATTACTAAAATAGTTGCAAATAACATTGAAATGATTTTTTTCATTATTTTTCCTCTGTTAGTTAATTAAGAAGAACATATACAATCAGAAAAACTAAGCTGACACAAGTGACAATTGAGTGTAAAAACAATAAAACTTAAAATTAAAAACGATTCAACTATCAATGGAAAATTTTGACTACATAATTATCGGAGCAGGTTCTGCAGGATGTGTTTTAGCAAATAGATTGTCTGAAAATTCAAGTAACAAAGTTTTGTTAATTGAAGCTGGCGGCAAGGATAGTTATCCCTGGATACATATACCTGTTGGATATTTTAAAACTATGCACAATCCATCAGTAGATTGGTGTTACAAAACTGAACCAGATAAAACAATGAATAATCGCTCAATTCGTTACCCAAGGGGGAAAACTCTTGGAGGTAGTTCAGCCATTAATGGCTTACTTTATATAAGAGGTCAAAGCAGAGATTATGATGTATGGCGCCAGCTAGGTAATACCGGTTGGGGTTGGGACGATGTACTTCCGTATTTTATTAAGGCAGAAAACCAAGAGCGTGGAAAAAACGATTTTCATGGTGTTGGTGGCCCCTTATCAGTATCTGACCAAAGAATTCAATTGCCTTTATTAAATGAATTTCAAAACGCTGCAGAAGAATTTGGTATTCCAAAAACTAAAGATTTCAACACAGGTGATAACCATGGATGTGGATATTTTCAAGTAACTGAAAAAGATGGTTTTAGATGTAGCACAGCAGTTGGCTATTTAAATCCAATAAAAAATAGAAGTAATTTAAAAATTATTACCAATGCTCACGTAAAAAAAATAAATTTTGAAAACAAAACGGCAAAAAATGTTGAGTATTGGAGAGAAAATGAACTTAAGAATGTTTTTGCAAATAAAGAAATTATTCTTTCATCTGGTTCAATTGGTTCACCACAAATCTTACAAACATCTGGGATTGGTAATTCAGATAAATTAAAAGACCTTGGTATAGATATAATTCATGATTTAAAAGGAGTAGGACAAAATCTCCAAGATCACTTAATGTTTAGACCAATTTACAAAATCCATGGTCTGAAATCGTTAAATAAAAAAATTAATAGTTTGTTTGGTAAATTAATGATTGGACTAGAGTATGTTTTTAACAGAAGTGGACCAATGACAATGGGAGCTAGTCAAATGTGTATGTTTGCTAAAAGTGACCCTTCCTTAGAATTACCAGATCTTCAATGGCATGTTCAACCCATGAGTATGGATACCTTGGGCGCAACTAAAAACCACGACTTTCACGCATTCACTCCTACAGTTTCAAATATTAGACCCACTAGCAGAGGTCATGTAACAATTACAAATAAAGACTCAAGAATTTATGCAAAGGTAAAGCTTAATTATCTCTCTACTGAACATGATCGAATGGTTGCGGCGAAAGGTTTAAAACTTACGAGAAAAATTGTAATGGAGTCTGAAACGTTTAAAAAATACAAACCAGAGGAGTATAGACCTGGAATTAATATAAATGATGATGAAGAACTTGTAAAAGCTGGATCAGATTACGCCCAAACTATTTTTCATCCTGTTGGCACATGTAAAATGGGCCAAGATGAAATGGCCGTAGTTGATGAAACACTTAAAGTTAAAGGTTTAAATAATCTAAGAGTAATTGATGCATCAATAATGCCAAATATAACTTCCGGTAATACTAATGCACCCACAATAATGATTGCAGAAAAAGGTGCTGATATGATACTTAGAAGTTAATGTTCAATGATTTAATAACCCCAGAGCAGTTAACAATTTTAACTCAAATTATCCTAATCGATCTTGTTCTAGCAGGAGACAATGCAATCATAATTGGAATGGTTGCATCAAAATTTCCAACTGAACAAAGAAAGAAAATTATTTTCTGGGGTATAGGTGGAGCTGTTGTCCTAAGAATTGTTTTAACTTTATTAACTGCTTATTTATTACAAATTACTGGTTTAAGACTACTTGGTGGCCTACTCCTTCTCTATATAGTTTATAAACTTTACATTGATGTAATTAAAGGCTCTGATCACGAAAGTGATATTAAAGTTGATAGTTCGAGTTTCTTAAGGGCTATTTGGACAATTTTATTAGCTGATTTTACAATGAGCTTGGATAACGTTTTAGGTGTTGCTGGGGCAGCAGGTGATCATTATTACTTATTAATTTTTGGACTTGTGCTATCTATAATATTAATGGCTACGGCGGCAACACTAATATCTAATTGGATTAAAAAATATAAATGGATAGCCTGGGCTGGTTTATTGGCGATTCTACTTGTTGCTATTGAGTTGATTTACACTGATATTAAAATATTATTTTTATAATGTTCTTAAAAAATTATAACTTAAGAAATAAAACTGCACTTGTGACAGGAGCAGGAAAAGGTATTGGTAGAGCATGTGCCATTGCACTAGCAGAAGCAGGAGCAAACCTAATTATAATAAGCAGAACTAAAAAAGACTTAGATGAAGTTTCAAAAAAGATTAAAAAGTTTAAAACAAAATGTAAATCTTATGTTTGTGATATAACAAACTACAACGACATTAAAGAAATAATCAATAAACTACCAAAATTAGATATTTTAATCAATAACGCCGGTAATAATAGACCAGCTCATTTTACAAAAGTAAAAACTAAAGATATGGAGCATATGGTCAAAATAAATACTATAGCTACTTTTAATCTTGCCCATCTTTGTTCACTTAAAATGATTAAATCTAAAAATAGAAAAAAAATAGGTGGTTCTATTGTCAATATGTCATCACAAATGGGACACGTGGGTGGACCAATCAGAAGTGTTTATAACATGAATAAATTTGGGTTAGAGGGATTAACAAAAGGAATGTCTATAGATTTAGCAAAATACAATATTAGAGTTAATACAGTTTGTCCTACGTTTGTTGTTACACCAATGACTAAAAAATTTTTAAAAGATAAGAAGTTTAAAAGAGACATGCTAAATAATATACCTCTTGGAAGATTTGCAGAACTATCTGAGGTAGCCTCGGCTGTAGTTTTTCTTGCTTCTGATGCAGCTTCAATGATAACGGGAACCTCATTATTGGTTGATGGTGGATGGACAGCAAAATAATATTTAGATTATTATTAGTATTAATTTTCTTTTTACCAACTCAACTAAATGCAATTGAGTTCAAAGGAAAATTTTTACAAGGACATTATATTATCGGAATAACAAACCCATCAGCCGAAATCATAATAGATAAAAAGAAAGTAAAAGTTTCTGATGATGGATTTTTTGTTTTTGGTATCGATCGAGACAGAAAATTTGATGTATCAATTACAAAAATTATTAATGGGAAAAAAGAAAAAATTACAAAAAAAGTTCTTAAAAGAAAATATAACATACAGAGAATAGATGGATTAGAGGAAAGTAAAGTGACTCCACCTGAATCTGTTTACAAAAGAATAAAAGAGGAAAACAATAAAATTGGTAAAGCAAGATCAATTAATTCTGATTTACCTTTTTTTAAAAATCAATTTATAATGCCAGTGGAGGGAATTATCAGTGGTGTATATGGAAGCCAAAGAATTTTAAACGGAAAACCTAAATGGCCACACTATGGAATTGATATAGCTGCTAAAAAAGGTACAAAAATTAAATCTTCAGCTTCAGGAATTGTTACAATGGCGGAGTCGGATTTGTACTACACTGGGGGGACAATAATTATGGACCATGGACATGGGATTTCAACAATTTACTCCCATTTAGCTACTTTAAATGTTAAACTAGGAGACGAAGTACTTCAGGGAGATATTATTGGAACTGTAGGATCTACAGGTAGGTCAACTGGTCCTCATTTAGATTTTAGGATAAATTGGTTTCAAACAAGACTTGATCCAATGTCAGTATTAAATTAATAAGTCGATTGTTTAAAATGCCAAAAAAATTTAAAAAAATATATTACGGTAAAGCTGTTTACGATAATAATGAGATAAAAGCAGTTAACAATGTTTTAAAGAATTATAGTTTAAGTTTAATAGACGGTCCTCATGTAAAAGACTTAGAAAACAAAGTTGCTAAAATGTTTGGTAAAAAGTACGGCCTTATGGTTAATTCTGGATCATCAGCAAATTTATTAAGTCTTGCTTCTTTTCGATTTAAAAAAGGGAGTGAAGTTATAACACCTTCTCTTACATTTGCTACGACCGTTGCTCCTATTTATCAATTAGGTTTAGTGCCTCATTTTATTGGATCTGTTGAAAACAAATTTTTAGCAGATCCTGCACAAATAGAAGAATGTATTAATAAAAAAACAGTTGCGATAATGATACCTAATTTACTAGGAAACATCGCTGACTGGAAAAGAATAAATAAAATTGCAAAAAAATATAAACTAAAAGTCATAGAAGATTCAGCTGATACTATTGGTTACACGGTAAATAAAAAAATTAGTGGAAAATTTTCTGATATTACAACTAACAGTTTCTATGCATCTCACATTATAAATGGCGCTGGATCTGGAGGAATTGCTTGTTTTAACAATTATAATCTCTACCAGCACGCTAAACTTCTTAGAGGCTGGGGTAGATCATCAGCTACTTTTAATGAGTCTGAAAAAATTGAAGATAGATTTAATGTTAAGATCGCTGGTATACAGTATGATAAAAAATATATATTTTCTGAACTGGGGTACAACTTTTTACCATCTGAAATTTCGGCTGCTTTTGCTATCCAGCAAATTAAAAAATTAAAGAAAAATATTAATATAAGAGAAAGAAATTTTAGATACCTTACTAATTTTTTTAAACAATTTTCAAATTATTTTAAATTACCTGAAACATATTCAGGGGTAAAAACACCTTGGTTAGCTTTTCCATTAGTAATCAAAACTAATAAAAAGTTCAATAGAAGACAAATGCAAATTTTTTTTGAACAAAACAAAATTCAAACAAGAACGATTTTCACGGGAAATATATTAAAACAGCCAATAATGAGAAATTTAAAATATAGAGCTCATAAAAAGACTGCTACAGTTGCAAACGATGTTATGAGAAATGGAATACTATTAGGCTGTCATCAAGGATTAAAAATAGACGAACTAAAATATATTTGCTCAGTTTTTAATAAATTCGCAAAATTAAAAAAAATAAAAAAATCTTAATCTTTATAATTTTCTAAAAAAATACTAGCTGCAAATAAATTACCCAATTTGCTCCAATGACCATCACAAGAATGAAAGTAAAAAGGTTTTTTCTTAAAATCAATATAGTCCATTAAATCAATTAAAACTGTATTGTTCTCTGAGGAAATTTTAGAGATCTTTTTATACCAATATAGATCTTTATAATTTTCATTATTTTTCTGAAAATTGTTGATATCATAAATTGTTGGTATAATCACAATGTAAGATTTAACTTTTTTCAATTTTATAATTCTATCTAAATAATTAAAAGTATGGTTTATATTATCAATATCTTTATAAAAAAAGGATAAATTTTTAAACCCGTAATCTGCGTTGACATTTAAAAGATAGCTAGCTGATCTTAAAAAGTTATAAGAATAAGTAAATCTCGATAAAAAATCCACAATTTGATATTTAAGCTGACCTAAATTAAATTTAGTACTTTGTGTTTTATTGTCTAATTCATTTTGATTTGAATCTTCTGTGACAGGAGAGGTGTAATCATTATATGGTAAAAAAAAATAAATCAATTCATCAAAATTATAATCTTTTACATTTTTAGAATATCTAATAAATTGTGATTTTGGCTCTGTTCCAGAATTTCCAAAATTTAAAACTTTTTTGTTCAAATTTTTTTCAACTATCTTTGCAAAGATATCGTCAATTTTTACACCGGGTCCCTCAGCGAAACTATCTCCGATCAACAAAATCGATGGATTTTCGTCATTTTTAAAATAATCATTATAATCTCTAGCCCCTACATTGTTAGTTTCATACTCTACATCAAAGCACCTAGAAATATGTCTAGTCTTATAATTTTTTTTATGCCAAACAATACCATTCTCGTCTTTTTCTATCCAATCATGTAGGAACTTAGGTTCATAGGAATATTTAGGTTTCTCATTAAAAATTAATAAACCTAAATGAGTAAAAATAATTGATGATATTTCAAAAAAAAATAGAAATAGAAATAAAAAAATAAAAAACTTTTTCATAACTAATTAATCTGCTTCGAATTTTTTAGTATAATCTTTTTTTAAATTTTGATTTTGCTTGTCTTTGTCTAATATGCAATTACCTATTATCAAATAATCTAATTCAGTGCCCATAAAACAATTGAAAGCATCCGTTGGTGTATTTACAATTGGTTCACCTCTTACATTAAACGACGTATTTACTAAAACAGGACAACCTGTTTTTTCTTTAAACTTTGAAATTAAATCATAATAATATTTGTTAGTATCTTTACTTACTGTTTGGACTCTGGCAGAATAATCAACATGGGTAACTGCTGGAATTTCTGATCTTTTAATATTCAATTTATCAATACCAAAAAGTTTTTTTTGTTGTTCGGTCATTTCAATTTTTTTCTCTGATGTAATATTAGCCACTAATAACATATAAGGACTGTCAACACTCATATCAAACCATTTAGTTAAATCTTCTTTTAATATCGAGGGAGCGAAAGGTCTAAAACTTTCCCTATATTTTACTTTTAAATTTAGGTTTTTTTGCATTTTATCAGATCTCGGGTCACCTAAAATAGATCTTGCACCCAATGCTCTAGGACCAAACTCCATTCTGCCTTGAAACCATCCAATAGCTTTCTCCTTTGATAACAATTCTGCAGTTTTATTTATTAAACTTTCATAATCTAGGTTTTCATAATTAGCTCCAATTGACTTTAATTCTTTTTCAATTTCATTTTGAGAAAATTCAGTTCCTAAATATGAACCCTTCATATCGTCATTAGAATTCGCAACTCTTGGATTTTGTTGCTCGATATGCCATAGAGCTAAAGCAGCTCCTAGAGAGCCCCCAGCATCTCCAGCAGCTGGTTGTATCCAAATATTATCAAAAATTTTTTCTTGTAATATTTTTCCATTAGCAACACAATTAAGTGCTACTCCACCAGCCAAACATAAATTATTAATCTTAAATTCTTTTCGAATAGACTTTGCTAAATTTATCATAATCTCCTCAGTAATCTTTTGTATAGATGCTGCTAGATCCATGTGAAATTGGGTAATGTTTTCACTTTTTGGGTTACGTGGTTTATGACCAAACAAAATATTAAACTTTTCGTTAGTCATTGTAAGTCCAGTAGCATAATTAAAATATCTTTGATCTAATCTAAAAGATCCATCACTTTTTATATCAATTAATTTTTTTATTCTATCTATGTAAATTGGATCTCCATAGGGTGCTAGCCCCATCAATTTGTACTCACCACTATTAACTTTAAATCCTGTGTAATAAGTAAATGCTGAATAAAGTAGTCCTAAAGAATGTGGAAAATGTATTTCTTTTTTTATTTCCAAATTATTATTTTTACCAATAGCTACAGTAGTCGTTGCCCATTCCCCTACTCCATCAGCTGTTAAAACTACTGCTTCATTAAAAGGAGAAGGAAAAAAAGCACTTGCAGCATGACTTAGATGATGATCTGAAAAAAAAATATTTTTATCAGATTTATAATTTTCATCATGTTCTTTTAGTTTATTAAATAAAAAATTTTTTTGAAATAATTTTTCTTTAATCCATAATGGCATGGCTTTTGCAAAAGAAACAAAACCCTTAGGTGCAAAAGCAACATAAGTTTCTAATAATCTTTCAAATTTTAAAAAAGGCTTTTCAAAGAAGACTATTTGATCAACTTTGCTTAATCTTAAATTTGAATATTCCAAAACAAATTCAACTGCATTATGAGGATAACTTGGGTCATGTTTTTTCCTAGTGAATCTTTCCTCTTGTGCTGCAGCAATAATCTTTCCATCTTTTAAAATACATGCTGCACTGTCATGATAAAATGCTGAAATTCCTAAAATGTATGACATTTCAATTTAAATATTTATAAAGTTCAGATGCAATCTTTTTATTTGAGTCTGGTGAATAATGCACTCCGTCTATATATGACAGAGATGTATCTCCATCCAAAACATGGCCTAAATCAATAATTCCTTTTGCTAAAGATAACTTTTGGTATTTTTTTTGAAATATTATTTCATTATCTTCAGATAATAATTTACGTATTTGTACACCATGATTTCCAGCCATAGGTTGTAATATTGAGTAGCAATTTATATCAAATTTTTTACAGATCGAGTCCCTAACTGAAATTCTTGTCTCATATAACTTTCCAATGTCTATATTTGAGTCACAGCTATCAATTTTAAATATATTATTATTGTTTTCATGTATCCATCTATTAGATCCAAAAATTGAATTAGAAAATTGGACTACGGGTAATGTTAACACCAAATTTTTAAAAGAATTTTTCCACATTAAAAAAGGTCTCTCAACTAACAAAGAAAAGCTATTATTTAATGCGCCTGCATATTCATAAGATCCGCATCTTTCATTGATACCATCAAGAAAAAAGGCAGTATCAATTTTTTTTTGTGTCTCTAAATGATTTATAAATAGGTTATTTTCTTGCTTTGAATAATAATAAGCTCTTCCGTGATTATAAACACAATAATTATTACCAAGTAAATTTTGAAGATATTGACCTATTGTTTGAGCGTCAGTAACATTATATCCAAAAGTAGTGCTACCTCCATATAAGTAAATGAATTTCTTGCAGGTTTGAGGTCTGCTTACTTTTCTGCCATCTTTTTCCGTGAAATTAACAAATTTACCAACTCTATCAGTTTCTGAATGACCTAAAAAAGGTAGAAATCTAAATTTATCATAATTTTTCCATGTCTCATTATTTAAAATTATTAAATCTTTATTAGATAAATTTAATAATTTTATTTGTTCTTCTATGTATGTGTGTTTGTTAGAATTAATTTTTGAATAGATGGGCCAAGTTATAACAATAAGAATGTTTAAAATCAAAAAAAGAGATAAAGTGATTAAGAATATTAGGGAAAAATTTTTCAATTTAAAATATCGTATAAATAAATGGTGCTACTGCTGAACCCTGAGTTAAAACTATTAGACCCCCAAATAGAAATAAAACAATTATAATAGGTAATAACCAATATTTTTTTCTAATTTTCAAAAATTCCCAAAATTCTTTTAAAAAATTCATTTTAAAATTGATTTTTCATTTTACTTTTTGGACCATCTTTTTCAATCCAATAAGATTTATTTTTATTAAACTTTAAATTTAATAAGTCTTTTCTTAATAATTTCATTAATAGAGCAATCGGTGTTACAACTATAAAAAATATTATACCCATGATGAGTGGGGATATTATTTTTCCTAAAAAAATTCCAAATTTAAACCAGAGCTTGTTTAGAGGAGTTAAAACTTTAGAGTTTAAAGAACCCAAGACGAGAAAAATTAAACAAATTGATAGAGACCATATTCTTATCTCTCCACCAAAAATAAAAGGGTATAATGCTATAATTAAAAATACTACAAAAAAAACTAATCCAAAATTTCGATTAGAACTTATTTTAATTTCGCTCATAAATAAAGATTACGATAATTCTTAAATTTTTTAAAGATTTTTAAATTAGTTAATGAGACTAGACTCAACAATATAATCATTATAAGATTGAATAATGCAATCACTTATACTCTTGTCTCTTGTAATAGTAATTGGATGGGTATTATTTAGACCAATTACTAAAAAAGAACTCGATAGGTATAATAATAAAGATAATTGGCCTGATATGGATTTACATTAAGAATTCAAAGAGGGTTGTTTCTTCATATCTTCTTTTTTAATTCCAGCAACTCTTACAGGTTTTTTCATTGCATCTCTTCTAAATGGTTCACCAAGCTCCTGATTTAAAATTACCTCTATAAATGTAGTGATACCTTTCTTCTGATCTTCACAGGATTTTTTAATTGCTGCTGTAGTTTCTTCCATTGTTTTAACAGTAACTCCATTTAAACCACATGCGTCAGCTACTTTTGCAAAACTTAGTTCCGGATCAAGCTCTGTTCCAACAAAGTTGTTATCGAACCAAAGAGTTGTGTTTCTTTTTTCAGCACCCCATTGGTAGTTTCTAAAAATTACCATTGTTATTGCTGGCCACTCTTCTCTGGCACAAGAACTCATCTCATTCATGCTTATACCAAATGCACCATCTCCCGCAAAACCAATTACTGGTGTATCAGGACATCCAATTTTTGCTCCCAAAATAGAAGGGAAACCATAACCACAAGGTCCAAATAAACCTGGGGCTAAATATTTTCTTGGTTTCTCAAAAGTTGGATAAGCATTACCAATTGCACAATTGTTTCCTATATCACTGGAAATTATTACGTCCTCTGGCATCCCAGCTTGTATAGCTCTCCAGGCTTGTCTTGGAGACATTCTGTTTTTATCTCTTTCTCTTGCCTCTTTGTTCCACACTGTTCCTTCATCATCTTCCTCATGGTCAAGGCTAGATAATTTTTGTAACCAAGCAGATTTTGTTTGGTGAATTAAATCTTTTCTTTTTTGCCTATCAGTGTCTCCTGCATTAGAGGACAACTTCTCTAAAATTTGAGTTGCAACTAACCTAGCATCTCCACTAATTCCAACTGTAACTTTTTTTGTTAATCCTATCCTATCAGGATTCATATCTACTTGAATTATACTTGCATTCTTTGGCCAATAATCAATTCCATATCCTGGAAGAGTTGAAAAAGGATTTAATCTTGTTCCCAAAGCTAATACAACATCTGCTTTGGAAATTAATTCCATTGCAGCTTTTGATCCATTATATCCTAGTGGACCAACGGCTAATGGATGACTTCCTGGAAAACTATCATTATGTTGATATCCTGAACAAACAGGTGAATCTAATTTTTCTGCAAGTTTTTTTGTTTCTTCAATCGCACCACCGATTACCACGCCTGCTCCTGATAAAATAACAGGAAATTTTGCATTAGATAGAAGTTTTGCAGCTTTATCTATTGCTTCGGCACCACCACCTTGTCTCTCAAGTCTAACTATGGGTGGTAAATCAATATCAATAACTTGTGTCCAATAATCTCTTGGCACATTAATTTGTGCTGGAGCTGATCCTCTTATTGCTTTCTCAATTACTCTATTTAAAACCTCTGCCATTCTAGATGGATCTCTTACTTCTTCTTGATAGCAAACCATATCTTTGAATAAATTCATCTGTTCAACCTCTTGAAAACCACCCTGACCCATAGTTTTATTCGCAGCTTGAGGTGTTACTAATAACAAAGGTGTGTGATTCCAATAAGCAGTTTTAATTGGAGTTACTAAACCTGTTATACCTGGCCCATTTTGAGCAATGACCATCGACATTTTACCTGTAGATCTTGTGTAACCGTCAGCAATTAATCCGCCATTAGTCTCATGGGCAACATCCCAAAATGTTATTCCTGCATCAGGAAAAATATCTGAGATTGGCATAAATGCTGAACCAATTATACCAAAAGCATGTTCAATGCCGTGCATTTGCAAAACTTTTACAAAAGCTTCTTCTGTTGTCATTTTTGTCATTAAAAGGCCCTTTCTAAATTTAAATCTAATAATTTTTTATAAAACTATTTCTTAATTGTCAGGATTAATATATAAGATTTTTGAAAATTCAAACAAACAAATCGACACTATAAATATGGCCACTGACATCATAATTCACGATAAAAAAGATAATGTTGGGGTTGTCGTTATTGAAAAAATTACTCCAAAACAAGACTGTAAATGCTGGATTATGGAAGATGATAGTTCTACTGATATTCAATCAATGGATGAAATACCTTTGGGGCATAAAATTGCAATGATTGATCTTAAGGAGGGTGATACAATCCTTAAGTACGGTCATGATATTGGTAAAGTAGTTAAATCAATCAAAAAGGGTGAGCATGTACATGTTCACAATGTAAAAACTAAAAAGTGGTAAAAATGGAAATTCCAAAAAGTTTTTTAGGTTACAAAAGAGAAAATGGTAGAGCAGGAACTAGAAATCATGTTATTATTTTACCAGTTGATGATATATCAAATGCATGTGCTGAGGCAGTATCTAATAACATAAAAGGTACTATTGCGCTTCCACACTCATATGGCAGGCTTCAATTTGGTGCAGATTTAGAGTTACATTTTAGAACAATGATTGGAACTGGAAGTAATCCAAATGTGGCTGCTGTAATTGTAATTGGCATAGAACCAAAGTGGACCAAAAGGATTGTAGATGGAATAGGAAAAACTGGGAAACCTGTAGAAGGATTTCATATAGAACGCACAGGTGATATTGGAACTGTAATGAAAGCTTCAAAAAAAGCTCAAGAATTTGTAATGTGGGCATCAGAAAAACAAAGAGAAGAATGTCCAATAAGCGATTTGTGGATTTCAGTTAAATGTGGTGAGTCAGATACTACTTCTGGTCTAGCTTCAAATCCTACTGTAGGTAACTTAATGGATAAGCTTGAACCATTAGGAGTTCATTTATGTTTTGGTGAAACTTCAGAACTTACAGGAGCTGAAAAAGTTTGTGCTAATAGAGGTGCAACCAAAGAAGCATCAGAAAAGTTCATGAAAACTTGGAGTTCATATAATGATTTTATACTTAAGGAGGCAACTGATGATCTTTCTGAAAGTCAACCAACTGCTGGAAATATTGCTGGGGGTTTAACCACTATTGAAGAAAAAGCATTTGGAAATTTTCAAAAAATTGGAAATTGTAAATTTGTAGATGTACTAGAACCAGCTGAGGAACCAAAAAAAGGAAAAGGTTTATATTTTATGGATACATCTTCAGCAGCAGCGGAATGCGTAACCTTGCAAGCAGCTGCAGGATTTAATATTCATTTATTCCCAACAGGTCAAGGTAATATAGTTGGAAATCCAATTGAACCAGTTGTTAAATTAACCGCTAATCCTCTTACTGTAAAAGGAATGGGTGAACACATTGATTGTGACGTATCAAAAATTCTTTCAAGGGAAATGAACTTATCTGAAGCTGGAGATAAACTCATCGAAACAACACTAAAAGTGGCTAATGGAAGATTAACATGTGCAGAAGCTTTAGGTCATAGAGAGTTTGTAATGACCAAACTTTACAGAAGCGCTTAATAAATTAAAAAAATCATGGTTTATAAAAAGCATCTGGTACTCTTACCAGGTATAATTCTAGCTTTTGTTCTTTACAGTCTCTCCCAAGGGTTTAACAATATAATTGGTATTGAATTATTAGGTTACACTCAAAGTCCTATCTCTACAGCAATGATTGCAATTTTGTTAGGAATGTTTTTTGGAAATATTTTTAAAGTAAGAGAAAGTTTTCAAAAAGGTTTGGATTTTACAAGGGATTATTTATTAAAACTTGGAATTATTTTTCTTGGAATTCAATTAAAGCCATTTGAATTTTTAGATTTTAGTAAAATAGCCATACCATTAATTATAATATGCATAATCAGTGTTTTAATAGTAATAAAACTTTTAATTAAAAAACTAAAAATTCCAACTCGAATGGCATATCTAATTTCAATTGGAAGCACCGTTTGTGGGACTACTGCAATAATGGCAACAGCTCCAGTGATCAAAGCAAGTAAAAACGAGGTGTCCTATGCAATAGCAAATATCACATTGTTTGGTATTTTATCGATGTTGATATATCCATACTTTGCTAATATTTATTTTGATGAAGATCCTTTATTAATCGGCCTTTTTTTAGGAACTTCCATCCATGAAACTTCACAAGTTGCTGCTGCTGGATTGATATATGAACAACAGTTCAACAGTCCAGAGACACTTAATATTTCAACTATCACAAAGCTTATTAGGAATACTTTTTTAATCATAATGATCCCTTTATTTGCACTTTTATATAATCGAGGTAAAGTAGAAAAAAAAAATTATTCTATCGTAAAAATTTTTCCTTTTTTTGTCTTAGGTTTTATAGGGATGATTTTATTAAGAAACATTGGAGACGAAATATATTCTTCAAGCACGCATTGGATTGCAAGTGTTGATACAATAAAATCATTTTCAAAAATATTTTTAACAATGGCTATGTCAGCAATAGGTTTGTCTACAAATTTGAGAGATATAATAAGTATGGGATATAAACCATTTATAGTTGGATTTATAGCAATGTTAACAGTTGGAATTGTAAGTATTATAACTATTGAAAGTTATCTTAAATTTTTTACTTAGCAGGTTTAACAAAATATTTTTTTCTTAAATTGGACAAAAATCTTCTTATAAATGCAGCAGCAATACCTAGACAAACTGCAAACATAATTGAAAATAATCCATAAAAAAACGGCATATCCTTAGAAAACTCTTGAATAAATTTTGAGAAAAAATTTAATTCTAAATTTTCTAATTTAGAAACACCATTTTGAATTTTGTCAGCAAAAAAAGTATCATAAGCTATAGCTATACCAACTACTAACAATAAAATTGCTAATAAGGCTTTTAAACCAGAGCTATCTATATTTTCTCCCAATTTTTGACCCACCTGAACTCCGATTATTGAACCTACAACCAACATAACAACTAACATTAAATCGATAGAACCATAATTAAAAGAATGTAAAAAAGTAACTATAACGCTTACAAAGATAGTTACAAATAGTGAGGTACCAGGAACTAATCTTGTTGGCATTTTTATAATGTAAATCATTGCAGGAACTAATATAAATGCTCCACCTATACCCATTATAGCTGCAATAAATCCAACAGCTAATCCAATTATTATTGGTGTGAATATACTTTCATATAATTTTGATTTAGGAAACCTCATTCTTAGAGGGAGGCCATGTATCCAATAATGAACATGTAGTTTTTTTTTTTCTACAACATTTTTTTTTGCTTTATCAATTTCTCCTAAGCTTTCTACAAGCATGAGGGTACCTATTATCGCTAGAATGTACATGTAAGCCAAAGAAATTACTGTATCAATTTTTCCTATACCCTTAAAATAAGTAAATGTATAAATACCTAAAGCGGTTCCAATCGAACCACCAATTACGATCATAAAACCCATTTTGTAATCTAGAGTATTTTTTAACCAATGAGTAGTAGATCCCGATACTGATGTTGCTAAAATATTATTAGCTTCATTTGCAACAGCATAAGCAGGAGGAACTCCTAGAAAAATTAAGAAAGGTGTCATTAAAAATCCACCACCTACACCAAAAAGACCAGACAAAACTCCAACTAAGGCACTTAATAATAAAATTTCAATTGGATTTATAAATACTTGGGCGATTGGTAAAAAGACATCCATTTCAAAAAAAAAGAACTTAAACTCTTATTTAAAAGAGATAAAAGTTCCGACCAAGATCACACCCCAACATGCAACAATTGCTGAAAAAATTCCCGTTTTTATAAAAGTTGTTTTTTTGCTTGTAATTTGATTTAGAAATTTTATTTTTGAAAGATGCATCTAAATTCTTGAATACACCCAGTTTAAAAATTGTCAAACTATAATTGAATAAATTTGTCTTTTTTTTTAATAAATGGTTGCCCCAAATACCTTGATCTCACCGTCCTCGACTCCCAAAACTAGTCTTCCTAAAAATTCACCTGGAATTTTCTTATTAGTTTGCTTTATTAAAACTGTAATATGATCGCCTCTCCTCAAAGTTCCAAACGGTTCATAAGTTTCATTTAAATTGGTAATAAGCTCATTATTAGCCCATTGTTTTCCCAACTCAACTTCATTGGCTCCAAATAACATTTGAGTTGAAAAATCTTTGGTAAAGCCTCCATAATCCTTAAGGTTTGAGGATTTTACTAAATTTTCCCAAAATGGTTTACCAATCGCAAATATCTCATTATCAGATTTAGTTAATAAATCCATAGTAGTTAAATAAATTAATTTATGAGGCCTTTTTCTTCTCTTTTTCGTCTACTATATGATACACAGGGACTTTTTCCATGGTGAACTTTCCAGTTTTTGGATCTCTTCTTGAAACAGTCAGACAATGCCAATTTTCGTCATCTAGTTTCATATGATCTCCTCTGTAATAATAACCTGGCCAACGAGTTTCTTCTCTAAACAAAGTGTGTTCAGTTACACATTGTGAAGTTAAGGCTCTATGTTTCAACTCCCAAGCTCTCATTAACTGATGATAATCCTCTGCACCCACATGTTCTAAATCTTCTTGTAGCCAAGCTAATAATTCCAAACCTTTTTTAAGCAAATTTCCGTTAGTCATATAATTAGATGTAATTCCACCAACATATTCATCCATAATTTTTTGGAGTCTTTGTAAACCTTGTATTGGAGAAATATAACTTGGAGAGACTGTTCCACCAGTTATTTCATTTTGAGCAACTGTGAAATTATCAAGAGGTTTATAAACAGTTTTTTTGAAATCTTCACATTGTTTATCAGATACTTGAATACCTTCTGCTTTTTTATCCTCAATGTATTTTACTGCTGCTTTTGCTGCTAATCTTCCTTCGGTAAAAGATCCTGATGAAAACTTATGGGCACTTCCGCCCACAGTATCTCCTGCACCAAAAAGACCATCAATAGTCAACATTCTATTGTAACCCCAAAAATATTCTGGTGGTGAAAGATCCTCTGGTCCGCTTACCCAAGCTCCTGAACAAGTTGCATGTGAACCCATTACATAAGGTTCAGAAGTTGTTAATTCTGGATTGGTATATTTAGGATCAATGTTTTGTGATGCCCAAACGACTGCTTGACCAACGGTCATTCCTAAAAAGTTTTCCCAACCAACCGTTTCTAAGTGTGGATCTTGAAAAGCTTCAGTTGTAACCATATGGATTGGTCCATTTCCTGATGCAACTTCTTGAATAAATGCATGATTTCTTAAACATGTTGGTGTTGGATGATGATCAATATATTCACCAACTAATTCTTTAGTTTGATCATACCATTTCTTCTCATAATTTTCTCCATTTGCATTTTGAGTATAAGTTTTTAAATGTAAAAAATAAGCACCAACAGGACCATAGCCATCTTTAAATCTACATAAAACAATTCTATTTTCCATTTGAGTCATTTTTGCACCTGCTGCTATAGGTAATGCATATGCTGAACCATTACTCCAAGGAGCATACCAAGTTCTACCCATCCCTTCACCAACAGCTCTTGGTTTAAAAATATGTGAAGCTCCTCCAGCAGCAACTATTACTGTTTTAGCTCTAAATACATGAAAATCTCCTGTTCTCATATTAAATCCAACAGCTCCACCAATTCTATTTTCTTGAGCTTCATCCATTAATAAATGAGTAACCATTATTCTATTATAAATTTTATCTGCTGATTTTTTTGCTGCCTCAGCAACGATGGGTTTATAGCTTTCACCATGTATCATTATTTGCCATTTACCTTCTCTTAAGTATCTTCCAGTTTTTTCATTTTTCATCATGGGAAGACCCCACTCATCAAACATATGAACAGTTGAGTCTACATGACGAGCCATGTCATAACCTAAATCTTCTCTAACCATTCCCATTAAATCATTTCTGGCATACCTTACATGGTCTTCAGGTTGATTTTCATCCCATTGCATACCCATATAACAATTGATTGCATATAAACCTTGTGCGACTGCACCACTTCGATCAATGTTTGCTTTTTCAACACAAACAATCTTTAAATCTCTTCCCCAATGTCTGGCCTCAAATGTTGCTCCTGTGCCGGCCATTCCACCACCAACAACTAATACATCACACTCCTCATAATGTGTTTTGTGCTTAGCCATTAATAATAAACACCTTTTTTAAAAGACTCTTTTGGAACCGATGGTAATTCTTTATTGGTATTTAATCCTTCTGGCTCACTATATAATCTTTGTGAATTAATTTCTCCTTGGTTAGGAGTATCACCTTCAGCAAGTTTAGGAATAAATTTTCCCCAAGGTTTAGTTGTTATAGGTGAAACAAAGTTTTTCTCTGTTCCGTTTCTAAATTTAATTTTCCAAGAGATAGTTCCTTTTTCTTCTTCTCTTCTAACTCTAACGCTGTGACCCATCGGAGCAAAATCAGCATACCCTCTTACATCAATTGCATGATTAGGACATGCTTTAACACACGAATAACATTCCCAACAAAAGTTTGGTTCAATATTTTTTGCTCTTCTGATATTTTCATCAATGTGCATGATATCTGAAGGGCATATATCTACGCAATGACCACAGCCATCACATCTAGTCATGTATACAAAAGTTGACATAATTTTTATATTTTTATCCTTTTTCTATTAACATATTAATAATGTTTTGGCTCTTCTCTTTTTATACCCAGGCCAAATTGTTCTGGGGCATCAGCTGGTGGAGGTAAATTATCCCTAGATCCATCTGCCTCTGCTAAATTTTTCTGAATAGCTGCTCCAGGTTTATAGAACATATGGGCAAATTTCGACCAATAAACACCACCAAATAAAGTTAGATTAGATGCAACAAATAAAATTAAAAATAAATAAGATAATCCTATTTGCCCGTTAAATTGAGTATAAGACCAAGCTAACCCAAAAGTTGAACATGCAAGTAAAGCTAAAACAAATAAATCAGCTTTAATGATTCTATACCAAGGATGAGCTTCAGCTGACACGTCTACTCTTAAAAAAAACCAAAACCAATATCCACCTAAACATGTTAATATTGCTCCTATATGCCAAATCAATGACCAAGTCTGTGAAGTTGGTTTATCAGAACCTGTGTAACAAAAAACCAAAATAGCTGAAGACACCCAAAATAAAATTGTTCCGTACATTCCTAAAACGTGGGCCAGTCTTCTTTTACCAAAACCTAATTCAGAAGTTGTACCAATATCAACAACTGTTGTTTTAGCAATGACGGAAACTTTTTCTCCAACACCTAATTCTTTTGTTGCTGATAGTTTTGCTTTTTTTGCATTATTAAAAAAATAAGTTAAATTTTTGTGATGTATCATTTGAATAATAGTTCCAACTGCAATCAACAAAACCATTGCAATAATAAAAGATTGCATTGCAAATGGTGAAATGGTTTCTGATAAAATTGAAAATGGATTATTACTTAACATTTCCGCCTTTTGTTAAATTTTGAGTTAATTTTACAGTTTTATATATAGTTGAAATTATAGTTCAACCTCAAACTGGGGTCAATTTGTCTTTAATAACAGCCTAATTATTTCTTTTATAATGTTGTTTGTTTGGAATGACCGATCGTACTCCGCCCTGAGGATTATCTACATCTCCTTCTCTACGGGGAATCAAGTGAAAATGGCAATGAAAAATAGATTGACCAGATACAATTCCTATATTTGTACCTAGATTAAATCCTTTAACTAATGGATCTTTATTGGTTATTTCTTTTTTTACAATTTTTAAAAGATCATTGCAGGCAACCAATTCATCATTAGATAAATCAAAATAATCTTTAATGTGTCTTTTGGGTATAATCAAACAATGATGTTCTGAAACTGGGTATGAGTCATAACTTGCATATGCCAACTCATTTTCATGAGCAAATCCACTTTTTTTTACATTGCAAAATAAACAAGGATTGTTTGGATCTTTCATGTGTCAAAATCTATAAGAATTGCATTTATTTATAACTGCATCATATTGTTTTGATAGCAACTTGAATTTTTTTAAATTTTTTCTTTTCCATTTAAGCTCATTTATAGTTTTTACGGAAGTAACACCTTTCCCAGAACCTATTAATAATATTTCATCGTAATTTTTTATCTCTTTAAGAAAAATATCTTTTTTGATTATCTTTTTTATTTTTGTTTTAAAAAATTTATAAGTATTTCCCTCATAATAGTCCTTTTTAGGTGTAAAAAAATTTTGATCTTTAATAAATAATAAATTTGAGGTTCCAGTTTCTAATAATTTCTTATTGGATACCAATGCAATATCTGATTGGGAGTTATCCATTTTAGATAGATAAGATAAGATCTTTTTGTATTTTAGATTTTTAAATTCTGGTTTTTCTCTTTTTAATTTTACTAACTTTAAATTAAAATTTAATTTTGGTTTGACTCTTTTTCTTAAAGATATTGAAATGATTTTCTTATTTATAGCAATTCTCAATAGATGATTATATTTCCTCTTTTTCGATAAATTTTTATTAAGTATTTTTAAAATATCTGATTTTAAAGTTTTTTTTTTTATTTGATATTTTCTTAATGATAAAATTAAATTTTTTAAATGATTATCAAAGAATAAAATTTTTGCTGGTTTGTCAAAAATCCACATCGTTGTAAAAATTCCATGATCTCCCCAAAGATCTTGGAACTCTATTTGTTTTAAGTCTTTAAGCTGATAAGATTTTTTTAATAAGTAAGTTACCATTGATAGTTAAAAAAGATTCTGGGTGAAATTGAAATCCATATATTTTTTCCTTTTCATTTTCAAATGCCATCGCGACTTTTGAATTTAAACATCTCATAGTTATCTCAAAATTAGTAGATTTGAAAGGTTCTTTTAGTTTTAAAGAATGATACCGGCCAACTTTAAATATTTTTCCTTTTTTAAATAAAGATTTATTATTAATTACTTTTACATTTGATTGAAAACCATGATAAATTTTTTTTTGTTCAACAATTTGTGCACCTTCGCAAAATAGAATATGTTGAAATCCTAAACAGATACCAATTATTTTTTTTTTACCTTTATATTTTTTGTAAATTTTTGAGGTGAGTGGATAATTTTTAGGGTTACCTGGTCCAGGTGAAAAAATTATTGTTGATGCTTGATTAATTTTTTTTTCGCTAACTTTATCATAGTTATCAAACTCAACTTTATCAAATAGAGCAAATTGATGAACCACATTATGAGTAAAGGAGTCGTTATGGTCGATTACATAAATCATCTAAATAAATCTATTAACGCTTTAGCTTTAAGAAAATTTTCGTTAAATTCATGATTGGCATTACTATCGACGACGACACCAGAGGCAACTGAAATTTCAGATATATTTTTAAAATTCAAAATTGATCGTATGATTATATTAAATCTCATATCACCATTGAATTTTATGTAACCAAAACTTCCTGTATAAATATTTCTATTTTCTTTTTCCTGATTATTTAAAAGATTAAGCGTATTTATCTTTGGACACCCAATAACTGAACCACCTGGCATCATTGCTTTAATTATTTCAAAATTATTTATATTTTTTTTTAATTTTCCCTTGATGAGGCTAACATAATGAAAAAGGTCTTTATATTCTTCAACAATTTTTTGTTTAGATAATTTCACTGAACCTACCTTGCAAATTCTTGATAAATCATTTCTTTCCATATCAACGATCATATTATGCTCCTTAGTTTCTTTTAAATTTTTTCTAAAATAATTTAATGCTTTTATTTTATTTAACTGCTTCGTTTTTTTTACAGTCCCAGCTATTGGTTTTGTAAATATGTCGCTTCCTTTTTTTATAATTAAAGTTTCTGGAGAACAGCTAATTATTGAGTAATTATTGTCCTTAATCATAAAAGCCTCCGGAGCTAGATTGGTATCTGATAATCTTGAAAAAAAGTCTAACGGATTGATTTTTGATTTTGTTTTATATTTAGTACAAATTTTAATTTGGTATGTTTCACCACTTTTTATTTTTTTCTTAAATTTATTAAATATTTTTGTATAATTTTTTCTATTAATATTGATTTTAAAATTTCCATATTTAAAATTTTTAAAACCATAATTTAAATTATTACTAAGTTTAATCTTTTTTTCTGGTTTATAAAAAATACCTTTGGGAAAGTTTAAATTTTTTTGTTTGGGTACTTTTATATCAATCAAATTATTTAATAACTCATATCCAAAAAAACCAATGAAAAGATCTGTGTTGTTTGATTTTTTTTTATTTTTTTTAGTTAAAAAACTTTTAATATTTTTGTTATTTAAAATTATTTTTTTTGAAAAATCGGTGTAAAGATCAAACCCTTTTTGAGATTTATAAATAATGTAGGGTTTCCCTGATAAATGTATTTTTGTTAATTGATTTGTTTTATTCAATTTATTCTGTTTTTAATCTTAAAACTGGTTCTTCTTTTATTGGTAAATGAATTATTGCTGCAAAAACAGATAAAGCAATTGCTAAATACCACGCATAATCATATGACCCATAAGCATCGTGAAATAAACCTCCCAGATAAGCTCCAAAAAATGAACCAATTTGATGACTTAAAAAAACTATTCCATATAAGAGGCCCAAATATTTTGTTCCAAATAAATGTGCCACTATTCCACTTGTAGCTGGAACAGTGGAAAGCCACAAAAATCCAAAACTTGCACCAAATAAAAATGCGCTTAGGTTACTAGCTGGTGTAAATATAAATAGAATAATAGAAATACCTCTTAAGAAGTAAATTCCACTCAAAATAATTTTTTTACTCATTTTAGCTGAAAGATATCCACTTAACAAAGAACCAAAAATATTAAATAGTCCAATTAAAGATAAAATTGCGGCTGCAGTCCAACTTTCAAGACCTCTATCTATTACATATTTTGGAACATGTGTTCCAACTAAAGTAATATGAAACCCGCATACAAAAAAACCTGATACAAGTAAAATGTAACTTTTTGTTTTAAAAGCCTCAGTTAAAGCCTCTTTAAATGTTTGATCAGATATTTTTTCCACACTTTCAGTTTTAGACGGAGATCTAACAAAATAAGCTGCAATCAAACCTGTTAATAAAAACAATAAAAAAATAAATAAAGTGTAATTCCATCCAAATTGAGAAAGGGAATAATTTGTGAATATTGGAGAGAGAAAATACCCAAAAGATCCAATTGCTGTTACAAAACTCATTGCAATGGTTCTTGTTGATAAAGGAAAGTGTTTACCAACAACTGACATCGGAATACTTATGGCAGTTCCACCAAGGCCTATTCCTATTAATAAACCCATATGAATTTGAAAAAAAATACCAGTGTTTGGGCCAGTATATAAAAAATAAATTCCAAGTGTATAAAAGATAAATGCAGAAATTATAGCTACATGTCCGCCATAACGATCTGCGATTGCTCCAAAAATTGGACCTGTAATACCCCACATCAACATTTGAATACCAATAGCAAAACCAAATGCAGTGTTACTAATATTTAAACTTTCATTAAAATCTATAAAGAATAAACCAAAAACTTGTCTTACTCCAAGAGAGATCAAAACAACAAAGCATGCAGCAAACAGAGTTACTATTGCTGTTCTTGAATTAAAAAATTTTACTGATGTCATTTTAGATGTTTAATCGCCTGTTTTAAGTCAGCAATTAGATCAATAGGATTTTCTAGACCAATGTGTAGTCTCACCAAATGCTCATCTTTTGCTAAGTTCATATAATTTCTTTTGCCGGTTTCTCTAAATTCTTGATGTAGCGCTAAACTTTCAAAGCCACCCCAGCTATATCCGTAGCCAAAAAGCTTAAGTGAATTAACAAATTTTCTAACCGAATTAATTTTTGTTGCCTTTATTTTTAATCCCATTAACCCAGAAGCTCCTGTATAATATTTTTTCCACATTCTAAAATTTAAAGAATCTTTTTTATAAGGATATAAAAGCTTTATTTTTTTATTTTTTGACAAAAAGGCAGCTATTTTTTTTGCATTTTCTCTATGTCTGTCTAATCTAACATCTAAAGTTCTTAAACCTCGTGTAATTAAATATGCATCATCCGGGCCCAATCTTAAACCTGTGATTTTCTCAGCTGCTTTTACTTTTTGAAAAACTTTTTTATTTACAGCCAAACTTCCACCCATAACATCAGAATGACCTGAATAATATTTTGTAGCTGATACTATAGCCATATCAAAACCAAATTTAATAGGTTTAAAATAGTACGGAGTAGCCCAAGTATTATCAATTGCTGTAAGAATTTTATTTTTTTTTGCTATAGAAATAATTTTTCCTAAATCTTGAAATTCAAAAGAGTTGCTTCCAGGATTCTCAACAAATATTAATTTTGTTTTTTTTGTTATATTTTTTTGCAACGTTTTTAAATCATGTGGGTTATAAAAAATTGTTTTTATATTAAATTCTTTAAGATAATCTTTTGTTAAGATTCTTGTTGGACTATAAACTGGATCTGCTACCAACATTTCATCCCCAGGTCTAACGACACTAAAAATTGCTAAAAAAACTGATCCGAACCCTGTTGGTGTTGTAAAAACGTGGTAGCTTTCTTCAAGTTTAGTTAGAATTTTTTGCAAGATAAATGTAGTTGAAGTTCCTTGTCTACCATAATCAAAGTGTCCGCCTGTGGGATTTTTGATTGCTTTTATCTGTGTTTTTCTTATGTGTTTCATTGACTTAAAGATTATTGTTGATGCTCGGACAACTGGAGGATTTACTGACTGATTGTGAAAATCTTTTGCAGTATGCTTTAAAAAGGTCTTAAAAGATTTTGACATAAAAAAATTGATAACTTCAAAAGACAATGCTATATCCGAGCATTAATTTCAATTAAATAATAACTTTAAGGAAAAAATGGGTTATCCAAAAAAACATCGGGGCCGAAGGAAAATGGGCTCAAAAAAGAGAAGAGCTAGAAAGAAAAATAAAAAAAAATAACCTTTCATGGAAAACATCAACAAGGTTAAGTCATTAAGCATCTGGATATTTATTATTCCCTTTGTAGCTGTCAATACATGTTTAATATTAATAACACAATTCCACGGACTATTTCCAAATCAAGAGGATATAATTCATAATACTTTCCCTTATTTTGATGGAGGGGCATCTATAAGTAGAACTGCAAGACCTTATCCATCTTGGTTGATATTTAAGCCAGCAATGTTTCTGACTTCATTTCTTTTAATTAAATACTGGTTATATAATAAAAATATTATTTATCATTTGAGTAATAATCATAAAAATTTAAATAAGATATTGTTTTTTGGTGTAGCTTCTGCAATAGCACTGACTGTTCACTCAATTTTTTTGGGCATAAAGTTTGATAATGATTTTTATAAACTTTTTAGAAGAATCATTATGTTGTCATTTATAATTTTTGAAATTGTTGCCCAAGCATATCTTGTATCAACTTTATACTCATTAAAAGAAAAAATTATCAATCAAATAAATTATAATATCTTACGAATAAAATTAATACTAGTATCAGCTTTGATCTTTGTTGCTATTATAAGTATCCCAATAATTAGCTTACCAGGAAATAATTTTTTTGGATTTAATCTAAAATTTTTTAAACATGCATTAGAATGGGATTACTTTATAGGTGTAATTACTTTTTATTTGCTTACATTTTTCATGTGGAAGAAAAAAACATAGATTTTTAAATTAACTTATCATATAAAAACTTAATGAAAAAAATAATTTTAGTCTCTATTATATTAAATATTTTTTTCACAAAAAGTGCTTTTGCTTATCTTGATCCAGGAACTGGAAGTATAATTTTACAGGCATTATTAGGTGCTATTGCTGCAGCGGCCTCTTATTGTGCTTTTTATTGGAATAAAGTAAAAAATTTTTTTAAAAAAATTTTTAAGAAAAAAGAAAAAACTGAGTAGTTGTGGAATTAAAAAAAAATCCCGGTTCATTTAGAGACCCAGCCGGTCAGATTTATAATTATAATGGCAGAGTCATAAGAATAGTAAAAAATTTTGGCAAAGAAAGATATGAATTTCTAAAAAAGAGTGGAATAATTAATGATAGTATTAATAAAGGTTTTTTAATAAACACAAAAGATGTAACGGAAGAATTTGAAAGTCAAAAAACTGAGAAGAATTGTTATTTTCTGGAGCATGAAAAATTAGATTATATTTCTTACCCGTACGAATGGAATTTTTACCAACTTAAATCAGCTGCCTTACATCATTTAGATTTTCAAATTTTTTTAATTGATAAAGATTTTGTAATGATTGATAGCACTGCTTATAACATTCAATTTATTAACTATAAACCAATTTTCATTGATATTTTATCGCTTGATAAATATAGAGAGGGAGATTATTGGGTTGGACATTCTCAATTTTTACAACAATTTTTAAATCCTTTATTACTTAGATCGGTTAAAGGAATACAATTTAATGAATGGTATAAAGGTAATTTAGATGGAATTAAAACATCTGAACTTAATGATATCTTAAGTTTTAAAGATAAATTATCATTTAATATTTTCTTCTCAGTCGTTCTTTTGTCTAAATTTGAAAAAAAAAATAAATTAAACCCAAAAAAGGCTCTTAAAAAATTACAAAATAAAAAATCTTTGTCGAAAAATTCTTATAAATCAATGTTGGTTCAGCTTAAAAATTGGATAAATAAGCTAGAGCCACTGAAGAAAAAAACTGAGTGGGATAATTATTCATCTATTAATACATATCAAAAAGAAGAGGAGCAAAAAAAGTTAAAAATTGTAAATGAATTTTCTAAAAAATTTAAACCAAAAATCTTAGCAGATATAGGTTGTAATGATGGTGTTTATAGTTTTGAAAGTTTGAAGGCTGGAACAAAAAAAGTAGTTGGTTTTGACATAGATATTAACTCTATTGAAAGAGCTTACAAAAATTCAGTAAATAATAATCTCAATTTTATACCCATATACTTTAACGCTATGAATCAAAGTTCTCAAATTGGGTGGAATGAAAGTGAACGTTTAAGCTTTAATAATAGGAATAATTTTGATGCTATGATCGCACTAGCGTTTGAACATCATTTAACATTAGCAAATAATATACCCCTGGATGATGCAATCAGCTGGTTAATGAAAATAGCTCCTGTAGGCTTAATAGAATTTGTTGATAAAAAAGATGAAACAGTAAAAAAAATACTCTCACTTAAGGGTGATATATTTCCTGATTACAACATTGAAAATTTTGAAAAAAGTATTTTAATGAATGGTAAAATAATCAATAAAACTCCTATCAGCAATACCAGAACTTTATATGAATTTAAAAAAAACTAATCTTTTAGTTTTAATCTCTTTTTTTCCAGTATTTGTTTTTAGATCTAATCTTAATTTAATAGAGATATTATTTACAACTCTGATTTTTTTAATACCAGCACTAATAATAAATTATTTCATTATGAGAGGAAAAATATTGAACTCAAAGTTTATCAATCTCTATATTGCGTCCATAATTGTATTTGGGATAGATAATCATTTTGGCTTATGGAATGGATTTATACAGCCATTAAAGTACAAATTTTTAGAGATTTTCACTATAATTTATTTGCCTGGGATTTTAACATTATTCATTCTCATTTTATTTTTATTCTTTCTTTTAATTACATCAGATAAAAAATTTATAAATGTAATTTTAATTTTTTTAGTAACAATATTTTTATTTAATTTAGTAGATAAGACTAAATCATTCAAAAAAATTAAAGATTACAATAAAGTAAATAACACCAAATTTGAAAAGGTTGATTTAGTCATTGTATTTGATGAAATGTCGGGCTTAAATAGTTTGTCTAGCAGAACACAGGAAGGATCAGAATTTAACATAATCGCAAAAAAATTATTTGAAAAATATAATTTTGAATTTTATAATAATGTAAGTTCAATATCAGGTAATTCAATCTCTTCTTTGGCTGCACTTCTAAACTTCTCTGAGTCTGAGGATATAAGAGATAAAGTCGTAAAAAAATCAAAAAATTATTTTTATGAATATGAATTAAATAAGAGTTTATTTTTTGAAAAATTTAATAAAATTAGTATATACCAAAATATTCACATTGATTATTGTAACTTTTTGAACATTAACAAATGTAAAACCTATAATCCATTTAATCAGACGAAATATTTAAATGGTTATAAGGACACTTACTTGACAAAAATTATATCTTTATGGAAATTAAATGGTTCCATCTCTTCAGCATTAATTTGGAGATCTTTAAGAGAGCTCAGAATAATAGATAGTAACTTAGAACCAGAGGGCCATAAGACAACTTTTAATAATTTTTTCTTTGATTTAGAGAAGGACATTTATTCAAAAAATTTTGATTTGATTTTTGCTCATACTTTAGTTCCACATCGTCCATATGGATTTAACAAACAATGTAATTATGATGGTAGTTTATCTCTAAAAAATACTTTCTATTCAAAAAAGGAACATATAAACCAACATAACATTGAGAGAAAATGTGTCTTTTATTTTTTAGATAATTTTTTAAATAATTTGAATAAAAATAATTTTCTTGATAATATTGATTTAACAATACTCTCTGATCACGGTTCAAGAATTACTAAAGATGATGAGAGTTATTACTCAGTCATATATGCTCATAGAAACAATCAATCGAAATTTAAAGAAATAAAGAAAAAAGAGTTTAGTCAAAAAATATTTTCAAAAAAATATAGGTAAGATTTACTTAATCCAACCACCTCCTAAAACCTTATAACCTAAATTATCTTTATTATAAAACACACAAGCTTGCCCAGGAGATATGCCATCTTCTGGCAAACTTAGTTTTACTTCGGCTAAGCCATGCTCTTTTAGATTAATCTTAGCTTTTAAAAGCTTACCAGTTGATCTAACTTTAACTAATATCTCTCCATTAAAGTCAGTTTCATCTCCAAGTATATTAATATTTTTTAATAATAAATTTGTTGTAGCTAATTTTTCTTTTGGTCCCACAATTATTTCATTTCTATCTGAATTAATTTTAATTACATATAAAGCCTCTTTATCAGAGACTCTGATCCCTTTTCTTTGTCCAATTGTAAAATTAATAATGCCATCATGTGTTCCTATTACTTCTCCATTTAAATTCTTAATATTGCCTTTTTTAAAAGACTCAGGTCTAAATTTTTTAATAACAGAAGCATAGTCACCATTAGGCACAAAACAAATATCTTGGCTGTCTGGTTTATCTGCTACATTTAACTCAAGTTTTTTAGCTATCTTTCTAGTTTCATCTTTCATTAATCCTCCTAAAGGGAATCTTAAATAATTAAGTTGTTCTTTAGTTGTGCTGAATAAAAAATAGCTTTGATCTCTGTTATCATCATTGGCTTTGTACATATGTGTTTTGTTTTTTAAAGTGATACTTTTCACATAATGTCCCGTAACAAGAGCATCAGCATTTAAATTTTTTGCAACCTCAAATAAATCTTTGAACTTAACTGTTTGATTGCATTGAATACAAGGTATTGGGGTCTCTCCTTTTAAGTAACTATCAGTAAAATTATCAATCACTTCTTGTTTGAATTTATTTTGATAATATAAAATTTTATGCTTAATACCCAGCTTTTGTGCAACTCTTTTAGCATCTAATATATCTTGCCCTGAACAACATTGTTTGGACTCAGCTACTTCTTTTGCATCGTTATATAATTTTAAAGTTATGCCAATAACGTCATATCCTTCTTTTTTCATCATTCCTGCAACTGCAGAGGAGTCTACACCACCAGACATTGCTACAACAACTTTAGTTTCTGAAGGTTTTTTATTTAATCCAAGAGTATTTAATTCATTATTCATTTGATGGTATATATACTGATTTCTAATATAAGGTAAATTAAATGATTTACGAATTTGAGCCAGGTGACAAAGTTATTAATCCAAAAAATAAAGATTGGGGAATAGGGCAAATTCAATCAATAATTAAAGAGAAAGTCACAGTAAATTTTGAAAATGTGGGAAAAAAAGTGATTAATGCTAACAATGTAATACTTCAGAGAATTAATGACTGAAATTGATATAAAAAAAATTATTGAAAATTTAATAGAAACTTTTTTAGATGCAGGAAAAATTTCTTTAAATTTAAGAAAAAAAGGTCTCACAAAAAAAATTAAACCTGATGACACCCCGGTTAGTAATGGTGATTTAGAGGTAAATAAGATTATTTCTAAAAAAATTTCTACTCTTTCTCCAGACCTTCCAATTGTTTCTGAGGAAACTACTGATAATAAATCAAAAAAAAATCTCGAAAATTTTTGGTTAATTGATCCTATTGATGGTACTTTTGATTACATCAATGGCCTTGATGAATTTACAATTAATGCAGGATTGATAATTAATAAAAGACCTGTCGCTGGATTAATATGCGCTCCTGCAAAAAAAAGAATGTTTTTTTCATACGAAACAAAATCTGCCTATGAATTTATAGATGGAAAAATCAAAAAATTAGATGGTTCAAAAAATTTAGATAGAAAAGATATTAGATTTGTCTCGTACTCAAATAATTTAAAGCCAGAAATTCAAAAAATTCATAATCAACTAAACGTAAAAAAATTTATTAGAATGAAAAGTTCACTTAAATTTTGTGTAATCGCCTCTGGAGAATATGATGGTTATGTTGCTGAACCGAGAGCTTATGAATGGGATATTGCTGCTGGGCACGCAATCTTACAAGGAGCTGGAGGAAAAATAACTGATTTTGAGGGTAATGAAATTTTATATGGAAAAAAAGGTTTTAATAACCCTAGTATTATTCTAAAAAGTAAAAGAATTAATAATGGATGAGCAATTAAGAATTATTTTGATAATTATAATTTCGGTATCAATTTTTGGTTTAATAGTATTTGTTTTTGTAAAAAATTATATTAAAAATAAGATTAAAAATCTTTTAGAGGATAAAAAAAAATTAAAGTAACTTTATTATTTTAAGAAAATCATCTTTTTTTATATCCATAACTTTCTTTGAAGTATCGTAATTAAATCCATTTCTTGCGAGTAATGATATGTCTTTTTTGTAAAATAAAGACCTATTATCCTCAGTTCGCGCTGGGCCAATTCTTTTCTTTTTACATAACTTTAAAGCTGAGAAAAAATCTTGATCTGAATTATTGTCTTGAATTTTTTCGACAGTTTCATTTATATATTGACTATTAATTCCTTTACCTATCAAATAATTTCTTATTTTATTTATTGAACTACCTCTTTGGATCATGCTTTTTGCTTTACTATCTGAATAAAATTTATCATTTATAAACTTATTTTTTTCTAAATCTGAAAGAACAATATCAATTAAATTAGTTACATCCTGTTTTTTGATATTTAAATTAGATGTTTTTAAGTATTTTTTAAGTAGATAAGTTTTCAATTGTTGTTTGGAGGGTGCGTACTTTTCAACATAAGTGTAAGCAAAATTTCTCATCTCCTCTACCGTAACTTTAAGAGTTTTTTTTCTATTTCTTATAGGAATCATAGTCAAATTTAATATAATATATATTAAAATGATCGAGCAAATTTATAATTATTTTACAATAGATATATTATATTATTGGGTGAATATTGGAGTTCTACCTTTTTGGCTAATTCTGATTTTTTTTCCCAGATCTAACTTATGTAGATATTTTGTAACTTCTATATTTCCATTTCTTCTTTTAAGTAGCACATATGTATTTATATTATATAAATCACACCTAAATTCTTTCGATTTTATCAACAATTTTAATCTTTACATTGGGATAGATGAATTATCAGAACTATTCACTAACAAAAGTTTTCTTATTATGTTCTGGATACATTTTATTTCTATAAATCTATTTGCTGGTGGATGGATAATAAAAGATTCAGAAAAATTTATGATTAATAAATTTTTATTATTTATACCTCTTGTTATTACTTATCTCATTGGACCTTTGGGTTTATTTGTTTATTGGATAATAAGAATTTTTTATGCCAAAAACATAAATTTATATGACTAAGAAGATAGATTTTTATTTTGATTTTATTAGCCCTTATTCATATTTAGCTCATAAGAGAATTATTAGCTTGAATAATAGAGATAAATTTAACTACAAGGCAATACTACTTGGTGGATTACACAACTTAGGAGGTATTACAGCCCCTGCATTCAACCAGAAAAAAATGAAAAATATGAAAAACGACTGCATGTTAATAGCTGAAAAAAATAAGATTGATTTTATGTGGAATGATAAATTTCCAATTAATTCATTAAATCTTATGAGGGGATATCTTTTTGTGGATGATAATAAAAAAAATCAATTTTTTGATATTTGTTTTGATGCTTATTGGAAAAATAATTTTGATATCTCAAAGGATGAAAATATTAAAAGAATTTTACTAGAATGTAAAATCGAACTAGAGGAATTTGAGTCGGGAATAAAAGATCAAAAAATAAAAGATGAGCTTAAGAATTTAACAAATCAAGCTTTTCAAAATGATGTTTTTGGTGCACCTACTTTTGTTGTTAATAATAAATTATTTTGGGGTCAAGATAGACTTGATTACGCTTTAGAAGAACTTAAAAATTAGATAATTTTAAATTTGCTTTGCTTTAACGAAGCATAACCTCCATTGACATGTGATACATTTTTAAAACCCATATCTTGTAAAGTCTTTGCTGCTAAAGCAGATCTTAAACCTCCTGCACAAAATAGAACCATTTCTTTATTTGCATCAAGTTTTCCATCTTTGTAATATGCACTCTCTGGGTCTAACCAAAATTCAAGCATACCTCTCGGTATGTGATTTGCTCCTTCAATTCTTCCCTCTTTTTGAAGCTCTCTTACATCTCTAATATCAATTAGATTACACTGATTATCTTGAAATTTTTTATGTGCTTCATCAGGTGAGATTGTTTTGATCTTTTCAAGTGCCTCTGCAACCAGAGTTTGAGATGATTTAATAGTCATAATACTGTAAACATGTATATCATAAATTTATAAAACTTATGAAAAAACTTTTTATTAAATTAGCCAGGATGTTCGGCTTTGAAATTATTGATCAAAACAGATTTGTTTCTCCAACGTTAGAAAAAGAATTAAATACTGACCTCTCGAAATTAAATAAAAAATCAATTGTTTTGCCTTTGGGTGAAGTAAAAATCTCAAAAAAAGTTAATTCTTTATTGATAATAGTTAGAATGAATACTGAGGTTGAAATTTGGGATCAAAATAAAAAAAGATTATTTGAACAACCAAAAATAGAATATTCGATAAAATCTATCAATTCTTTAATTAAATCAATTGATTATTGTCGAAAAAAATGCCCAATAGTGAAAATTAAAACCATTATCATAAATGATAACTCCAAAATAGAAAATTTAAACAAAATCAGAGATTTGACAAAAAATGAAGATATAGAGTTAATTTCGCTTAATCATGAAAAATATCGACCTATAATTAAACAACAAAAATCTGAACAAACTTTTTCAAATTTAGCCAGTCTTCTTCAAAGCTTTGAGTATGGCAAAGAAAATGCAAAAGATTTAATTTTTTTTATGGAGGATGATTATTTGCACTTTGAAAGTATGCTAGAGGAAATGATTTTAACATATGAGAGAATAGCTTCTCAAATCGAAAGAGAAATTATTATGTGTCCGTCAGATTATCCATATCTATATATGAATAATGAAAAAACAAATGTTTTGATTGGTAGCAAAAGACATTGGCGAACAATAAAGAAAACATTATGTACTTTTTTGATAAGTAAAAATTTATTGAATAAATATTGGAATAATTTAATTAAAACTTGTCAAGATCGAAATGAACCTTTCGAAAAATACATCAACGAAATTTATTTAAATGAAATTTGTATTTCTCCTATTAAAAGCTTATCGCTTCATTTAACTAATATAAATTCAAGTTATGGTTTATCTCCATTCGTAGATTACAAGAAATTATGGAACGAAAATAAATAAAAAGCCCCCTGAGGGAGGGGGCTTTTTTGTTAACTAACTAAGAGAGAATTTTTATAAGGGGCTCTCCGACGAGTATCATGCGTTTATACAGGAGAGCAAAGAGCCCCTTTATTGTTAACAATTAGTCACGTATTGCATATGCAATCACACCAGTTTCTGTGACGTCTGTTCCTTTAGTTTCAGCTTCTTTACTTAGTCTGATACCAATTGTTGCTTTCATAATTGACCATACTATTAACGCAACTACAAAAACAAAAACGTTTATAGAAATCACACCAATTAACTGGGTACCAAATGATGTATCTGGATTTGTGATTGGCACTGCCAAAGTTCCCCAAATTCCAGCAAACAAGTGGGCTGGTATTGCACCTACTACATCATCAATTTTTAATGAAAATAGAAGTTTCGTACCATAAACCACAATTATACCACCTACTGCACCAATTAAAATTGCTGCTAAAGGTGATGGCATCAATGGCTCAGCTGTTATTGCAACTAATCCACCTATACATCCGTTTAACATTTGCACTACATCAGTTTTTCCAAAATTTAATCTTGTTACAGTTGCTGCTGCCATTACACCACCAGCTCCAGCTAAGAAAGTATTTAGAAAAATTGTAGATACCGCTATTGCATCATCAGCAGTTCCTATTGCTAGTTGAGAACCACCATTAAATCCAAACCAACCTAGCCACAAAATAAATACACCAACTGTTACTAGAGGTATCGATGAAGCCGCAAAAGGTTTAATTGGAGCCGGAGCACCTGATTTTGTAAATCTTCCTAATCTAGGACCAATAATCATTGCACCAGCTAAAGCAGCCGCACCACCAGTTGAGTGGACCAAAGTTGAGCCAGCAAAGTCAGAGAAACCTGCAGCTGCTAACCAGCCACCACCCCACTGCCAACCCATTACGATTGGATATATAATTCCTGAAAGAATTGCTGCGAATAAGAAAAACGGCCATAATTTAATTCTTTCAGCCATTGTTCCTGAAACGATAGATACTGTTGTTGCACAAAATACCATTTGGAAATACCAATCTGATCCATCCGCATAACCAGTATCAACTGCACTAGAGTCTGACCATGGAATAAAGCTTCCTATATATCCACCTTCTGGTATCCCATAAGCAAGATTGTAACCAAACATCCAGAACATAATTCCAGCAATAGATATTAAACCTATATTTTTTGCACAGATAACGGATACACTTTTGGATGTAACCATACCTGACTCTAACATTGCAAATCCACAAGCCATAAAAAATACCAAGAATCCGCAAATTAAAAATAGCAAGGTGTTAAATATAAAACCTATTTCAGCAGAAACCGTTGTTTCTGCCATACCCGCACTACTCATGTTTAATAAAAAAATTAAACTAATAAGTGGTGCACTTATTATTTTCATTAATTTAGTCATAAGACCTCCCTGTTAAGGGGACACTTATATTTTTATCATTACCAAAAACTAACGCTGATTAGGAAAATTTGGTATGCAAGATTTGCATATAGAAACAGCCTTAATGTTTTTTTTACATTAAGGCTGTCTAAGAAAATATTATTTTTATCTATTGAATACTTCTTTTAAAGCTTTTGCGGGTAAGAATTTCACCTTTTGTGAAGCAGCAATTTGAATTTGCTCACCAGTTCGAGGATTCCTTCCAACTCTCGCTTTTCTCTTAGCCACTTTATAAGTCCCAAATCCAGCAATTTTTACTGAGTCATCAGCTTTTAAAGCATCTAAAATAGTGTTGGTAATAGTGTCAAAAGTTCTTTCAGCATCAGCTTTACTTAGATTTAAAGCTCCTGAAAGCTTGACAACAAGTTGTTTTTTATTCATTTTAGCTCCGGTTTATTAGGTTATTTCTATTTTTATCAAAAGAGCTGATAAATCAAGACTTATTTTAGTGTATGATAAAAAGTTATACACAATATATTGTGTGATATTAAAAAAGCCCTATTTTATTGACTTTTTTAAACTTCTCTAACTTAATTAGTTTAATAACCCAAGATCTTTTAGATCATTAAAAGTTGTGAAAAACATCAAGGATAACAATAAAAACAAACCGATTCGAAAAAAACCCTCTTGGGTTTTTTGTGATAACGGTCTACCCAAAACCTTTTCAAAAGCATAAAACATCAAATGACCTCCATCTAACATCGGTATAGGAAATAAGTTTATTAAACCAAGACTTATCGAAATATAAGCCATCATGCTTATAAAGGCCAAAACCCCAAACTCAGCAACCTGACCAGAAATTTTAGCAATTCTTATAGGCCCACCTAATTGTGAAGTATCTGCTTTGCCAAAAAACATTGCTCCAATATATTTAAGAGAGGATATACACACATAATAAACCTCCTGAGTAGCATGATAAATTGCTTGGGTAGGGCCTAACTTGACGTGATTAATTTCATTATTATAAGCCCCTAATTTTATTCCAACTATTCTTTTTTTTATTTGATTACCCAAATTGTCTTCGCTTAAAACTAAATTGGGTTTAATTTTAAAAACTAAATCATCGTAAGACCTCTTAACTTTAAAATCTATCTCATCACCAGTTGACATAGTAATATACTTTGAGACATCCATAATGCTCAAAACCTCGTTTCCATCAATTTCTAAAATAATATCATTTTCTTTTAGTCCTCCAGTCATAGCAGGGGATCCTTTTTGAACTTCATTTATTACAGCGGGTGTAAAATCCTTACCTACAAAAACATAAATTGAAAAAAAAATTACTAAAGCTAAAAGGAAATTTGCCAAAGGACCACCAAATACGATTAATGTTCTTTGATATAGTGGTTTTAAAACAAAAAGTTTTTTTCTATCATTTTCGTCATATTTTTGAATTAACTTTTCTTGATCTGCCTGAGAAAAAACATTTCTATCTCCAAAAAATTTTACATACCCACCTAATGGTATCCAGCATATTTTCCACCTAGTGCCTGAATTATCATTCCATCCAAAAATCTCTTTACCAAAACCAATAGAAAAATCTGTTACACCAACACCGTATTTTTTAGCAAAATAATAATGACCATATTCGTGTATGAAAACTACAACTATGATTAAAATTATAAATGGTAATATATAGCTCAACATCTTTTAATTATATTTATCCAATTTTTTAATTCAAGCATTCTTTCATCATTATTACTTACAGATATTTCCTCTTTGATTAATGATATATGATTTTGAATTTCTTCATCATTATTAAAAACTTTTCTATTTTCAATTAATCTTTTTTTTCGAAAATTAATTAAACTAATCATTTTTTCATAAGATATTTCGGGATGATACTGTAGGCCCCATATTTTGGCATTGTTAACTTCAAGGTATAAACTTTGAATTTTATTAATCTTGTTAGATGATAAACACAGACAATTTGGTGGTAATGTTACGACCTCATCAAAATTAAAAGCAGGCGAATTGAATATTTTTTTTTTATTTTGATAAATTGCATGATTGAGACCATTTTCATTAATTAGAATTTCTTTCGCAATTCCAATGTGAGAGTTATTTCCTTTTTTTACTTCTCCTCCTGCGGCTGTTACAGCTACTTGCATTCCCCAGCATATCGCTAGAATATTTCTTACCTTTTTTTGGCACTCTTTCATAAATTCGATCTGTTTTTTAATTTCTGGTGTATTGTTATAAATATTGAGACTGCTTCCACCCCAAATCAGACCATCATATTTTTTTAATTTTGTGGCGATAACTTCGACGTTTTTATCAGAAGATGGATTAATTATATCAAAATTCAAATTTTTACTAAAGCAATTCAAACTCTCTTTTAAACTTTCGGTATGAGTTTTGATACCAGCATTGATAAAGTTTTGATTTTCTTTTTTAGGATTTCCTTCTACAATTAAAATATTTAAATTACTCATTAAAAAGAACTCCTGAGTAACTATTTTTGTACAATATTTTCATATCCTCTAAAGTCAGTCTTTTTGGATTTGTAATTGAAGATGGGTCTTCTAATGCCATCTTAGATAAAAGATTTATATCAAAATCCTCATTGTCTATGACAGATGACAAATTATCAGGAATTTTTAGCTGCTTTCTCAAATCTAAAATCCAAGTTAAAAAACTCTCAAATGATTTGTCTTTAAATTCCAAATAATCGCAAATTTTAATAATTTTTTTTTCAATAACATCTCTATTAAAAGTTAAAACATATGGCATAAATATTGCGTTTGATAATCCATGATGAACATTATTTTGAGCATTTATTGGATGACTCAAGGAATGAATGGCTCCGAGTCCTTTTTGAAATGCTGTTGAACCCATACTTGCAGCAACGAGCATATTAGTACGAGCTTGCAAATTTGATCCATCGTTAAAAGCTATTAACAAAGATCTATATATTAATCTCATTCCCTCAAGAGCTATACCATCTGCCATTGGATGATATCCTGGAGCACAATAAGCCTCGAGGTTATGTGCTAAAGCATCCATACCTGTTGCAGCAGTAATATTTGGAGGAAGTTTGAGAGTTAATGATGGATCCAAGATTACGATTGATGGTAAAAATTTTGGATGAAAGATAATTTTTTTTACACCAGTTTCCTCATTAAGAATAACTGACGCTCTGCCAGTCTCTGAACCGGTGCCTGCAGTGGTTGGTATCGCAATGATTGGTGCAATTTTTTTTGAATTTGCTTTGGTCCAATTTTCACCCACATCTTCAAAATCCCATATCGGTAAAGTTTGACTTACCATAAAAGCAATGGCTTTACCCACATCAAGTCCACTCCCGCCACCCAATGCAATTATACCGTCACAATTATTTTTATTAAATATTTCAACTCCTTCATTAACGTTAGTTCCCGTAGGGTTCCCTATAACATTTGAAAAAGTTTTAACAAAAATACCGTCGTCTTGTAAAATTTTTAATGCTTTAGAAACTATTTCTGTTTTTACTAAACCTTTATCAGTAACCAATAGCGGTTTTTGAATCTTTAAATCTTTACATGCTTTAGTTAAATCTTTTATGCGATTTTCTCCAACCCAAATATTTGTAGGATAGTTCCAGTTAGATTTAAGCATCTTTTGAATAATATCTATTTTTTCTCAACTTGATATTCAAAATTCTGGGTAGTTTCGTTTATTTGAAGAAGTTTTGCTCCATTTTTGGTATGAAATTTAGTTGCCATATCTGTCAATGGTGAAAGAGTAACTAATCTGTTTAAATGATTAGATTTTTTAATCTTTTTAAAAACTTCTTTTACAATCAATTTACCCCCACCTCTTTTTTTTGACCAAACAGTGTACGCAATGGCAATTTTACCAACTTTTTGATCTCGTTGAGCGCTCTGCAAAAAAGCATCATGACTAAACTTATCTAATTCAACAACATTTTTTGGAATCTTGTTGGTGTATGCAAAACACATCACAGCATGAATTTCACCACCATATTTCACACCATAAATTTTTCTTCCGTAACTTCTCCTAAATACATTGTCCAGTTCTGGTCTTACAGGGTCCTCATTAGTGCTGCATTCTTTTAATTCAACCAATTCTGCTCCTTTAATCCAATCAAAAAAATTATCAATATTTTTACCTAATATTTGCCTATTTTTTCGAATTCTGGCTTTAATTCTTGGTTTAAATTTCTTTGAGTTTTTAAAAATTTCTTTCATTTTCAAATTTTTTATCGATTGAATCTAAAAATATAATAGAGCAAATATAACTCCTAAAATTATTACTAAAATTGTAGCAACAATATAATTAATCTTAATATTAAATTTTTTATAAATCATTTCATTTATTTTTTCCCAAAAAAGAACTATCAAAAATACAATAATTGCAGGTATGATAAATTTAATCATCGACTATGTGTTTTTGTCTCCCACGTATACTGAGACGCCCCTTGAGTTAATATCAACATCGAATTTCTTATGTAAGGGAGGGAATGCTCTTTGTGAACAGTCTAATCTATCACACGTTCTACATGACACACCTATTGGTATTTCTGTAGATTTATCATTAATATTTAAGTTTTCCGAATAAATGAATTCTTTTGCATATTTTGCTTCGCATCCCAATCCAATAGACAAAATACTTTTTGATTGTCCAAATCTTCCAATACCTTTTTCAACTGTCCTAGCAATACATACATACTTTTCACCATTAGACATTTTACTTACAGCAGCTTGAATAATACCAGGCCTTGTCAAAGCTGAATAAACGTTCCAACGAGGACAAGCACCACCATATCTTGGAATTTCTATTCCTGATAATGAAAATCTTTTAGATATATTTCCAGCCATATCTACTCTTAAAAAATGAAATGGAATCCCTGGTAATTTTGGATCTTGTAAACATGTTACTCTATGAGCTACCTGTTCAAAAGATGTGGCAAAAGTATTTTGTAGTAATTCTAAATCATACTTGAGTTTTTTACATTCTGTATGAAAAAGTTTATAAGGCATCAAAATTGCAGCTCCACAATAATTTAATAAAGCAATTTTTGTTAATTTTTTTGACTCGTCAGATGGAAAAGTAAATTTAGATAAATATTCCTCAATTTCTTTATCAGCACCTTCTTGAGCTATTTGTGCAGCTGCATGTAGTTTTTTTGTCTCTAAAGAACTGTAATCACTTAACAATAGTTCTTTTTTATTTTTCCTATAAAGTTTTGAGAAAGGTTTATTTTCTTCAGGAATAACATCTTTTACTGAAATGTCGTATTCTGATTTTAAATAATCGCAAAGAGCAATATATCTAGTTCTATTATTTTTTTGGACTTTTTCAAAAACATCATTTGCAAAATCTTCTAATTTTGGAAAATAGTTTTTATTTTCTTGTAAAAAATCTGAAATAACTTCGCCTGGAAATGAATTTTTTCTATTATCAACAATTTTTCCAGATATTGTTTCAATTTTGTTGATCATTTCATGATCTTTCTTTTTTAAAATATCCCCTAGTCTTACAATTGCTCTTCCAATTTTTGGATTGGTACCTACAAGGTCTTTTACCTCAGGACCTAGAATATCTAAATCTTCAAACAATTTATCATCGAGTATTTCTGATAAAGTGTTTTCTAAATTGATATCTGATTTTGAGGTTAATTGAGAAAGTTCAATATTTAATTTTTCACAAATCTTTAGGAGTAAATCTCCATCTATTTTCCTTTTTCCTCCCTCAATTAAGTTCAAATAACTCGGAGATATATTTAATTCATCAGCTAATTTATTGGCTTGAAGTCCTAATTGTCTTCTAAAAGCCTTGATTTTTGGTCCTATTTTAAGATCTAATTGACTCATATTTTCAATTTGTAAATTTTGTAAATTTATATTTACAATTTTTTTCCACAATTTACAACACTTTTTTACTTTTTTGTAGATTTTGTAAATCTTGTAAATTATAAAATTTACATGAGTGAAAAATTAAAAAACAAAGAAAATGAGGCTCAAATCATTAAACATGAAGATTTAGCTAAACAAAATAGCAGAGGAATCTACATGAGGGATGATCATTGTGATTGGGGCTCAAGTGGGATGAAAGATTTAGTTGAGACGTTAAACGACTCAAACTAAATTATTTCATTTTACTTCATCATTTCTCTTTAATAAGAATAAAACTTTGCAGGTTACAACGTGAGTGCTGAAAAAATTTCATATGATTTAAAAAGGTTTGCAGGGATAAAAAGAGATTACACTCCTGAAGATGTTGAAAGATTAAAAGGTTCAATCAAAATTGAATATTCTTTATGTAAACAGCAATCAATGAAATTATGGAAACTTCTAAACACTGAAAGTTATATAAATACTTTGGGGTCTTTATCAGGTAATCATGCTGTTCAACACGCAAAAGCAGGATTAAAAGCAATCTACTTGAGTGGATGGCAAGTAGCTGCTGACGCCAATAGCGCGGGCGAAATGTACCCTGATCAATCTTTATATCCTTATGATAGTGCTCCAAAATTAGTAGAGTCGATGAATAATGCTCTTTTAAGAGCTGATCAAATTCAGCACATGGAACTCAAGGATGGTGAAATGAAAAAAGAAAAAAGGATTGATTATATGTTGCCCATCATTGCTGATGGTGAAGCTGGCTTTGGTGGTCCATTAAATGTTTTTGAATTAGCAAAAAAATTTATTAAAGCAGGTGCAGCTGGTGTTCATTTTGAAGATCAACTTGCTAGTGAAAAAAAATGTGGTCATATGGGTGGAAAAGTTCTTGTGCCTACAGGTACAATGATAAAAAATTTAAAAGCTGCAAGATTGGCAGCAGATATTGCTGATGTGCCACTTATAATTTTAGCAAGAACTGATGCTAATGCCGCTAAATTGATTACCAATGATTTTGATGAAAATGATAAACCGTTCTTAACCGGGGAAAGATCTCCAGAGGGTTTTTATTATGTTAAAGAAGGTATCGAACAAGCCATATCTAGAGGTTTAGCTTATGCACCCTATTCGGACTTAATTTGGTGTGAAACAGCAACACCAAACTTAAAGGAAGCTAAAAAATTTGCTGATGCTATTCATGAAAAATTTCCAGGTAAACTTTTGGCTTATAACTGTTCACCATCATTTAATTGGAAGAAACACTTGACTGAGCCAGAAATAGCTTCATTTCAAAAAGAAATTAGTAAAATGGGTTATAAATTTCAATTTATTACTTTAGCAGGATTTCATACGCAAAATATTGCAGTTTTTGAATTAGCAGAAAAATATAAAAAAGAAGGTATGACTGCTTACTCTAAAATTCAAGAACAAGAATTTGCTCGTGAAAAAGATGGTTATACAAGTGTAAAACACCAGAGAGAAGTTGGTACATCCTACTTCGATGCTATTTCTAATACTATTAGTGATGGAAAAAGCTCAACTACAGCAATGAAGGGCTCAACAGAGTCCGAACAATTTTAAAAAAATTCCTCTTGAATATTAGTTTATAACTGGCCCAGAAATGGGTCAGTTATGATTTTATATTGTATCCTTTTTTAAGTAATACTGAAACGACTGTTATACAAATTGTAAGAAATAAAAACATAGTTCCCACACTAATCCAAATATTAAAATCAGAAACACCGTAGAACGCAAATCTTAGACCATTAATCAAATAAACCACTGGATTAAAGTAAGTGATTGTTTGCCAAAATGGTGGCAACATATCTAATGAGTACAAACTTCCTCCAAGAAAAACCATTGGTGTTATAAATAGTGTTGGAATTATTGACATTTGCTCAAAGTCTGAACTCATTAATCCTATTAAAAAACCAAACAAAGCAAAAGTAAAAGCAACTATAATAAGTAAAAATATCATTAATAAAGGATATTTAACGTGGACTTCAACGAAGAAAAGAGATGTGATAAATATCACAATACTTACTATCAAAGTTTTTGTTGCTCCTGCACCTACAAAAGCTAATACAATTTCAAATGTTGAAATAGGAGCAGCTAATATCTCATAAATTGTTCCATTAAATTTTGGAAAAAAAATACCAAATGATGTGTTACTTATCGACTGTGTCAATAAAGTTAACATTAACAAACCTGGAACAATATAAGATCCGTAGCTAATACCATCAATTTTTTCTACATAATTGCCTATTACAGAGCCAAATACAATAAAGTACAAGGAAGTTGTCAAAACAGGAGATAACAAAGATTGTGTCAATGTTCTCCTAAATCGATCCATCTCATGAAGATAAATTGCTCTTAGAGCTATAAAATTAATTTTCATTTTTCTCTTTCACTAAACTTACAAAAATTTTTTCTAGAGTACTTTGTTCTGTTTTTAAATCTTTCAATTTCAATCCTGCATCTTTTAGGTCTTTTAATAAATTTGTTATGCCAGTTTGTTTAGTTTGTATGTTATATTCATAGTTTAGACTCATCATATTTGATCCAATAGACAAATCGTATTGTTGGAGTGATGTTGGAATTTCATAAATCTTTTCATGTAATTCCACCGTAAGTTTTTTGTAGCCCATCTTTTTTAATAACTCTTTTGTATCATCTACAACAATAATCTCCCCTTGATTGATTACTCCAACACGATCCGCTATGGCTTCTGCCTCTTCAATATAGTGTGTAGTTAAAATGATTGTAACTCCAGTCTTTCTCAAATTTTCTACAACCTTCCACATATCTTTCCTTAGTTCAACATCTACACCTGCTGTAGGCTCGTCCAAAAATAAAATTGAAGGTTCATGAGATAATGCTTTTGCAATTAAAACTCTTCTCTTCATTCCACCTGATAACTGTCTTAATCTTAAGTCTTTTTTATCCCATAAACTTAATTGCTTCAGAATTTTTTCAATATGATTAGGATCAGGATTTTTCCCGTAAAGTCCTCTTGAATACGAAACGTTGTTAAAAACTGTCTCAAATTGTTCTAATGTTAACTCTTGTGGTACTAATCCAATTTTAGATCGGGTTTCTCTATAATCATCTATAATATCAAAGTTATCTACGCTAACTTTTCCAGAAGTTGGGTTTACTATTCCACAAATTATACTTATCAAGGTTGTTTTACCTGCCCCATTTGGACCCAACATGGCAAAAATTTCACCTTTTTTAATGTTTAAATTAATTTTCTTCAAAGCATTGAATCCGTTTTCATAAACTTTGGATAAATTTTTAATTTCTATTTGATTATCTTTCATCGGAACAAATTTATAACTATTAATTTGATTAATACAATCGTGTAATCTTAGAACTTTTTAGCTTTAAAAATGAAAAATGGAAGAAAAGTTGCCACAACAAAAGATAAAAATAAAAGCGATTGAGAAATAAATTGCGGCAATAATTCCTTAGGCAACAGGATTCCAACTAACAAACTTTTTGAAAAATCTGGGGACGGAAACATTAAAAAACCTCCGATTAGTCCAAAAATTATTGCTAGTAGTGCAGTTTTTTCATTTATATTTTTATCATAAAAACTAAAAAAAACTGTTAATACGAAAGCACAACAAAATAGATCAGCTAATAAAAATAAATATAAAATATCAAACCCATTCGAAGCGACAATAAACGAAATTAAACATAAAAATAAAATAACATATTTTGAAAACTTAAATAAATTTATTTTGTTTTTAAAATTAAAAGTTGCTTTACCATCTACAATAATCAGGCTTGAAATTGCATTTATTAATGTATCTAATGTTGAAATTGTTAGAGATAAACCAAGAATAATAACAACTAGTGACAGTAAAGTATTTTGTTTTTTTAATAATAACGAAAAAAAACCAAGATCTGGTCTGACAGTAGGGTCCATTGAAAATGCAACCATTCCAGCAAAACCCATGTAAAAAACAATTGGTATAATTATAAGAAAGGAAATTATCAAACTTTTTTTTAAAATATTAAAATTTTTTGCTGCATAAACTCGTTGCCAATTTCCTTGGTGAAATAAATTAGTCACTGCTACAGCTAAAAAAAAAGTAAAACCGGCAGTGTAACTAGGTATATATGAGATACTTAAAAGTTGAGAATTTTTTTCTTTAATAAAAGCAAATGAAAATTTCGATCCTGTAAATGAATTAATATAAAAAATTGAAATTAATAATAAGATTCCAATAACGATCATCTGAATATTATCAGTAAAGATCGAAGCCTTTAAGCCACCATATAAAGTGTAGGTTATGGTAGAAACTAATACTATTAAGGACGTAATCCAAAGTTGAGTACCTGATAAGTAATTTATCAAAACAGCTATAGCAGTAACCTCTGCGCATAAAAAAATGAACATATAAAAGATAGTCATTATAAGGATAAGTTTGAATAACTTTTTACTAAATTTTTTTCTCATAAACTCAATTAAAGATGATCCTTTTGGAAACTCTTTTCTTATTTTTTTTCCTAAGAAAATTAAGAAAATCATTGGAAATGCAGTACCTAATGAATATCCTATTACTGCACCTATACCACCCCATGTTGCAGCTGAAGCAGGCCCAAATAAAATCCACGCACCTAATGCTGATGAAGTTAAGCTTGTAATTAAAGAAAATAAACCGATGTTTCTATTAGCTGTTAAATAATTATTCAATCCTTGATTTTTTTTTGAATGATAGAGACCTAGAAGGGAAAAAACTAAACTAATAACTATGATTATTATTAGTGATGTTGACTGATCTAAGAAGTAAGATTTATTCATTGTTCTCCCTTTCTGAATTACCGGACAGGTTCCTAGGGTTTAATCTCAGTCTGTTAAGACACCCCTTATAATTAAAATTACACTTTATTATCTAAAATTTCAATCATACATTTGGTTGCATATTCTCTCCACTCACTTGAGCTTTTACCTTTTAAGCTTTCTAGGTGATCTCGATTACTTTGAATATTAATTTTATGTTTAATTTTATTATTCTCATCTAAATTTGTTTCCATGCTGGTTAAACTCTTTTCCATGGCTCTAATCCAATTATTTCCTAACTCTACACATTTTTGATCATTTTTTTCATCACAAATTTGTTTAAAAAAATTGAAAATTACTTCGTCACTCTTAACTGGTTTCTTCATTAAATATTCTATTTTTTAAAGCAGTTATTTACTAAGATTGCCATCAAAATCCACATCACAAACACTTCTCCATTTGTAAATGAGTAATCAGCTCCAGCAAAACCAGCTATAAAATTTATTGAATAAATAATAATTGTAGAAACAACTAAGCTCACAATTAAATCTATTAATCCACTTATATATCTCATAAAATATAACCTCCACTCATTTTTAAATCTTATTACCTTTCACTAAAAAATAAAAACCACTTATTAAAAGAAAAGTTTGTATACTTGTAAATAATTGTTTGGTTATGAACCAGTCTCTGTGGGCAACAATAAAAATACATACCATTAAAATAACAATATTTAAGCCTACTAGTCTTGTTAGAGTGTGCCCTAAAGGATTTTTTACAAAATGGGCAATTATTAGAACAATTCCAGTAGATACTTCAGATATTGCAACTAAACTTGCAATAATTGGTGATAAGTCAAAATACTCTATCAGTCCTTCTGGTGGTAAAGGAAATTTTCCTAACCCATAAATTATAAAAGCAATACCTGTCACAAGTCTTAAAAGAAGTGATCCAACAGCCTCAAAATTTGAAAAAAAATTATTAAACTTTGTAAAAAATTGATTCATTTAACTAATTCTTAAATATTTTTAATGATTATACAAATTAATTTATCATTAAATCCCAATATTTTTGAATATTTTAAATTTATTTCATCAATTCCATCGGAAATTTGTTTATTATTTAGGTTTAGAAGAATAGAGATAAATCTTTTTTTTATCATCTTGATATATTCTTTTTTTGTAACTTTTACTTTATAAGAAAAATCTTTAATAATTCTTTTAGGATACAACATTGAGATTAAACTTAAAATTTTCTTATCTCTATTAAGAGATGAAATCATTTTTTTTTTCATTAGCACAAAATTGGGAATCTCATTTTTATAGGGATCAATCATGAATATAAAAATTTTTCCCTTCGAATTAAGACTTTTACTCATTTCTCTTAACAAAATTTTGATTTCACCAAATTTAAGAAAATGTATGGTTTGTTTTACTAAAATGAGATCAAATTTTTTATTATTATCAGAAAAGAATGTAAGGGCATCAATCTTTTTAAAATTTATTCTCTTATCTTTATCTTTATGGTTAACTAAATCTATACCAATAGGTTTGTTTTTAAGTTTTAACTTAGAACTCAAGGCCCCCAAAATTTTTCCCCGTCCACATCCAATATCTAAAATCTTTGAATTAGAATTTAATTTATTAAATTTAAGCAAAAATTTATTAATATTTAGAATATAATTTTTCGAAGAAAGCCAGGTTTTATTGTCCCAATTCTTTAATGACACGCAATATTAAATTTTTTTAATCGCCAATAATTATAAGGCCAAGGAGTTAAAAAACCAGCTAAGAGCATAATTGGCACAACCCACCAAGTTAATATTGCACCACCAGTTAAAAAGTAATCAGTTAAGTTCATAGCAACTTCCATACTTATCATTGATATAAAACTCATTCCAATTGCAGTTTTAAAGGCTTTTGAAAAATCAAAACTTTGTCTCATTAAAATTATTGTTTCCAAGATAATACTTGTAATCAAACCATTGATGATAGCTAAAATCATAATTCCTAAAACAGGAAACGGAATTTTTGTTAGTTGAAAAAATAAAATTGTACCCAAATCTCCAATTGCACAACCTAATAAACACCAAGCAGTGTTTTTAGCACTTCTTTTCCAAGTATGTTTGCATGACCAATGAAAATTAGCCTTGGCTGTTGTGTCCATTAAGTTAATTTATATCAACTTTAGCAATCATTCCAACTTGATAATGACCAGGAACATTGCAAGCTACTTCAATGTTAACTGCGTTATCAAATTTCCAGATGATTTCTCCCTTTTGTTTTGGTTCAAGCAAAACACTATTGCTATGTGAATGGGCCATAGCTTTATCCATTTTTGCCATTTTTTTCATTTTTTCTTTATCAATGGAATCAGCTAATAGAATTTCATTTTCAACCATTTTTATCATTTCTGGTTGATGTTTCATGTGCATCATCTTATTTGCAATATTAAATTCATGGACAAGCATACCAGCATTTTCCACTTCAAATTTAATTGTTTCGCCAGCTTTAATTTGAAATGAACTTGGTTCATAATAGTTGTCATACATCACAACTTTAACTACACGTGAGATTTCACTTTCTTTACCCTTAGAACCTATTTTCATATTTTTATCAGCATAGGCAAATGTATAAGTAAATAAAAAGATAACTAAAAATTTAAATATTTTCATAATGTGAGTAGAAATAATCCTTGGTATTATTTTTACAATGGGTCAATTTGTACTTATGTGATATTATAGTTAAATGATTTTCAAACAATTATTCGACAAAAATTCCTCAACATATACCTATTTAGTCTCATCTGGAAAAGGAAGAGAGGCATTAATTATTGATCCTGTGTTAGAAAATGTTGGCGAATACATAAATTTACTAAAGGAGTTAGATTTAAAATTAGTAAAAGTAATTGATACCCACATACATGCAGATCATGTAACAGGGGCATCCAAGCTTAAAGATATTACTAAATGTTCTACTATCATGGGCGCCCATACCCCTGCGGATGCTGTTGAAATAAAAGTTAAAGATGATGAATATATTAGTCTAGATAATCTTAAAATTAGAGCGATGTATACTCCTGGACATACTTCAGATAGTTATAGCTTTTTAATGGATAACTATCTTTTTTCAGGTGACACACTATTAATTAACGGGACTGGTCGAACAGACTTTCAAAATGGTAGTTCAAAAGATGCTTATAATTCAATATTTAATAAACTTCTAAAATTGCCTGAGGAAACTCTTTTGTACCCTGCTCATGATTATAAAGGTGAAAAAGTAAGCACGATTGGAAAAGAAAAAAAACAAAATCCAAGATTACAAGTAAGCAGTGTTGATGAATATATTGAGATCATGAATAATCTTAATTTAAAAAAACCTGCTCAGATTGATTTCAATGTATCTAAAAATATTAATTTAGGTGTTTAAATTAAATCGAGGACTCTAAAGCCTTATAGATTAGCTCTTTAGTAGTCTCTCCAAGACTTCTATAAACTTCTTTATTATCTTTAAAAATTAAAAGTGTAGTTTGATATTGTACATTAAAGAAATTAGCAATTTCTTTGTTGGTGACATCAAATGCAAAATATTCAATATTTTTAAAATCATTTTTTGCTTTTTCCAAAACTTTCATTTGACTAGCACAAGACATACAATACTTAATCCAAGAGCTCACCACTACAACTTTGCCTTCAGATTGTGCTTTATCAAATAATTCTTTTTTAAAAGTTGTCTCCTTTTCCATCGCATTGACATTGAGTGCAATTAAAAGAAAACAAAAAGTTAAAATTTTTTTCATGATTATTTATACAACAAATATTAAAAACCAATAAGAAGCTAAACCTGAAAATATTGTCGCAATTATACTCCTTGAGAAAATACCAATAACCATTGCAATTATTGCTGCTAATATCTTTGGATTATTATCTATCTCAAACAAGCCTTTGTCATTAATAAAAATTGCTGGAAAAATTATCGCAGGAAATATTGCAGATGGCACAAATGATAATATCTCTCTAATTCTATCATTGAACATTTCCTTTTTAATTAAAGCTATCATGGAAAATCTTGTTAGATAAGTAATCAATCCACAATATAAAATTAATGCCCAGTTACTCATACTTTTTTGTTTTTCATTGTTAATATCATTGCTGTAAATAGTCCTGCGAAAGCGGCAACTATGACGTAGGCTTTAAAAGGAATATAATTATATCCAAACGTAGCAACCAATCCTGAAATAATTATTACAATCACATTTATAAATTTTCTAAAATCATTAACTAATAAAGCCAAGAACGTCAAAGGTACTGCAAAACTTAGTCCGAGTTTTTCTGGAATTGCTGCTCCAAGTATAATTCCTAAAAATGTTGTTGATTGCCATATCACCCAACAAGTAGCTCCCCCACCTACTAAATGAAAATATCTATTATTATCTTTATTCTTTTTCAAATATTCATTTGAAATTGCAAATGCTTGATCGATTAAAAAGTATGAAATAATAATTTTCCAGATTAATTTTAAATCTGATAGATGTTCTGATACGACTGCACCATAAAGTAAATGTCTTGAATTAACAGCCCCAACAGAACTTATTATTACTAAAGATGAAGCTCCTCCTGAAAATAATTGCAATAATACTATTTGCGAAGCACCACCAAAAATTATTAAAGACATTGCCATTGTTTCAATTGGAGTAAATCCAATATCAATAGCCAATACTCCGAATATCAAACCAAATGGGACCACTGGTATCATAAGTGGGCTTACATCAATAATTCCCTTTAAAAAAACTTTAAAGTTACTTTTCATTTTCTAAAAGGTTTTTATTAGAAGCAAACTATATGATCAATATGAATTGGTCTTTTGATACCAAATTTTTCATCCACTTCATGTTGGTGTATATGGTGTGAGTGAACAAATACTGGAATTAAAGTATTACTTGGGGCTCTAAGAGTATAAATAAAATTAGTGCCTCTAAATTTTCGATCAACTACCTCAAGTTTTAAATTACTTGTATCATCATGCTCTAAATCTTCTGGCTGAAGTAATAGTTGCACATTGGCACCTTCTGGATACTCTTTTATAAAATTCCCTTCAATAGTACCTAAATCCCAGTTTTCTAAAGTATTTTTTCCAGTCACCTTTGCTGGAACTAAAATTCCTCTATTCAAAAAATTGACTACTTCAATAGAATTTGGCAAATGATAAACCTTGTAAGGATCATCAAATTGTTTCAGTTCTTGATTTAAAATTATTCCACATTTAGATCCTAAATAAAATGCCTCATAAGAGTCATGAGTAACAATGATTGTTGTGATCTTTAATTTATTTAAAATTTTTTTTAATCTTACTTGAATTTCTTCTTTAAAACTTTGATCTACATTTGATAATGGCTCATCAAGTAACAACAAGTCTGGCTGCATTATCAATGATCTTGCTAAGGAGGCTCTTTGGGCTTCACCAGCGCTTATCTCATGAGGATATTTATTAAGTATGTGGAATATATCTAATAAATCTACTATTTCTTTTAAACTAATTTTTTTCTCTTTTTTTTCCTTATTTCTTTCAGAACCAAGCGAAATATTTTTTTCAATAGTGTAATGTGGGAATAGGCTGTTATCTTGAAAAGCGAGTGAAACATTTCTATCCTCTGGCTCTAAATTAATATTTTCAGAAGATAAAGTTTTTCCATTTAGTATGATTGATCCTTTTTTTAATTTTTCAAGGCCCGCAATCGTTCTTAAGATTGTGGTTTTTCCAATTCCCGAAGGACCCAAAAGACATATTACATCGCCTTGATTTTCAATTGCAAAAGAAACATTTTTAACTTTAGTTTTGTTACCTACATTAAAATCAACGTTGTTAACTTCAAAAAAATTTTTAGTCATTATTATCTCTTAAAATATATTTAGATGTAACAATTATGAAGAAAGTTGCAATCAAAATCAAAAATAATGAAGGTACCGCTGCAGCCTCAAGTAAATCCTCTGATGCAGAGATATAAGCTGTTGTTGCAAAAGTTTCAAAATTAAAAGGTCTTAAAATGAGAGTAATTGGTAGTTCTCTTATTATTTCTAAAGAGACTAATATTCCAACAAACAATAAAGAATTTCTCAAAAAAGGAATATGGATATTCATAAAAGTTTTTCTTTTTGAGTAACCAAGTAAATATGAGCTTTCATCAACTGAAATATTAATTTTCTCATAGCCTGATTTAATTCCATTGTATGCAAGTGAATAAAATCTAATAAAGTATACAAGCACTAATCCAAGGATTGATCCTATAAAAACTTTTTTGATAGAAACAAAACCCAAATTTTTAATCACACTATCATCAAACCATGCAATAAAGGTTATGAATGCGACAGCTAAAATAACTCCAGGAATTGCATAACCTGAAATAGATAATGTGGATAAAATATTTAACGTTTTATTTTTATTTACTCTGTTTCCGTAATTGGAAACTAAACCAAATATTATCAACAACAGACTTGATAAAATTACTAAATAAAGAGTATTCATTAATAAATCTAAGATTTTTAAATCAAACAAATTTTCTGGAAATTTAATTGTCCAATACATCATCTGACTAAGCGGAAATAAAAAGCTCAAAAAGAATACTAAAAAACAAAAAGAAAAAGCTAAGAAAGCTTTTTTACCTGAAAGTTGTATTTTTTGTTTTTGTTTAAATCCTGCCTTAGTATTGAAGTGATATTTGGCATTTTTTCTCGATAAATTTTCTAAGATAAAAAGCGCAAAAATAAATAACAATAAAAAGAAAGATAATTGATTTGCAAATGCTAAATCATCAAAAGCAATCCATGAATTATAGATACCCGTAGTTAATGTATTTATTGAGAAGAAATCTACTGCACCAAATTCAGCAAGTGTTTCCATGGCCACTAGCGATAAGCCAGCAACTATAGCAGGTCGTGCTGCTGGCAGAATAATTGAGTAAAATGCTTTAAACTTTGTAAACCCTAGGTTTTTCCCCAAATCAATTATGTTTTGTGACTGATATAAAAATGACGCTCTAGCTAGAATATAAACGTAAGCATAAAGTGAAAACGAAATTGATAATACTACACCTAATAAACCATCAAATTTAGGAATGCTTTGATTGTAATTACCCTCACCAAATAAATTTTTTAAAATAGTATAGGCGGTTCCATAATTTTCAAAAAAAGCTGTTAATGAATACGCATAGATATAAGGGGGTACAGCAAAAGATAGAATTAGTGCCCATTTAAAAAAATTACTAAACGGAAAATTAAAAAATGAAACTAAGTAAGCTGATCCTGTCCCAATAAAAAAAGTTAAAATTAAAACACTCACCAATAAGATTAGAGAATTGAAAATATACTCCATTAAAAAAGTATCTTTTAATACTTGATAGTAATTAGAGGTATTCTCAAAAAAACTAGAAAAAACTGTTAAAATTGGAATGATTACAAATAATGAAATTACAAAAGAAGATATATACCAAAAATTTATTCTCATAATTTATAATCCGCCTTATAAACATGAAAGTATTTTGTTCAAGGCCTTAATAAGGAGACAACTTAATTAAGGCGCTTGAACACCCAGAAAATCAAAAATCAAATACTTTTAGGATATGCGGAACCTCCTCAGTTTTAATTTCTGAAAGCTTTCTGTTATTTACTCTTTTATTGATTTTTTCACACTCCAAACTGCATGGGGAACATGCTTTGGAAGACTTATTTAAATCAACTTCAGAAATAAATTTCTTTTTTTCTTCCATTGGTTACTTCCAACCAGCGGCTGTCATTACTTCTACTGCAGCAGCTTGGTTTTTTCCATAAGAAGCTAATTTAGTTTTCATATCTTGTTTGAAATCTAATCCTAAATTATTGACTACTAATGGATTTGGTGAAACACCATCAATCATTGGGAACTCAAAAGTATTATTTGTAAAATGCTCTTGAGACTCTGGAGTTAATAAAAACTCTACAAGTTTAACAGCGTTAGCTTTATTAGGTGCACCTTTTACTAAAGCAGCACAACTAACATTCATGTGCGTTCCTCTATCATTTTGATTTGGAAAGAAAGCTTTAACTTTTTTTGCAGCTTCTTGTTGCTCTGCACCTTTTTTACCTGATAACATGAGAGCTAAGTAGTAAGTATTAGCTACCGCAATGTCAGCCTCACCAGCTGCAACTGCCATTATTTGTGCTCTATCATTACCTGTTGGTGTTCTTGCCATATTAGCCACAACTCCTTCAGCCCATGCTGCTGTTGCAGCTTTTCCATTATTTTTAATCAAAGACGCTACAAGAGATTTATTATAAATATTGCTAGATTTTCTAATTACTAATCTACCTTTCCACTTTGGATCAGCTAAACCTTCATAAGTCATTCCAGATAATTCAGCACCAGTTACTCTCTCTGGTGAGTAATAAATTATTCTTGCTCTTTTTGCGATTCCAACCCACTTGTTTGTTCTAAAGCTTTTTGGAACAGCATCTTTAATTGCTGCAGATGTTAAACCACTTTGAAGGGTGCCTTTAGCATCCATTGCACCACATCTTCCTGCATCTGCAGTGATGTATAAGTCAGCAGAAGAGTCTGCTCCTTCACTTATGATTCTTTTTTCTAAAGCACCTGATTTTCCGTTTATCAAATTAACTTTAATCCCAGTCATATTTGTAAACTTGGAATAAAGCTCAGAGTCTGCTTTATAATGCCTTGCATTGAAAACATTAACCTCGTTGGCAATTGCAAATGATGATGCAATTACTGAAATGATTAACGTAATAATTGATATCTTCCTCATTTATTCTCCGTTATTTTTAGTTCTTCCGCATGATTTAATGAGAATGAGAACTATTCGCATTGCGAATGATTATCAATCGCAATAGTGTCGCAGTCTATTGAGACTTCCAGTCGCCTATTTTGCTAAATAAGAAATTTCTAAAAGCTGTTACTCTAGCTGTGTTTTTAAGAGATTGAGGATACACAAAATGTGCTTCCGTGATTGGTCCTTCTGATTTTGGAAGTACTTTAATTATATTTCTTGAATTACTAACAAGATATTCTGGTAATGCAGCTAAGCCAACACCGGCCTCTACCGCTAAAAGTAATCCCATTACGCTATTTACTTTCATAATTGACTTTCGCTTTTTACCATCATGCATTCCTAATTTTAGCGCCCAATCTGGATTATAAACTGGTGATGGTGCCCCTTTTCCGAAAGATATGAATTTATGTTTATTTAAATCACTCATTGTCTTAGGCATACCATGTTTTTCCAAATACTTGTTAGAACCATATATAAAGTATTTAAGATCGATCAATTTTTTTTGAATATAATTTAACTGTTTTGGTCTTCTCATAAAAATACCAATATCAGCTTGTCTAGTGCTTAAATCTAACTCCTTGTCCTCGAAAATAAGTTCTATTTCTACTTCAGGGTTTAGACGCATAAATTCTTCAATCCTTGGTGTTAACCAATGTGTACCAAAACTTCTAACTGTTGTAATTGTTAATTTACCGGTAGGTTTATTTTTTTGATCTCCTAGAGAAGTTTCAACTTCTTTTAATTTGCTAATAACTTCATGAGCAGTTTTAAAAACATATTCTCCATTTTCTGTAAGCGTGAGCCCTCTTGCATGTCTTTCAAATAACTGAACTTTTAGATCCTGTTCTAAAGATTGAATTTGTCTACTAATTGCAGATTGGCTTAGGTTTAAATTAACAGTGGCATTAGTAAAACTTCCAGCCTCAGCTACTGCATGAAAAATCTTAAGTTTGTCCCAATCCATTATTTATTTAAATCAACCAAAACTCTCCCAGAAATTTCACCCTTTAATATTTTAGGATAAGTTTCAATTAACTCCTCTAAGCTAACTGTTTGAATTGATTTTTCTATTAAATTAAAGTCAATTAGTTTTGCTGCTTCACCCCAAATAAATTCTCTTCTTTTGATACTGCAATTAGCAGAGTCCATTCCCCAAAGTTTTATTCCTCGTAACATAAATGGAATAACATTAGTGTTAAGTTCATTAGTACTTGCATTACCACAGACTGCTATTATTCCATTTGAATTAGTTTGAACAATTGCATTTGCTAAAATTTTTCCACCGACTGTATCAACTACTCCATCCCATAAACCTTTATCTATAAGCTTAGGATCTTTATCAAATTCACTGCGATTTATAACATTTTTAGCACCTAACGATTTAAGATAATCTGCTTTTGAGTCTTTACCTGAAACAGCTGTTACATTGTAACCCATTTTATTAAGTATCATTACTGCAATACTTCCAACTCCCCCTGATGCTCCGGTAACTAAAACATCATTTACTTTTGCACCAAGTAATATTTCTTCTCTTGCTTTAATTGCAAATGCAGCCATCAAAGAAGTAAAGCCTGCAGTTCCTAAAATCATTGCTTGTTTACTAGTTAAGTCATCTGGTTTCTTAACTAAAAAATCACCATTGACTTTAGCCATTTGCGAGTAACCACCATAAAAGATTTCTCCAACTCTAAACCCAGTTAAAATTACTTGATCACCTGACTTAAACTTTGAATTTTCACTATCAACAACAGTTCCTGAAAAATCAATTCCAGGGATGTGAGGAAATTCTTTTACTAATCTTCCCCCATTCTTTAAAATCATTCCATCTTTAAAATTTAGATCTGAATAATCTACTTTGATAGTGACATCGCCATGTTTTAAAAAACTTTTATCTACTGATTTTACTTCTCTTGTAAAGTTGTCACCTTCTTGATTTAAAACTAATGCTCTAAATTGATCTGACACTTTTAATCTTTTGAATTGCTAATTAACCTTAAATATCTATTTTGATAACTTAGGTCTTCTTTGAATTGACCTAAATAATAATTTGTAACTGTTGTTGCTTGTTCTTTTTTAATTCCTCTCATTGTCATGCACTGATGAGTTGAGTCTATGGTGACTGCTACACCTTTAGCATCCAAAGCCTCCATTAGTGTATTCGCAATTTGCATAGTTAATCTTTCCTGAGTTTGCAATCTTTTAGAGAAAACCTCAACAACTCTGGCTAATTTACTTAACCCCACAACTCTTTCATTTGGGATGTAAGCAACATGAGCTTTACCAATAATAGGTGCCATGTGATGCTCACAATGACTTTGAACAGAAATATTCTTTTGAATAACCATGTCATCATATCCATCGACATCGCCAAATGTTTTATCTAAAACTTGGATAGGATCTTCTTTATAACCTTTGAAGTACTCTTTAAAAGCTTTAACAACTCTTTTTGGTGTTTCTAGAAGCCCCTCTCTGTTAGGATCTTCCCCCATCCAAGTTAAAATTGTTTTAAAAGCTTCCTCAGCATCTTTATCAGAAATTTTTTTTATTTCTTGTTCATTATTTGTGTCTTTTACTAATTTCATTGGCATGTTTTATACATATAATTTGTCTATTTTAAAATATTTAAAATGTAAATATATATGCTACATAATCACTTAATATGTTCAAAAAAAGAGAAAATGTGCTTGAAATAGAAGAGGGAAATCTGCTTTCCCCAAAATTTGATAATGATGGACTAATACCTGTAATTACTATGTGCCACAAAACTAAAGATGTTTTAATGCACGGATACATGAATGTAGAAGCTTTAAAAAAAACTATTGAGACTAAAGAAGCTCATTATTTTAGTAGATCAAGAAAAGCTATTTGGCATAAAGGTAAAACTAGTGGATTTATTCAAAAAGTAACACAAATTAGAATTGATGATGATCAAGATTCTATTTGGCTAACTGTAGATATTGGAAATGGATCAAGTTGCCATGTTGGATATAGATCTTGCTTCTATAGAGAAGTTCCAACTGGTCCAATAGATAATGCTAGAAAAATAGAAATGAAATTTTTAGAAAAAGAAAAAAAATTTGATCCTGAAAAAGTTTACAAAGATCAGCCAAATCCAACTAAAATTTAAATGAAAAAAAAACAAAAAAATGTTCTTGGCGAAGAACTTGAGGAATGTTCTTTAGACCCACTTACAGGTTGGTATAGAGACGGTTGTTGTAATACAGATGAAAATGATCATGGAGTTCATACTGTTTGTGCGAAGGTAAATAATGAATTTTTACTTTGGTGTAAAGACGCTGGGAATGATTTGATTACTCCACACCCAGAATTTGGTTTTCCTGGTTTAAAAGATGGAGACGGATGGTGTGTGTGTGCAACTTGGTATGCTAGAGCTGTAGAAGCTGGTAAAGGTTGCCCGATTTTTTTAAAGAGCACTCACGAAAACACACTTAAAATTTTACCAATCGAAACTTTAAAGAAATTTGCAATAGACCTATCTTAATTACATATTACCATACTTAGGTCCACCACCACCTTCTGGAGTAACCCAAGTAATATTTTGAGAAGGCTCTTTGATATCACAAGTTTTACAATGAATACAATTTTGTGAATTAATCACAAACTTTTGAACATTATTTTCATTTTGAACCTCATAAACTCCAACTGGACAATATCTTTGAGCAGGTTCATCAAATTTTTCTAAAGTATAATTAATTGGCAAATTTGGATCTTTCAATTTTAAATGCACCGGTTGATTATCAGCGTGATTTGTTCCAGTTAAATATACCGAGCTTGTTTTATCAAAAGTAATGATATTATCAGGTTTTGGATATTCAATTTTAGGCATTTCATTTGCTGGCTTAAGTGTTTCGTGATCAGCATGTTTGTGTTTTAAAGTAAAAGGCATTCTACCTCTGAATAAAATTTGATCTATTCCTGTAAAAATAATTCCTAAAATAAGACCCCAGCTAAAACTTGGTTTAACGTTTCTAGCTTTGTAGAGTTCGTCATAGACCCAGCTTTTTTTAAACTTTTCCTCAAAAATTGATAAATCTTTTTTAAGTTTAAAATGTTCATCAATAGTTTCAGCAGCTATCATTCCACTTTTCATAGCTGTGTGCGAACCTTTTATTTTAGGCATATTAAGTGTACCCGCATCACACCCAACAAGTAATGCTCCAGGCATAAACATTTTTGGTAAACTTTGGAAACCACCTTCAATTAAAGCTCTAGCGCCATAAGAAATTCTCTTTCCTCCATCAATAATTTTTCTGATTGCTGGATGAGTTTTAAATCTTTGGAATTCATCAAAAGGAGATAGGTGAGGATTTTTATAATCTAATCCAATGACATAGCCTAAAAAAACTTGTTTATTTTCAGCATGATAAATAAAACTTCCGCCATAAGTGTTTTTATCTAATGGCCAACCAGCAGTATGCATGACCATACCTTCTTCATGATTTTTTTCGTCAATTTCCCAAATTTCTTTAAAACCAATTCCATATTGTTGTGGGTCTTTTCCTTTATCTAATTCAAACTTGTTAATTAATTGTTTACCCAAATGACCTCTACAACCTTCTGCAAAAACAGTTACTTTACCTACAAGATTAATACCAGGCTCATAACTATCTTTTTTGTTTCCCTCTTTATCTAAACCCATATCTTGAGTGGCCACTCCTTTAACAGACCCATCATCGTTGTATAATATTTCGCTTGCAGGGAATCCTGGAAAAATTTCAACACCGAGTGCCTCAGCTTGTTCTGCAAGCCATCGGCATAAGTTTGCAAGGCTTATAATATAATTCTTATGATTTTTTTGAACCGCTGGAAGTAACCAAGTTGGCCAACTTAATGATTTATGTTTTCCTAAAAATAAAAATTTTTCTTTAGTAACTTTAGTTTTGATAGGTGTATCTAATTCTTTCCAACCAGGTATCAATTCATCTAATGCTCTTGTTTCAAAAACATTCCCACTTAATATATGTGCACCTATCTCAGACGCTTTCTCTAACAAGCAAATATTTAATTCTGAATTAAGTTGTTTTAATTTAATTGCGGTGGCCAATCCTGACGGACCTCCGCCTACAATAACTACATCATATTCCATTGTCTCTCTGGACATATTCAATTTTTTACAGATTATATTATTTTTGTATAGTGTTTAATTTGTTCAATTCCTCTAAGAATTGAGGAACTGCTTCAAAAAGATCAGCTTCAAGTCCATAATCTGCGACACTAAAAATTGGCGCTTCACCATCTTTATTGATTGCTACGATCACTTTACTTTCTTTCATGCCAGCTAAATGTTGAATAGCACCTGAGATACCAACAGCGATATATAAATCAGGAACAACAACTTTTCCCGTTTGGCCAACTTGATGATCGTTACTTATGTATCCAGCATCAACTGCTGCTCTTGAAGCTCCAATAGCTGCATTCAATTTATCAGCTAAAGAAGTAATCAATTTAAAATTATCTCCACTTTGCATTCCTCTTCCACCAGAAACAACAACTCTTGCTGTCCCAAGTTCGGGTCTATCTGATTTAACCTCTTCTCTTTTAATAAATTTTGTTTTTGAAAATTCTTCACCGGGATCTGTTTTTTCTATAGGAGCTGATCCACCCGAGCTTTCGCATGGATCAAAGGATGTGGGTCTGATAGTTACACATTTTTTTGAATCTTTACTTTTAACTGTTGCAAAAGCGTTTCCTGCATAAATAGGTCTTAAAAAGGTATCGGATGAGATAACTTTAATAATATCACTTATTTGAGATGTGTCTAAAGCAGCAGCAATTCTTGGCATTAAATTTTTTCCAAAAGTATTTGCTGAACTTATAATGTGTGAATAGTTTTCAGCTAATTTTACAATTACTGGGGCAAAATTTTCAGCAACAAAATTTTCATAGTGAGCAGCTTCAACTTGAATAACCTTTTTAATTAATGGTAATTCTGAAAGCGCTTTTGCAGCTTCATCACAATTATGTCCAATAATTACTGCATGCACATCATTATCAATTTGAGAGGCTGCTGTGCTTGCATTAAGCGTAAATGGCTTTATCTCTTTGTTATTATGTTCTGCAATTAATAAAACTGACATTATATTACCTTGGCTTCATTTTTTAATTTTTGAACCAACTCAGCTACACTTGAAACTTTTATTCCAGCTTTTCTTTTTGGTGGCTCTTCAACTTTAATTTGCTCGATTCTTGGATTTATATCTACCCCTAAATCTGACGCATTTAATTGTTCTATAGGTTTTTTCTTAGCTTTCATTATATTTGGTAATGAAGCGTACCTTGGTTCATTTAATCTTAAGTCACAAGTTACTATTGCCGGAATATTAATTTCAATTGTTTCTAAACCTTCATCTATCTCTCTAGTAACTTCTAATTTACCATCTTTGATTTCAATTTTTGATGCAAAAGTTGCTTGAGGCCAATTTAAAAGTGCACTCAACATTTGACCTGTTTGATTACAATCGTCATCAATAGCTTGTTTACCCATAAAAACTAAATCTGGTTTTTCTTTTTCAACAATTTTTTGTAACAATTTTGAAACGGCAAGAGGTTCAATAACACCGTCTGTCTTAACAAGTATCCCTCTATCTGCTCCAACTGCTAAGGCTTTACGAACAGTTTCTTGAGCTTTCTCTTCACCGATACTTACTGCAATAACTTCTGTAGCTTTACCAGCTTCTTTAATTTTTACGGCTTCTTCTATTGCATTATCATCAGGTGGATTGGTAGACATTTTAACATTGTCAGTTACCACACCCGTGTTATCTTCCTTAACTCTGATTTGAACGTTGTAATCTATTACTCTTTTTACTGCGACTAAAATTTTCATTAAGCTCTCAATAATTTATTTTCTGTATCGTAAGGACTTTCATCTAATATTGTAGCTTCATACATCTTGCCTAAAATATCAACCTTAAGTTTCTCACCTACATTGGCTAAGTCTGGTTTTATCATTGCTAATGCTATTGACTTATCTACTCTAAATCCATATTCACCACCTGTAGCTCTTCCAACAACTTTATCATCTTTATAAATTGGATTATTTCCTAATACATCTGAGTCAGTTGTATTATGAACTTCGAGAGTAACTAATTTATTATCAAAACCTTTTTCTCGCCATTTATTTAATGCTTCAAGACCTATGAAATTGCCTTTATTTGGATGAACAAATCTATCTAACCCTGACTCATAGGGTGAGTATTCGATAGATAGTTCCGTTCCGACTAATTTGTAAGATTTTTCAATTCTTAAACTGTTCATTGCTCTAATTCCAAAAGGCTTCAGTCCTAAATCTTTTCCAGCTTCCATTAATTTATCAAAAATATGATTTTGATATTCGATTGGATGATGTAATTCCCAACCCAGTTCTCCAACAAAATTTACTCGCATCGCATTTACTGGAGCATAACCAACATTAACATTTTTAGCTGTTAACCATTTAAAATTTTCATTAGAGAAATCATCTGTGGAAACTTTTTGCATTAATTGTCTTGCTTTTGGTCCAGCTACAACAAGTACCCCTGTGCTGTTAGTTAAATCCTCAAATATCACCGATCCATCAGTTGGCATCCACTTTTGTATCCAATCATGATCAAGTCTTAAATTTGCACCTGCAGAAACAAGGTAATAGCTGTTTTCAGCCTCTTTCATAATTGTAAACTCTGAGTGAACTCCACCTTTTGTATTTAATGCATGACATAAATTAATTCTGCCAATTTTTTTAGGAAGTTTATTTGCTACCAAATAATCTAAAAATTCTTCGGCTTTAGGACCTTTAATTCGACATTTTGCAAATGCCGTCATATCTAATAGACCAACATTTTCTTTTACATTTTGACACTCTTTTTTAATTGCATCAAACCATTTTGATCTTCTAAATGACCAATCATCTTTTTGCTCCATACCATCTGTTGCAAAAAAATTGGGTCTTTCCCAACCAAATTTTTGACCAAACACTGCACCTAAGTCTTTCATTCTTTCATAACAAGGAGATGTTCTTAATGGTCTTGCAGCTGGTCTTTCCTCATCAGGATAATGAACAATAAAAACGTGGCTATAAGCTTCTTCATTTTTTGCTTTTAAATAAGATTTGGTTGCATAATTTCCGTAACGTCTAGGTTCAACACCAAGCATATCTATTGTTGGTTCTCCATCAACAATCCACTCTGCTAGTTGCCAACCTGCTCCACCAGCAGCTGTGATACCAAAACTATGACCCTCATTAATCCAAAAATTTTTCAATCCCCAAGCTGGACCGACTATTGGATTACCATCAGGCGTATAACAAATTGCTCCATTATAAACTTTTTTAACTCCAACTTCACCAAAGGCAGGAACTCTATGAATAGCTCCTTCAATATGAGGTGCTAATCGATCTAAATCTTCTTGAAACAATTCGTATTCAGAGTCTTTTGAAGGTCCTTCAACATAACAAGCTGGAGCACCATCTTCATAAGGACCTAATATTAATCCTCCTGCTTCTTCTCTCATATACCATCTGCTATCACTATCTCTCAAAACTCCCATCTCAGGCAAACCTGCTTTTTTTCTTTTTTGAATTTCTGGATGAGGTTCAGTTACTATATATTGATGTTCAACGGGTATTACTGGAATATCCAATCCAACCATTTCACCTGTTTGACGTGCAAAATTTCCCGAACAAGAAATAACGTGTTCACATTCAATTGAACCTTTATCAGTTTCAACTACCCAACCACTTTTTGTTTGTCGGATTGCTGTAACGGCCGTATTTCTATAAATCTCTGCTCCTCTATTTCTTGCACCTGCAGCTAAAGCTTGTGTTAAATCAGCTGGCTGAATGTATCCATCTTCAGGATGTTGAATAGCCCCGACTAAATCATCGGTATGACATAAAGGCCAAATTTCTTTTACTTGTTGTGGTGATAAAAATTTTACATCAACACCAATTGTTTTGGCAACTCCAGCATACTGATGATACTCATCCATCCTATCCTTAGTGCTTGCTAGACGTATATTCGACACCACACTAAAACCAACATTCTTTCCTGTTTCTTCCTCTAATTTTTTGTAAAGATTAACAGCATACTTATGAAGCTGACCAACAGAATAACTCATATTAAACAAGGGCAGTAATCCAGCGGCATGCCAGGTAGAACCAGATGTTAATTCTTTTCTCTCAACAAGCACAACATCAGACCATCCTTTTTTTGCTAAATGATATAGTGCACTAACTCCAACTACACCTCCACCAACTACTACAACTTTTGTTTTAGATTTCATTAAGCGATTACTACTAAATTTTCATTCATTTCGAAACAAAATTTTATAAAAGTCATTTAAATTGAACTGCCAAGAGCAATAGGGCGCGATACAATAGTTGTTAACCAGCAATCTTTTAGAGGTCCGTCCAAAGTGTATTTTTCAACCTGCCATTTGAATTTGTGGTAAATTTTATTTTTATCTAAAATAATTACCTCAAATTGCACCCATTTGTCACCTCTCTCTAATTCTGTAATAGAATGACTTAAATGATTTAAAAGCATTTGATACGTATTACCTTTGATCATCATTTTAAAATTTGGCAAAGGACCAGTATTTTTTCTATTATTTGGATGAGCAAAATTCCAAGTTTGCTCTATTCCACTATCCTTGTAACTATCATCATTCTTTTGTAGACCTGATAATTGTATTTTTATCACTTCTGATGGTTTAATAAGGCTGCTAGGCTTAATTAAATCTGCTTTAGATATCGAAATAGAAATAAAAAATGAAATAAAAAAAAAACTAAATATTATTTGCAGTCTTCTTAACATCCTCTAAAAACTTTTTTCTCTTTTTATCTCCAACAAATGGTACAGCAAAATATCTTCGATATATAACATCCGTTATGCCGCATATATTAAACACACCCCTTCTAAGTCTTTTGGTTGGCATATTTAAAAAGAATGTTCTTACAGCAAATTGTGGAGAGCCATATGTGCAAAAAACTACTGCTTTTTTATCTTTGAGATTACCAATAGGATATCCATAGTTTCCAAATAATTTTTTAAATTTAAAAGCCCATGGAGGGGCAAGAACTTTGTCAATCCAACCCTCAACAATTGCTGGCATCCTAAAATTCCATATTGGAGCAATTAAAACAATCACTTCTGAATTTTCAATTCTTTTTCTATGGTCTAGTACTTTTTCATCAGGATCTTCACCAGAAAAAACAGGATTAAATTTTTCTTTATAAAGATCAACTACATCTACAGTATGTCCATTTCTCTCAACTTTTTCTATAAAAGTATCTCTAATGGAAGCATTAAAAGATTTATCATTATAATGGCCGTAAACTAAAAAAATTTTTTTCATTTATTCCATATTTCATCTAGAATTTTTTCTCTTCCGCAGGCATTTTTATATCTTAAGTAATTCAAAAATTTAACCTGATAATAATCTTGATGAAAATCTTCAGCTTTATAGAACTTGTCAAATTTTCTTACATAGGTAACAATTTTTTTGTTAAATCTTTTTTGAAGACTTATGATACTATCTTTTATTAGTTTTTTTTCTTCCAGGTTTTGATAAAATGCAACCGACCTATAGCTGTAACCCTTGTCACAAAATTGACCATACTTATCGAAAGGATCAATATTTTTCCAAAAATGATCTAATAATTCAGAAAAGGTTATTTGATTTTTATCATAAATAATTTCAATAACCTCAAAATGTCCTGTATTGCCATATGTAACTTGTTCATATGTTGGATCTGTTGTATTGCCACCAGAATATCCTGATATAGCTTCAAGTACTCCTTCTTTTTTTTCAAAAGACTCTTCCATACACCAGAAACACCCACCCGCAAAATATGCTTTTTCAAAGTTTTGAGCATTGGCTGCTGTTTGAAGTAACAAAATTAAAAAAAAAAATTTTTTCATTATTTACAATTTTTTTCAAATTCAATTTTTGTACATTTATTTTCAATATAGATGATGTTATTTGCCTCAACTATTTTTCTGGCCTCGTCACTTTTAATATCTAATTGTAACCATAAAACTTTTGCCCCTATTTTAACAGCTTCTTTTGCTATTTCTATTGTCTCATCTGACGGCCTAAATACATCAATAATGTCAATTTGATCTTTAATTTCAGAAATCTTTCCAAAAACTTTTTCTCCTAATATCCTTTCTCCTTTCATTGAAGGGTTTATAGGATAAACCTTAAAGCCATTAGCTTGAAGATATTTCATTACAACCGTAGAAGTTTTTGTAATATCTTTACTTGCACCAACTAAAGCAATATTTTTAAATTTAGTTAAAATCTCTTTAATATTATTCACTATTTTACTTACTGCTCTTTATTTTATCCTCACAAAATTTTTTAGCCTCAACTATTGTCATAGGTTTTTCTAGTTTTTGACTCCCAGCAACACAGGCATCGATAGCTCTTTTAAAGTTATGATCTCTAAAACTTAAAGCAATATATAATCCAGCAAAAACAAAAATGATCATAAATAAATTTTTTATTTTCATTTATTTTTCCACTTTGGCTTTCTTTTTTCTAAAAAAGCAGAAATGCCTTCTTTTGCGTCCATAGCCATCATGTTGTACGTCATCATTTTACTGGTATAAGCATAAGCTTTTTTTAATGGCATCTCTAACTGTTTATAAAATGCTTGCTTACCAATTTTAATGGTTAAATTTGACTTTGAGGCAATCTTTTTTGCTATCTTTAAAACTTCCGTATTTAATTTTGATCTTGGGAAATAATCATTTATTAATCCAATTTCTTTTGCATAATTTGCTCGAATTGGCTCCCCTGTCAAAAGCATTTTCATCATAGGTTTTTTGTTAATTTTTCTACTTACAGCTACCATTGGTGTGCTACAGAATAAACCTATGTTCACTCCTGGAGTTGCAAAAAGAGCGTCATTAGTGCTATAGGCTAAGTCACAACTGGCTACTAATTGGCAACCAGCAGCATATGCTGCCCCGTGTACCTTAGCAATTACAGGTTTTTTTCCATTCACTATTTGAAGCATTAAATTTGAGCAAAGTTTAAATAATTTTAGGTATTTGTTCTTTTTATTTAAACTTCTTACTTCTTTTAAATTATGTCCTGCACTAAAACCTCTACCTGCACCCTCAATGATTATTACTTTAATTTTTTTATCATTGTCTAATTTTTTTAAGATCGAAATTAAATCTTTTAAATTTTTGGCTGATAAAGAATTATATGTTTTTGGTTCATTAATAATAACTCTTGCTATATCTTTATATTGTATAATAGTCTTAACATTCATCAGAGATTATTTAAGTTTACCCTCTTCTCTCATCTTTGCTCTTATCTTAGTAGCAGAAATTTTTTGAATTTCTTCAGGTAAAACGATTTCCTCAATTTTATAGCCTACTCCTCTTCCATAACAAATATTTGTGATATTTGGAACCATCATAATTTTATAACGACCTTCAAACTCTGGGTTGAGTCTTTTTTCAATATTTTTTTTTACAGTATCAAAGTCAAATGGATTATCATCAATTCCTTGGACATCTCTAATTTGAATACAAACTTGACCAGTTTTCTTTATGATCTCTTTAAATAAAGTATAATGGCCATCATGAAATGGTTGCCATCTTCCTAACATTTGTGCGGTTGGTTTTTTATTATCCCATTGATACGCCATTATTTTATCTCCTTATATATTTTTGCTGCCCAATTTTTAGCATCTTGAGAAGTAACATGAAAGTTATACTTATCTGGTCTAACAAACATCTTATTTGTATCATCAAAACGTCCTTTTTTAATTGTGTCCACCCAAATTATATAATCTGAAGGAAATAAACTCCTCGCCTCTGGAGTTGGGCAAATAAAATCTGCGATAACATAACTACCATCTTTTCTCATTTTTAATGCAAATTCAGCCATTCTCTTAGCTTGTCTTTTTCTACCCTCTTCAGAAAAATCCCAATCGTTGGCTTCTTTTCTAACTTGATCTGCATTAAGTCTCTTAGCATTAAGAAGTGGACCCAGCTCATTTGCCAAGGTTGTTTTCCCTGATCCAGGCAGACCCATAATCAAAATTATTTTCATATCATATTAATTTGACAGCTTTTTTAAAAAAGATAAAGATCTTAAAATGAAATTTTCTTTGGAAATTGGTCCTCAAACTAATCTAGATACGGTTCCAGAGGTAAGTGATATTTATATAACAATGTTACCAGGTGGAGACTACAAAGAGACTGCTCAACAGGCGGTTGAGTTGGTTAAGAAGGGTTATAATCCGGTTCCTCATTTTCCCGCTAGGTCAATGAAAGATGAAAAACAGCTAAAAGATTATGTTTCTAGATGCAAGGATGGAGGAGTTAAACAGGTTTTAGTGATCGGTGGTGGTAGAGAACCAATGGGAAAATTTGATAGCTCATACCAACTTCTGGAGACTGGTTATTTTGAGAATATGACAATAGGAATAGCTGGACACCCAGAGGGGAGTCCTGATATATCCGATTCAGATTTAGAAAAAGCTATGATAGATAAAAAGCCTTATGCTGATTATATAGTAACACAGTGGTTATTAGATTCTCAGCCTATTATAGATTTTATTTTAAAACAAAGCGTACCAGTGCATGTGGGAATTACTGGGCCATTAAAAATATCTAGCTTAATTAAGTTTGCTAATATTGTTGGGGCAAAAAATTCCCTTAACTTTCTTAGATCTAATTTTACTAAGGCATTAGATTTACTGAAACCTAAAGACCCTAATGATTTAATTGGGAAAGTTAAATCGCATACAGATTTCTTCCACATTTATACATTCGGCGGCTTGAAGGAAACTAACAAGTGGTTGAAGGAGAATGGTTATGTCTAAAGAATTTGACTATACTAAACTAAAACATGTTACTTCTGTAGATCAATCTGATCGAAAAGTACCATACAATTTAAGACAAAGTGGGCCAACTAAAGTCGAAATGTTAATTTCAACGAGAGTAAGAAAGTCGCCTTATTGGCATTTATCAATGCAAGCAGGTTGTTGGAGAGCAACAGTTTATAATCGTATTTATCATCCAAGAGGATATGTCAAACCAGAGGATGGTGGGGCAATGGTTGAATATGATGCGATTGTTAACCACGTAACAATGTGGAATGTTGCTGTTGAAAGACAAATACAAGTAAAAGGTCCTGATGCGGAAAAATTTGTTGATTATGTAATAACTAGAGATGCAACCAAAATATCACCAATGAGAGCTAGATATGTAATTTTATGCAACACTTATGGTGGTGTATTAAACGATCCTATTTTATTAAGAATCTCACAAGATGAGTTTTGGTTTTCATTATCAGATTCCGATATAGGTATGTATCTTCAAGGAGTAAATGCTGATGGTAGATTTAATTGCACTATTGATGAAATTGATGCATGTCCAGTTCAAATTCAAGGTCCAAAATCAAAAGCTTTGATGAAAGATTTATTAGGTGACCAGGTTGATTTAGAAAATATGCCGTTTTATGGTTTGGCTGAAGTTAAGGTTGCTGGAAGAAGTTGTGTTATCTCCCAATCAGGTTTTTCAGGAGAAGCTGGTTATGAAATATATCTTAGAGACGCTACTTTATACGCAGATGATATGTGGAATGCAGTTCTTGATGTTGGAAAAAAACATAATCTAATGGTTATAGCACCAGCTCACCATAGAAGAATTCAGGCAGGAATTCTTTCATGGGGCCAGGATATGGATCAACAGCACAACCCTTTTCAATGTAATTTAGGTTATCAAGTTTCTTTATCAGGTAAAGGTGAATGGAATAAAAGTGCAGATTATGTTGGCAAAGCAGCTTTAGAAAAAATGGGTGCTGAAATCAAAGCAGGTAAAAAACCTTATAAATTACAGTTAGTTGGTCTCGAATTAGGAGGAAAACCTATTGATGATTATGCTCCAGATTTTTGGCTAATATCAAATAGTGATGGTGGAGAACCAGTAGGTTTTATAACGTCACCGTGGTATCACCCAGAAAAGAAGAAAAATATTGCGATGGGGTACGTGCCATTTGACGGTACTTTAAATGCAAATGGTTTTCCAAAAGGAAAAGTTGGTAAAAAGTATAAAGTACATTTACCTCAAAAGTACTCTGATACACCAGGAAAACCTGTGGATGCAACAATAGTGGATATACCATTTAAAGAGTCTTTTAATGCCAACACTAGAGAGGTTTCTAAAGGCTGATTAAATATTTGGGGGAGTTAAGACTCCCCCAGCTTTTTTATGACTAAAATATTTTTAATTGCAATTTGCATTATAATTGCGATTGCTTTATTAATATTTCCTTTGATTATTTCTTATAAAGAACAAAATAAAAAAAAATAAATGTTTGCTGAATTTTTGAATATAATTTTTAAATCTATTAAACTTGACAGAACTTTATATAGTGAAAATAAAAACTTTGGAGAGGCCTCGATATACTTTGCAGGTCTTATAATGATTTTAGATGGAATTGCTGGAGCTGTAGCAGCTAATACTGTAATCAAAACAGCAGTTGCGATGTCAGGATTAACAGCAATCTTAACATGGTTTGTTTGGGCAATACTTATTTATGTAATTGGTGTAAAACTCTTTCCCGACAAACAATCAAAAGTTCCATTTAAAAAAATTTTAACCTCAGTTGGTTACGCTCACTCTCCAGGATTGTTAAGATTTTTTGCAATCACTCCCGAGTTAATGATTCCAATTATTTTTTTAACACAATTTTGGATATTTGCAGCATTAATTATATCAACTAAGCAGGTATTAAATCTTAAATCGAATTTCAAAGCTTTTGGAATTGTATTTATGTCTTTTTTGACGATAGCTTTTTTATCTATTTCTTTTGTAATGAGTAGAATGGATATGCTGCCAGTCAATAATATTTAAATTGGAAAAATAGTTTTAGATATTCTACAAGATTTACATAACTTAAATCCTGTCAATATTAAATTTTGAGAAACACTTTCATCCTGTTCTTTACATTCATCGCAAATATCATCTAAATCTTTCAAATTTTTTTCTATTTCTTGATCTTCAGTCATTGTCAGTCAAGCCAGCTCCTGCTGCACCTTCTTTTAAACTATCAGTCTCCTCAACAAATGTGTCTTCTACAAGTTTGTAGAGATTTTTCCAATCCTGATCAGAAAAATTATCTTCATTTGCTAAAAAACTTATTTCTACTTCTTTTGATAAAATTGGCATTTCTTTTTCCCAGATGTTGGATAAGATACTCACATTAAAATTCAATAAAAATTTACAATCATCAAACGAAATCAATAATTTTTTTCCAATAATTTCTGATGCTCTGCTTAAAAAGGGTAAAAGTAATAATGGATAAGCAAGATTTTCAACTGAGCACTTTTTTAAAGTCTCAATCTTCTTTACTTGGTCAATAAAATTAACACCAAAAACAATTGGACAAAAAGATGATCCATCTGATTTATTAATCTTATTGATTAATTTTATCTCTTGAAAATTTTCTTTTTTTTTATTTTGATAATATTGATTTAGATGTTTGATCGCTGGAAAACCAAATAATTCAGATAATCTTATAGATTTCCCAACTTCCTCAGCCATACCCCATGAATAACCTACGGCTCGACTTGCCCTCTTGGCTGTAGTTTCTATCTCACTTAAGGATTTCATGGTTTAAGAGTGGGTTTTATAAACCCATTGCTCATCATAATCTTTTAATTCATTTGGGAGTGGCGCACCTTGAAACATACATATTCTCAACCACTTGTCAGATCTTGGATCAAATTTTAAAGCTCCAAAAAAAGATAACTTTAATCTCAACATATCAATTGGAACTAAATTTTCTCCAATAGTATTATCTTGTATTTCTGAATATGGAAATTTTTCAGCAATAAAAGCTCTTCTAACAACATGTCTTAAATCAGAATTATCAATTAAAAATTGATTAATTTTTAAATTATCTTTTAAAAGTAATAATCTTTCATATAATTTTTTTATATCTCTAGCTATTGCCAGGGGTTGCTCTAAATCTGCACCATTTTCTTCAAAACGATTAGCTAATCTTGGTTCTTCTTTATTTTTTGAAATAAACCAAAATTTCTGATTGCTCTCCTCTATATTAAAATTAATTCTCAAAATATCTGAATATTTATTTTCTAAAATCTTTTTCAGATCTCCGACATTACGTTCAGTTGGAATATTAAAGTATTTTTCTTCATCAGAGCTCATTTGCTTTACCAATGGCTGAACTATATCGCTAAATGGCTCCATCATTATTGAGACTACGTATTCTATGCACTCCTCACAAGTTTCTTTCTCTAACCAAAGATAAATTTCATTAAAAGGGTAATCTTTTTGAAAATCAAATCTGTTTTCTAAGAAACTGATGAATTTTTTGATATCTTTTAGTAAAAGTTTAATTTTTTTGAGTTGATATTCACTCTCTGTATTCCAGCTAGTAATATTTTTAAGGGAATTTTTCAAACAATCTTTAAATAAATCTCTATCTTGTATTTTAACAATTTTAATTTCTCTTATTTTTTTTAGTGCAATTTCTCTACTAAGTATCCAATTATTTAATAACGTTGGATGATTAACAATAAATGGGGCCATTCCTAATCCAGTAGAATTTCCTATGCCCAAATTTCTGCAAATTTTAGGATCTAATCTAACAGCTAAATTAGGATTTTTATTTTTTGCAACATGATTAACTTGATCAAACGTAAATTGTCTAACTAAATAAACTAACATCATCTCTAATCTGAATGGTCCATTAATTTCCTCTCTATTTTTAATTCTAAATCGATCTGCTAAACCAAACTTACCTGATCCGTAAACTGCAGTCGTTCTGTATAAGTATCCGACTTTTTCAAGTAGATCTAAATCAGGTTGATTTCCGTTACTTAAACTTTCAACAACATGATTAAATGCCCTGACAGATTTATTTGCTCTAGATAATGTTAACTCTTTGTAGGACAACCTACCAACTTCTTGTTTTGGAACTTCATTTCTTAATCTGTTAATGTCTTCTTTTAAAGGCACTCCATCATGTAATGTGAAAGCTGCATCCCACTTAGTTGCTATTACCCTATCTGATCTTTCATCATCATTAATTTTGTTTGCATAACAAATTAAAGAATAAACTCTGTCTTTTTTTTTAAATGAGTATATTGCTGTGCCATAACCCTTTTGATCTAAATCAAACAAGTCTCTATTATATTGCCAATCTTTAAATTCACTTAAAAAACTTCGTAAAAAAGATAATCTTGATTGATGAAAAGAACCAAGTCTTGATAACTTCATTATGATGTTTGGATTTCTTAATTTTATATTCATATTTAGATAGTCTTATAAAAGTTATACCAATTATTACCTAGTATTCCATTAGTCTCAGTCTCTGAAAAACCAACCTCTTTTAAACCAATTTCTAAGTTTTTAAAACCTCTTGCATCCTCAAACCAATTAGGCTGTTTAGGAAATCCTGGTTTATTTTTAGAGCCTTCTCCATAATTTTTATTTTTAGACCAGGTTCCATTTCTCATCCACTCAACAACCTCATCTGGTTGATTTAAACAAAGATCTGATCCTATACCAATATTATTAATATCCATTATTTCTGCTGTTTTAGCCACCATTTCACAAAAACTTTTTAAAGAACAATTTGTATTATTTTTAAGATGATGTGGATAAAGAGATAAACCTAAAATTCCACCACTATCGCTTAAAGTTTTTAGTAAATCAGTAGATTTATTTCTTTTTGCTGCGTGCCAAAAGGATGGGTTTGCATGAGTGATTGCTATTGGTTTCTCACTAAACTCAATTGCATCAAAAGTGCTTTTTTCTGCCGAATGGGACATATCTATCACGATACCCACTCTATTCATTTCTTTAATAACTTCCCTTCCAAAATTAGTTACTCCACTATCAGTTTTCTCGTAACAACCTGTTGCTAACAATGATTGGTTGTTGTAAGTAAGTTGCATAAATCTACACCCAAGACTATGAACTTTTTCAACTAAATTGATATCATCTTCTATTGGAGAGCAATTTTGAAAACCAAAAAAAATTGCAGTTTTATTTTCATTATTTGCTTTTTCAATATCTTTAAAACTGTGGCCTAAAAAAATTAAATCTGAATTTTCTTTTAATAAAGTTTGCCACTTCTTTATTTCATTTTGAAGTTCATGAAAGTCTTCATGATAGACTATTGTAACATGAACTGCATCTAAGCCAGCCTCATGATTAATCTCAAAAACTTTTCGTGACCATTTGCAGTATTGAAGGTTATCAATTTTAAATTTCATTTTGGTTAAATATGATTAACCTTACCAAGTTGATTTTTAAATACTATTTATTTTATTGAAATTTTAATCTAATTTTGAAATAAATATTGTGCAAATAAATCATGAAAAAGAATAAAAATCTCAAAGTTGCAATTATCATGGGAAGCCAGTCAGACTTCAAAACTATGAAATTATCCGCAAATATACTGAAAAAAATGGGTGTTCGATTTGAAACTAAGATTATATCAGCCCACCGAACTCCAAAAAGGATGTATGAATTTGCAGAAAGCGCATCAAGAAATAATATTGGAGTAATAATTGCCGGTGCTGGTGGATCAGCACATTTACCTGGTATGATTTCAGCTATAACCTCAATTCCAGTTTTAGGTGTTCCCATTGAAAGTAAAAAGCTTAAAGGACTTGATAGTTTATTATCAATAGCACAAATGCCAAAAGGGATACCTGTTGGAACTCTTGCGATTGGTGAAGATGGTGCCATAAATGCTGCTCTATTAGCTGCAGCTATAATTGGAAACAATAATTCTGCTGTAAAAAAAAGATTGAGTAGTTGGCGGTCATTACAAACAAGATCAGTGAAAAAAAATCCAAAATAAATCATGTCAATAAAAAATTTGGGTATTATTGGTGGTGGTCAATTAGGAAGCTTACTAGCTGTCGCAGCAAAGAAATTGAATATAAATACAACAATCTATTGTGATGACAAAGATGCTCCTGCACAAAATTTTTGTAACAAATTTATATATGGAAAATACGATGACAAACTTAAAATGCAAGAATTCATAAATGAAATTGATATAATCACTTATGAGTTTGAGAATATACCTTATAAAACTCTAAATGAAATGAACAAGGTAAAACCAGTTTTACCAAAGCCGTCTGTAAATAGATTGATTCAACATCGAATAGCAGAAAAAGATTTTGTCAACAAACTCAATATAAGAACCACTAGATACGCATCAATAGAAAGTAAATCCGATATGGAACCTTTGGAAGATTTTTTACCTGGAATTTTAAAAACTACTACAATGGGTTATGACGGTAAAGGCCAATACCCCATTAAAAGAATTGAAGAAATAAATAACATGAATATTGATTTTTCTAAAGGTTATATACTGGAAAAATTAGTAAAACTTAAAAAAGAGATATCAGTCATTATTACCAGGTTCGGTATTAATAGTTATGAAATATATGAGCCAATTGAGAATACTCATGAAGATCAAATATTGAAACATTCGATAATACCAGCAGAAATTAGTAAAAAAATATTTGATGAATCTAAAGATTGGTCGATCCGTATCGCTGAGGAATTAAAATATATTGGAACTCTTTGCGTTGAATTTTTTATTGACAGAAATGATAATCTTTATGTTAATGAAATAGCCCCCCGAGTTCATAATTCCGGTCATCTAACAATTAATGCTTTTAATATAAGTCAATTTGAAAATCATGTTAGAGCAGTCTGTTCATTAGAAAAAATTCCACTCAAAAAAATATCTAATGCAAAAATGGTGAATCTAATAGGAAATCAAATTAAACCCTATAGACAAAATTTTAAATTAAATGAAAATGAATTTTTCTTTGATTATCAGAAAAAAGAGATTAAAGAGAAAAGAAAAATGGGTCATATAACTACTTTATTATAAATGTTAAAATCTATAGAAGGTAATTTTGATCATCCTGAGGTAAATGAACTACTAGAAAAACATTTTAAAGAATTAAGAGCAGCATCACCAGTAGGAAGTGCTCATGTATTAGACATTCCTGGGTTAAAAGATAACTCTATTAAATTTTGGAGTTTATGGGATAATGATAACCTCTTAGGTTGTGGCGCACTTAAATTTCTCGATAAAGAACATGGTGAATTTAAATCTATCAGAGTTCACGATAATTATAGAAAACAGGGTCATGGAATAAAAGTTGTGATGCACCTGATAGATGAGGCAAAAAAACTCAATATAAAAAGACTAAGTTTAGAGACAGGTGCAGGGGTTTTTTTTGCACCAGCGAGAAAGTTATTTAAAAAATGTAATTTTGTACCTTGTAAGCCTTTTGCGCATTATAAAGAAGATGTAAATTCTATTTATTTAACTAAGTTATTAAACAACAATTAAGAAAAAAACGCTTAAAAACATATATTTTGTTGACAAAACCTCTCAAATTATGAAGAAGTTCACAATTACTTAATTATAAGTAATAATTTAATATAACAAACATAAGAAGAAAAATATGAGTCTACAAGGAAAAGTAAAATGGTTCAATGCTACCAAAGGTTTTGGTTTTATTGAAAGAGAAGATAAAGAAAAAGATGTATTCGTACATGTTTCTGCAGTCAGAGATGCAGGTATGAATGGTTTAGATGAGGGTCAAGCTTTGACTTTCGATGTTGAAGATGGTCCCAAAGGTCCTTCAGCAGTTAACTTAAAAACTGCATAATTTTCACATAATATTAGTTGGCTATAAATTTACTTAATTTTTTTTATTAAGAATTAATTTATTTTTATAGCCAATGAGCTATTCTAAAAAAAAAATTTATATAACTAATTCATGATTGGCATCTTAGGTGGAATGGGTACCCAAGCGGGTTTAGATTTTTGTAATAAACTTGCAATCTTGTACAGAGGAAAGATTGATCAAGATTACCCATTGTTTTTGCTTTATAACAAATCAAATATCCCAGGTAGACCTGAGTCTATTGGTATTCATACAGGAAAACTATCAAACAAAATTAGTAATAAAAAAAATAAACAAAAGTATTTGTCAGTTTTAAAAAGTCTGATTTATGGTTGTAATCTTTTAAAAAAAAGTAATTCTAAATTTATAGTAATACCCTGTAATACAGCACACTATTGGTATGATGATTTAAAAAAAAAAATAAATTTACCAATAATTAATATGCCAAAAGAAGTATATGTGCATGCTAAAAAAAGATGTAAAAAAAACTCATCTATCGGATTGCTCGCAACCGAGGGAACTTTAAAAACGGGTGTATATAATAAGTTTTTTGATAAAGATTATAATTTAGTTTTTCCAAATAGTTCTATTCAAATTAATTCTGTAAATAAAGCTATCAAACTTGTTAAGATGGGTAAAGTAAAAACAGCAAGTAAAACAATTAAACCAGCAATAAATTATTTGATAAAAAAAAAATGCAAAAAAATTATTCTTGGTTGTACAGAGCTTCCTATTGCTATATTCGCCTATAAATCGTTTAAAACAATTAAGTCATCAAAAATATTTTTAGATCCAAATTTAATTTTAGCAAATGCGGCAATGAAAAAATATAAAAGTAGATAATGCCATCTAAAAACAAACCATATGTACTTATAGTGGCTGAATTAATTTATTCAAATGTTTGTGAAATAAAAAAAAAAAATCCAGAATTTTCAAATATTAATGCAATCGAAAATTTTATTGGATCAACAGCATATAATGACATAAGCAGTGGTAAATTCCATGATGATTTAATTTCAAAAATGTCAAAAAAAAAAGTCCCTGAAGAAACTTTAAAATTACTTCATATTCAAAAAGATTTATCCATTAAACAATTAATTAAATTTCCAGAATTGTATTATGCAAAAAGTCATTTTCCTTTAGAAATTTCTCAGAGAGCTTTTGATTATTTATGGAGAATGTGTGAAAGTTATGAATTGTGGTGTAAAGAGACTAAACAAACAAATTTAATTTGTTTAGATATTATTGATTAGATAACTTTATTAAAGATCGAGTCTTTTTAAATTTATTTTGAACTAAATAATAAAAATCTTCACTCTCAAGTGTGTTTTTCATTATATTTTCATCTTTTTCCAACTCGATTTCAGAAATTTCCTTCAAATTTTCAATGGGTGTTTTGCCAGTGTATTGTGTTATAAGTTCATTTGACCCATAACTGAGACCTGCCTGAAATATATTTCCAGTAGATGATAATGTATAAGCTGGCCCCAACATTGCAGTTGGTGATGTACAAGCATTTAAAAAAAATATCGAAATAAGCCAAATTATTTTTTTTTTATGGATCATAATGCAGAGAATCCTATACATTTTGACATACAACTCAAGGTAGAATTTAAAAACTGTATTTTCATTAATAAATTAAACTAAATTTTACAATCTAAAGTAAGCATAAATGTTCTATAAAACCTGAAATGGTCAGAATTTTTCCAATTATATTTATTTTACTTTGGTCATCAGCTTTTATCACTACGAAACCAATTATAGATAATAGTGATCCTTTCGCAGCTTTAGGTTTCAGATTTTTTTGTGTAGCAGTTGGTTTCTATCTCTTCTCAATTTATTTAAAACAATCAATATTCGTAAAAAAAAAGAATTTAATAGAGTCAGTCTTGAGCGGAGTTCTTTTTCACGGATTTTATTTAGGTGGTGTTTTTTACTCTATTTCAATAGGAATGCCGACTGGTATAGCAGCTTTAATAGTAACACTTCAACCAGTTTTAACTAATGTGCTTAGTGGACCCATACTTAATGAAAAAGTAACTTCAAAACAATGGATTGGGGCACTACTTGGATTTGTAGGAGCTTTTATGGTATTGGGATTAGATGTTGGTTCAAGCATACCTTTATTAGGACTAATAGCAACAATCATAGCATTATTATCAATAACAATATCCACAATTTGGCAAAAAAAATTAAGTAATAATTTACCTTTATCAGTAAGTAATTTTTATCAAGCTATGGGAGGGTGCTTTTTTCATGTCCTTGTAGTCATATTTTTTGCGAAACCATACATAAGCTTCACAAAAACATTTTTTTTAGCAATGGGTCATCAAATATTTCTTGTGTCTTTTGGAGCTTTTACAATTTTAATGTTTTTAATAAAAAAAAATTCTGCAAGTAAGACTGTTTCAATTTTTTTTCTAATCCCTGCAACATCTGCCCTAATGGCTTGGTTTTTTTTAGAAGAAAGCTTAACAGTAACTGATTTTTTGGGTTTTTTAATTACATCGATAGGAGTTTATATAGCTACTAGAGATTAGTCTAATCTATTTATTTTCGTAACCAAATTCTAGTGATGCATCAGTAATAGAATGGTATAGAGACTCCCCATAACTTCTTAATGTGAATATCCTAACTTTAAATGGTTTATCATTAATTAAATCTACTGTGAAAGCAATATTATTATATAAGGAATTAATTGAATTATTTTTCTTTAAAAAATCAAAATCAAATGGTGATCCTTTTTTTAAAACTTCTATTGCATAATTACCCTCTATATCAATTATAGCTCTTGAATGAGATAAATCAGTAACAGCAAAATCTGTTTCTTTACATGTTGAAGAAATGCTTTTGATTAAATCTTTTTTTGAAGAAACCAATAACCAATTTTTTGGACCATTCCATAAAATTCTTGTGTTATCATTAAAACTCACATTTAAAGGAGTATCTTTCAGTTTTAAACCGTCAATATCTATACTTTCAATCGGAATATTAGAATTTTTGAATTGTACAATTTGCACAATTAACAAATTTTTTTTCTCTGAGATTTTTAAAAGTTCGTCCCCTTTTTTGTCCTCAAAGTCTCCAAATTGTCCTTGATGGTGAACATTGGCTAGTGCAGAAATTAAACTCATGATCTAACTCGCTCACCTTTTGGGTCAACATAATGTGAAGACACTATCTCGACTGGGATTACTTTATTTTTAAGAGGAGACATAACGAACAACTTTTTTCCTATCATATTCTTACCATCCTTTAGAATTGCTAAAGAAAATGGATTATCATGTTCAACACTCCAGCATGAAGCTGAAATATAACCTAATTTTGGGTTTGGAAGTGGTGCGTTTGAATCTTTAACTAAATGAGATCCCTCTGGAATGCTTGTTTTTTTATCTAATGGGATAACACCAACAATTTTTTGTCTATCTTCAGCTGCAAAAGCTTTTCTTGATAAAGATCTTTTTCCAATAAAATCTTTCTTTTTACTAATTAGACCCTCAAGTGAATTGTCATAAGGAATAGTTCTACCATCAAGCTCTGAACCTGCAACATGCCCCATCTCAATTCTTAAGGTTGATAGTGCCTCTGTTCCATATGGTTGAATTCCAAACTCTTCTCCAGCTTCTATTATTTTTTCCCACATAAAATATCCATTGTCTGACTCAACATTTACTTCGTATGCAAGTTCACCAGAAAATGAAATTCTAAAAATTTTTGCTTTTACTCCAAATAAATCAGCTTCCATGTAACCCATAAAGGGAAGGCCCTCATTCGAAACATCAGACTTTGGAAAAAGTTTTTTTAATACTTCTCTTGATTTTGGTCCAGCAATCGCTGCTCCCGCCCACTGTTCTGTCGTTGAAACTACATTTACATTTAATTCTGGCCAAACAAGTTGTAGATAATATTCTAGATGCGATAGAACATTAGCAGCTTGAGCAGTTGTTGTGGTCATATGGTAATGATTTTCTGATATTCTTGTTGTTGTTCCATCATCCATAACAATTCCATCTTCTCTCAACATCACACCATATCTTGCTTTGCCAACCGGTAATTTTAACCAAGCATTTGTGTAAACTCTATTTAGAAGCTCTGCTGCATCTGGTCCTTTAATATCAATTTTACCTAAAGTGGTAACATCACAAACACCAACATTAGTTCTAACATTTTTAGCCTCTCTTTTTGATGCCTCAAATAAATTCTCCTCACCACGTTTGTAATATCTTGGTCTCAACCATACACCTGCATCAACAAAGACTGCATTATTTTTTTCGTGCCATGAATGCATTGGAGATTTTCTAGTTGGTTTTGAATGTTTTCCTACTTCCCTTCCAACAATTGCTCCAATAGAAACTGGTGAGTAAGGTGGCCTAAAGGTTGTGTGCCCGACTGCTGGAACAACTTTATTTTCAATTTTCGATACTAATTGTAAACCGTTAAGATTACTTGTCTTACCTTGGTCAGTAGCCATACCAAGTGTAGTGTATCTTTTCACATGTTCAATAGACCTATACCCTTCTTTAAGAGCTATCTCTATGTCAGAAACTGCAACATCATTTTGAAAATCTAAAAATCTTTTGTAGTTTTTTCCCTTTGGTAAGGGTACACACCAAAATTTATCATGCACTGTAGATTTTTTTTCAACAACATTAGGAAAAGAAACCTTGTTCTCATTATTTGTTATTTTCTTTGATAATAGGTTTCCTTTTTCAAATGAGTCTTTTAATGTCTCCTCTAAAGTATAAATTCCATTTGCAGCCCCTAAGGTTTTTTCATTTTGTTTAGATATACCGGGAACAAATGCATCAATATCTTCATTAAATTTTGTTTTATTTCCAGATTGTGATGCCAAATGAATTGTAGGTGTCCAAAACCCAGAAACACAAATACAATCACACTCAATATTTTCAATTGATCCAAGTTCTTCTTTATTATCTGAAATTTTAGCTACGTCAGCTGATTTTACTTTTTTATATCCTTGAGCAGCTACAACTACATATGAATTTTTAATATTGATATTCATATTTTTTGCCTCTTCAATTATTTCTGATTGGGGCTCTTTTCTTGTGTCTAAAATTATTGGATCAATACCATTCTTTTTAAATTCAATTGCTGTTTCATAACCACTGTCATTATTTGTAAAAACAAGCGGTTTTTTTCCAACTAATACTCCATACACTTTCATGTATTCCTTAGCAGCTGAAGACAACATTACGCCAGGAGTGTCATTATTGCCAAATACAATAGGTCTCTCTATTGATCCAGATGAGATTAATACTTCTTTTGCTCTAATATACCAAAGTCTCTGCTTTGGATGAAATTTTTTTGTTTTTGGTAAATGGTCACTAATTCTTTCAGACATCACTAACATGTTATGATCATAGTAACCAAAAACTTGAGATCTGTTTTTTACAGTAACATTAGGCATTTCTTTAAGTTCTGAAATGATACTATCTGCCCACTCTTTACCTGATTGATTCCCTATATTTACTTCACTAGTTAATAAAGTTCCTCCAAATCGTGATTTGTCCTCAGCCAGAATAACTTTCGCACCATTTTTTGCAGCTGAGTAGGCGCTTGCTAATCCCGAGGGACCTGAGCCTGTGATTAACAAATCACAATATTCATATTTATGTTCATATCTTTCTTTGTCATGTTTTATAGATGCTGTACCCAAACCAGCAGCTCTTCTGATAAATGGCTCATAAATTTTATACCAAAAACTTTTTGGCCACATAAAAGTCTTGTAATAAAAACCAGCAGGAAGGAAAATCTTTAAAAAATTATTTATAGCTCCGATATCAAAATTCACACTCGGCCAACAATTAACACTTTTTGCCTCTAGTCCTTCAAAAAGTTCTTGTTCAGTAGCTTTTATATTCGGTTCTGTTTCACCGTTTCTGTATAATTGAACTATTGCATATGGCTCATCAACACCAGCTCCAAAAAAACCTCTCGGTCTATGATATTTAAAACTTCTTCCAATTAAATGAACTCCATTAGCAATTAATGCAGAAGCAAGAGTGTCTCCTTCATAACCAAAATAATTTTTACCATTAAATTTAAAAGAAATTTTTTTATCTCTATTTATTAATCCACCACTTTCTAATCTAAAACTTTGTGTCATTATGAAATTTCTTCGTTAGCTTTGAGTGTTTTAAAAATTTCGTGAGTAGCTGTATCTCTTTGAACTTTAATCCATTGTCTACAACCAGATAAATGTTGCCATAACTCCCAATGCTTTCCTCTTAAGCTTTTTCTATTGTAAACAAAATTATCCCAATCTTGATCAGATATTTCTTTTCCTAATTCTGGTCGTTTGATAGTTGCATCACCACCATATGAAAACTCATTCTGTGATCTAATTCCACAGTGTGGACATTTGATATGGAGCATTTACGAAATCCAAGTTTTTGTACCAAGTCCCTTTTCGTCTAGTAAGTGACCAGTATTAAATCTATTTAAACTATAGCCTGCATTTAATTCATGAACTCTATCTTGTGCAATTGTATGTGCAAATGTCCAGCCAGATGCAGGTGTTGCTTTAAATCCACCATAGCACCAACCACAATTTAAATACAAACCTTCAATATGAGTTTTGTCTATTATTGGTGAGCCGTCCATAGACATATCCATTATTCCACCCCAGGTTCTAAGCATTTTCAATTTACTTAGGAAAGGCATCATTGCTATTCCTTCCGTAAGAACATGTTGAAGTGTTGGAAGATTGCCTCTTTGTGCATAACTATTATAACCATCAAGATCACCTCCCATTACCATTTCTCCTTTATCAGACTGGCTGATATAAAAATGCCCGGCACCAAAGGTAACTACTTTATCTAAAACTGGTTTCACTGGCTCAGATACACATGCTTGTAATAGATGAGTCTCAATTGGCAGTGTCATATTTAGTTTTTCTGCTAAAATATTTGTACTGCCCGCAACACATAGTCCAATTTTTTTTGCTTTAATGTCTCCTCGAGAAGTTCTCACTCCATTAATTTTCCCTGCGGACAAATCAAAACCAATCACTTCACAGTTTTGAATTATGTCTACGCCCATGTCATCTGCTTGACGTGCATAACCCCAAGCAACAGCATCGTGTCTAGCTGTTCCTGCACTAGGCTGCATTAATCCTCCAAAAATTGGAAACCTTACATTCTCAGAAAAATCAGCCATAGGAATAATTTCTTTAACCTCTTCCCTGTTTAATAGCACTGCATCGATTCCATTTAATCTCATCGAATTCCCTCTTCGAGCATATGTATTCATTTGAGCATCTGAGTGAGCGAGATTTATTATTCCTCTTGGAGAAAACATTACGTTGTAGTTTAAATCTTGACTCATTCTTCTCCAAAGATCCATTCCAAACTCGCTGAATAATGCATTATCATCATGCATATAATTTGATCTAATTATTGTGGTGTTTCGACCAACATTACCTCCCCCAATCCAACCTTTTTCAATTATAGCAACATTGGTAATGTTATGTTCTTTTGCTAAATAATATGCAGTTGCTAAACCGTGGCCACCACCACCGATAATTACAACATCATACTCTTTCTTAGGTGTTGGGTCTTTCCAAGCCAAGTCCCAATTTTGATGATTTGAGAGCGCATTTTTAACAAGACTAAAAACTGAATATTTTTGCATGATTAAATTTTATAATAATGAGTATAAATAGTTCATATTTTTTTTATATATAATTTTTAGATATTTCCAAAAGCTCTAAAAAGAGATACTAATCGACCAGTTTTTTTATATTTTTATAATATTCGATGAGCGACATAAAATCAGACATTCAAATTGCTCGTGAAGCTAAAATGCTTCCAATTAAAGATATTTTAGCGAAAGTAAATGTTCCTGATGAAAGTTCGGCTTTTAGTCCAATGGGGAGGCATATCGCAAAAATAAACTTAGAATATTTGCATACATTAAAAAATAAACCAGATGGTAAATTAATTTTGGTTACGGCAATAACTCCAACTCCTGCTGGAGAAGGTAAAACAACTACTTCAGTTGGATTAAATGATGGATTAAACAAAATTGGAAAAAAATCTATTGTATGCTTAAGGGAACCAAGTCTGGGTCCGTCTTTTGGAATGAAAGGTGGCGCTGCAGGAGGTGGATATGCACAAGTAGTTCCTATGGAACAAATTAATCTTCACTTCACTGGAGATTTTCATGCAATAACATCTGCCCATAATCTTTTGTCAGCATTAATTGATAATCATATCTACTGGGGAAATAAATTAAATATAGATGTTAGAAGAGTCGTTTGGAAAAGAGTTATGGATATGAACGACAGAGCATTAAGATCAATAAATATTAATCTTGGTGGTGTCGCTAATGGTTTTCCAAGAGAAGATGGTTTTGATATTACGGTTGCTTCTGAGATAATGGCTATCTTTTGTCTTGCTAATAATCTTGAAGATTTAGAAAATAGGATTGGAAATATTACAGTAGCATACACTCGAGAAAAAAAACCGATTTATGCTAAAGATTTAAATGCTCATGGACCGATGACTGTTTTGCTCAAGGAAGCAATCAGACCCAATATTACACAAACATTGGAAAATAATCCTGCAATAATTCATGGTGGACCATTCGCAAATATTGCACATGGATGTAATTCAGTAATTGCAACTAAAGCTGGATTAAAACTTGCTGACTATGTTGTTACTGAAGCAGGTTTCGGTGCAGATTTAGGAGCTGAAAAATTTTTAGATATTAAATGTAGAAAATCAAATTTAAAACCAAGTTGCGTTGTTATAGTTGCTACTATAAGAGCTTTAAAGATGCATGGTGGTGTTGCAAAAGATGATTTAAAAAATGAAAATGTTGATGCACTTAAGAAAGGATTGATAAACCTTGAAAGACATATTGAAAACGTAAAAAAATTTGGTTTACCAGTGGCCGTAGCCATAAATCACTTTATAAAAGACACAGATAAAGAAGTAAATGCTTTAGTTGAGTTCTGTAAAAAGTTAGGAATAAATGCGAGTATTTGTAAACATTGGGCTGATGGTGGTGAAGGAACAAAAGATTTAGCTAAACACGTAACAGATTTATGTGAGAAGAATGAAGCTAAATTTAAATTTTTATATGAAAGTAAAACTCCCCTTTTCAAAAAGATAGAAACTATAGCAAAAGAAATCTATAGAGCTGATGAAGTTATCGCAGATACAAAAATAAGAGATCAATTAAAAAACTTTGAAAAAGCTGGATATGGTGAATTACCTATATGTGTTGCAAAAACTCAATATAGTTTTTCTACAGATCCAAATCTAAAAGGTGCTCCGACAGGTCATTCTTTGCCAATTAGAGAAATTAGGCTTTCATCAGGTGCAGAATTTATTGTTGTTGTTTGTGGAGCAATCATGACAATGCCGGGACTTCCAAGAGTACCCGCAGCGGACTCTATTAAGCTTAATAAAGATGGTGATATAGAAGGTCTATTTTAAACTTTTATTTTAAGTTTTTTATTCTCTTTAATTGTTTTAAGTAAACTAATCATCAATGGAATTTTCTTCTTATCAATTTTTTTTAAAATAAACGATGCGATTTCTTTTGCAAGTTCTTCACCTTCAACAGTTTCTTTGGGCATAAATCTTTTTTTTGCAGTTTTAAATGTAAATCCTTTTCCCAAAAAGCCACCCATCTTACTATTTCTTCCACCTGCGGCACTAACATATAAGTCACCTACCCCAGCAAGCCCAAAAATAGTTTCATCTTTACCTTTGAAATATTTATTTAGGTATCTCATTTCAAGAATTGCCTTTTGAAATAAATTTGATGAAGAATTAAGGCTTTGACCTGCTCCAATTATCATTGAATATATATTCTTTATTGCTGAACATACTTCTACACCAACCACATCTTTTGAGTATTCTGTTAAATAATATTTTGTAGAAATTTTTCTTCCAATAGATTTTGCAATTTTAATATTCTTGTTTGCTATAATTACACTAGTTTGATTTTTTCTGGCTAATTCCTTTGCCAAACAAGGTCCTTTTAGGACTGAAATATTTTTTAAATTATAGTTTTTTTGAAGCTGATCTGGAATTGTTAAAATCTTATTCTTTTTTTTTTCAAATTTTAATCCTTTAGTTAAAACTAAAATTGGAGTTTTAACCTTTAAATCTTTTAATTCTTTACCAATAAAGTCAATACCTGGAAGACTTAAAGCTATTACTATCAAGTCAAAATTTTCTTTTAATAAATTTTTGGAAAATTTTCTAAATCGTAATTGTTTTGGTAATTTTGTCTTAAGAGCAGAATGAAATTTTTTTTTAGAAGATAAGTCTTTAATGAACCTTTTGCTATAAGGTTCAGTAATTGTCACATTATTTTTATTTTCTAAACTTGGGATTGTAAATGCAGAGCCCATTGCGCCTCCGCCGATAACTAAAATATTTTTCATAACAAATAATTATTTTATTGTAATTGTCATCATTTTGTTAGTAAAATACATAAATAATTATTTAATTTGGTAGATAAATGACAAAAGTAGCAATTATTGGTGCAGGGCCTTGTGGACTATCAATGTTACGGTCTTTTGAATTAGCAGAAAAAAATGGTGAAAAAATCCCTGAGGTTGTTTGTTTTGAAAAACAAGATAATTGGGGAGGTTTATGGAATTACAGTTGGCGAACAGGATCTGATCAATACGGAGACCCTGTACCTAACAGCATGTATAGATATCTTTGGTCAAATGGACCAAAAGAGTGTTTGGAGTTTGCAGATTATTCCTTTGATGAGCACTTTGGAAAGCCAATACCATCTTTCCCACCTAGAGAAGTTTTATATGATTATATTGTTGGAAGAGTAAGTAAGGGAAATTTAAAAAAAAAGATAAAATTTAATACAAGAGTTATTAATACTATTTTTAAAAATGACAAATTTGAGCTTAGTTATCAAGATAAAGTTAATAATAAAATATTAAACGATAATTTTGATTATGTTGTTGTGTCAACAGGTCACTTTTCAGTTCCATTTATTCCAGAATACAAAGGAATGGATACATTTCCAGGAAGGATAATGCATTCTCATGATTTTAGAGATGCTGAAGAATTTAGAGATAAAGATGTAATAGTGCTGGGAAGTAGTTACTCAGCAGAAGACATTGCGCTTCAATGTAATAAATACGGAGCTAAAAGTGTTACTATTGGTTACCGTCACAATCCAATGGGATTTAAATGGCCTAATGGAATGAAAGAGGTTCATTATCTTGACAAATTAGTAGGAAATAAAGCCATCTTTAAAGATGGCACTGAACAAGAGGCTGACGTTGTAATTTTATGCACTGGTTACCTTCATCATTTTCCATTTTTAGAAGAAAATTTACAATTAAAAACTAGAAACAGACTTTATCCGCCAAAATTATATAAAGGAGTAGTTTGGCAAGATAATCACAAACTTTTATATCTTGGTATGCAAGATCAGTTCCATACGTTTAACATGTTTGATTGCCAGGCTTGGTACGCAAGAGATGTTATTATGAATAAGATCAAAATACCTAACAATGACGCTGTTGAAAAAGATATTAATAAATGGGTTACAATGGAAGAAAAGCTAGAAAACCCTGATCAAATGATTGATTTTCAAACTGAATATACAAAAGAACTTCATGAGATGTCTGATTATCCAAAAATTGATTTTGAGTTAATAAGAAAACATTTTAAAGAGTGGGAACATCATAAAGTTGAGGATATTTCAACTTACAGAAATAAATCTTTTTCATCTCCTGTAACTGGTTCCGTTGCACCTATTCATCATACACCATGGGCAACTGCTATGGATGATTCATCAAAAACTTTTTTAGATAAATAATCTTAGTTTAATCAATACCTAGGTGTTTTTTTCTTTTTTGGACGTAGGCTCTAATTAAATTATCAAAAATTAAAGCTATGAAAGCCACACAGATACCAAGTGTTAATCCGATTCCAGCACCTTTTTTATCTGACAATGCTTTTAAAATATATTGACCTAAATCTTCTGTTCCAATAAATGCCCCAATAATTACCATGAATAAAGCAAATACAATCGTTTGATTTATACCAAGCATCATGTGCGGAAATGCCAAAGGAAATTCAATTTTAGTCAATCTTTGAAATTTATTTACACCCGACATAGTTGCTGCATCGTGTAGACCAGCTGGAACACTTCTAAGCCCTTCAATCGTATATCTTGTAGCGGGTATTGTTGCATAAACTATAACCGCAATAAGTACAGATGTGTCAGTTATACCAAATAGCATCATCACTGGAATTAAATATACAAAAGATGGGAATGTTTGAAAAATATCGCAAACACCCAGCATAAAGTTTGCTGAATGTTTATTTTGGAAACATAGAGTTCCTACTGTAAATCCAATGATACAAGAAACTATAACTCCAAAAGTTGCCATATATGCTGTGACTAAAGCTCTATCCCACCAAGGGCTGAATGCGATAAATAGTGTTAACGCACAAACAACCAATGCTGAACGTAAACCACCTATTAAATATCCTGCTCCAACAACTAAAACTATCGTAGCAATTGCGGGCATTCTTAAATATAGTGCTCTCATTGGCTGAAGCACATCTTGAATTAACCATGTGTTGAACGCTTTAATATATACAAAGAAAGTCTCAAATATCCAATCTACCCCTTTATTCCAAAAATCTGCAGTTGATATTCCTTTATTATGTGGAATTTCAAATAAATAATTAAAAGTATCTTTGAATAAAAAAGTTCCAACGTATGCCAGTACTATTCCAATAACAAAAATAACGCCAAAAAATAAGAGATTTTTATTTCTCTGATAAAAAGTAAGATTACCAAAATAATCTGTTTGTTTATTGGCCCATGCCAAAGACATCTTATCTAAAAGAATTGCAATTAAACTAATACATAAGCCTGCCTCTAAAGCTAAACCAATATTCAATTGGTTTAGTGCTAATAATAAATTAAATCCTAAACCTTTTGCTCCAATAAAAGCTGAAATTACTGCCATCGAAAAACAGACCATGATGACTTGATTTACACCAATTAAAATATCTCTTCTAGCAGTAGGAATTAATACTTTAAACATTAGTTGAAAATTATTACATCCGCTCATCCGTCCTGCCTCAATAACCTCTGGGGGCACTGCTCTTAGACCTAATAGAGTTAATAATATCATCGGTGGTATTGCTACGACCATAGTAATAATTACTGCAGCATGGTCACCTACTCCAAAAAGAACTAATGCTGGAACTAATACGGCATACTGTGGCATTGTCTGCATTACAAGTAATATTGGATATAAAGCTTTTTCTACTCGTTTACTTTTAAAAGCTGCTATCCCTAATCCTAAACCAAAAATAAATGATAATGGAGCAGCAACTAATATAAATGAAAGAGTTTGCATTGAGGGCTTCCATTGACCAAATACAGAAATGTAAACCATAGTTAAACCTGCAAACAAAGCTAGACCTTTACCGCTAAGCTTGTACGAAAGTAATGCTGCGCCTGCTGCAACAATAGTCCATGGTAATCCTGGTAATTCAGCCCATGGGTTTTTATCTATCCAATCCCAACTAGTAAAGGCAACAATTGTTTCTAAACCTCCCAGTAAGATCTCTCTAATTAATTCAATCAGAAAAGTCATGAAGGCAGTTAGATTTCTACTAATTTGTAAAACTATAGGACGACTTTTGAATTCTTGAGTATCTTCATTCCAAACTTCTATTGGCATCCACTCATTCATTAAAAAAAATAATGAGTCATTAATCCAAATAGGCAACCATCCAAGTAATGGAGGTAATCTCCAGAAAACATCGAAGGCGTAATATCTTACTTCTTTACCTAAAAATACGTAACTACTTTGATTTGGATCTTTGACAAATTCTGCTTGACCTCTAATAAACTTATATGTCTCAGGAACATCAATAGCAAAACACAAAGCAAAGAATACAATTAATAGGAATAACCACTGAAAAGTTTTTGGATATTTTTTTAAAAATTCCATAATTAATTATTATTTTTTCTTCCTCCAAAGACTGTATTGATTATTTTTGCTGGATTAATAGAGCCTATAATTTCATTATTATTATCAACAACAGCAACTGATTTTTCTTGGGTAAGAATTTTTTCGGCAACATTCTCTATGATTTCATCCTGAGAGACTTTTAAATCACCTAAATTATCTTTCGATGCATCCATTACATCTTTGATCAGTAAAACTTTTTCTCTTGGTACTTCTTCTGTGAATTTTCTGACATATTCTGTAGCTGGATTTAAAACGATATTGGCAGGAGTATCTAGTTGCTCAATTATTCCATCTTTCATAATTGCAATTCTGTCGGCAAGTTTTAAAGCCTCATCAAAATCATGCGTGATAAACATGATAGTTTTTTGTAACTTGTCTTGAAGTCTTAAAAACTCATCTTGCATCTCTTTTCTAATTAACGGATCCAAAGCTGAGAAAGGCTCATCTAAAAACCAAATATCTGGCTCGACTGCTAAAGATCTTGCTATACCTACTCTTTGTTGTTGTCCTCCTGAAAGTTCTCTAGGAAAATAATTTTCTCTACCTTCAAGACCAACCAATTTAACCATATCCATTGCTTTATTTATACTGTCCTCAGTTTTGACACCTTTAATCTGAAGTGGGAAAGCAATGTTTTCCACAACTGTTTTGTGCGGAAGTAAAGCAAAGCTTTGGAAAACCATCCCCATTTTATTTCTTCTAAGATCAATAAGATCTTTATTATTTAATTCTAATAAATCCTGGCCTTCTATAAAAATTTTACCACCCGTTGCATCAGTTAATCTTGAGATACATCTTAATAGAGTCGATTTACCTGAACCAGATAAACCCATAACAACTAACATTTCTCCTTTTGAAACTTCAAAAGAAGCGTTGTTCACTCCAACTATACAACCATTTTCTTGAAAAGTTTTAGCATCAACATTTCCATTCGAGTCTTGAAGCATTTTTTGAGCATTTGCTCCAAAAATTTTATATACATTTTCACATTTGATTACTGGTTCAGACATAAATTTCAATTAAGTTATATGAAATTAAGACAAAATTAAATCTATAAAATTGTTACTTTCCCCTTAAAAATTTTTAATATAATAAACTCTAGTATCAATTCCGGTGCTTAAAAAACTTAATGCTTCACCACTGACAGTTATTGACTCGTCAACTCCAACATTATTTCCACTTACTGTAAAGCCCGCAAAACACTTATTTTTCTCATCATCCCACTTAACAAATGTTTCATCTATTTTGTTACCATTAATGGTGTAAATTTCATGTGCCCTGAAATTTAGAAAGTTTGCCCCCATAATTGCACGTTGAGGAATTAATTTTGTAGCTTTACAAACTTGCTCATAAACTTCATCCGTTAGCTTAAAATGATCTGTGCCATCAAAGGTTACTAATATCCCTGAGGGCAATTTAGAAATTAATTCACTTAATTTCTTTTCTTGAGCAATCCTTTCCTCTTCTAATTTCATCTTTCTAACAAGTTCATCACCACCACCAAACATTATGTTAAGAACAAAAAAAGATAGGGATATTGTGAGAATTATTAGTACCAAGCCACCAAACTGTTTTGTGGTCTCGGGTAAATATTTTATTTTATTTAAAAAATTTTCTTTTGACATTTACTCTTGTATCTTTCCATTTTTCCATATACCAGATTTTTGGGTTCCATCTGATGAAGTAAAAGTGCCTTTGCCATTCATAAACCCTTTTGCCCATTCACCTTCATAAGTTGAGCCATCTGGAAATGTTAAAATACCTACCCCGCTCCATTCACTATTTTTAAATTCTCCTTTATAGATGTATCCATTAGGCCAAGTTTCAGTCCCTTGACCGTTTTTTTTTGTGCCTACCCATTCACCTTCATAAGTAGTTTTGTCTGTGTAAACCCACTTACCAAAACCGTTTTCACAATTTCCTTCTTTGCATCCTGTGCTTCGAGCTATTGCAACTGAACTGATAAGTAAACTTAAAATTATCGCTAAGAGATACTTTTTCATAATGATATTTTACACAAAATTTACCAAAAAAAAATCAGACTTTTTGATCATGTTTAATACATGAATATATTGAAATATATTTTTCTGCATTTTCACTTTTTATATTTCTTGTAATTTCATGAATTAACTCTCCTGTTTTTCTAGTAATAATACCTGACTCTGAATAATTTTTTTCTTGATCAATCGATTTAAATAAAACCACATCTTTATTAACAACCTTAACATTCAATTTTTCTGTATCTGAAAGAAATAACGATAATCCTCTAATTAAAAGGGTTTCTGGTTGTTTTGATTGAATTTCAAATTTATCCAATCCTTTTTCATTTAAATCTTTGGCTAAAAAAGTTTGATAATTGTACTCTGAATTTTTAATTATTTTTTTTTCTAAATCACATACAAACTCAAGATTAATGTTCTCATTAATACTTACATCTTTTGCAAAAGTTTGGCCAAAAAATAATAAACTAATGACTATGCTTAAAAAATATTTGTTCATCTTTTTTTAAAAAAAAATCTCCCCCAACATAGTTGGGAGAGATTTAAAGATTTAATTGCTTTAACCTTATTTAGTAAAAGCTTTCCAAACTTTCTTATTATCTTTCAGCCATTTTTTAGCTGCATCTTCGTGAGTCATTTTATCAATGTCAACTAAAGCTGCCATTGCACCAATCTGACTTGTTGTGAAAGAAAGTTTTTTGAACATTGCTGCTGCATCCGGATGAGTTTTTGGAAAATCAGCGTTAACCGCTTTTTTCAAATAACCATCTGGCGAACCACATTTTCCATCTCCACCATCTTCAGGTCTGCAACCTGCAGTGTACGGAGGAAAGTCGATAAATGTAAAACCAGCACCATCAGTAAAGTTTGGTGTCCAATTAAAGATGATTGTTCCTCTTCCTTCTTTTTCAGCTGCTGCTAACTCTGCCCAAAGTGCATCTGCACTTCCAGCAAATTTAACCCACCATAGATCACCTAATCCTAGAGCATCAACTCTTTGTGGAATTAAATCACCATGCCAAGTTTGTGGACCTTCCAACATTCTTCCTTTTCCATCTGGAGAGTCAGGTGTTGTAAAGTTTTTAGCACAGTCTGGATTTTTTAAAGCAGTCCAGTCCGGTAGTCCTGGGCATAATCCTTTTTCAGCAACCCAATTAGGATATCCCATATCCTCAAGTGTTCTTGCTTCATGGTCTCCCCAGTCTAGCAATCCACCTTTATCAAGAGCTGTTGTGAATGATTTACCAAAAGCAGATTCCCACACCTCGTGAGATATAGTTACGTCACCAATTCTGATTGACTCGTATACTGCTTGTGAGTCAGCATTTACGTATTTTACGTTGTTACCCATGTCTTCCATTATTCCACCAATAACGTAAGCCATTACAATTTGACTTGACCAGTTATGTGTCGGAATTACGATGGGCTTTTTACTATCTGCATTTGATAATCCAGCAAAACTTACTGCTGATATTATAGCTGCAGAAATTAACGATATTATTTTTCGCATTTATTCCCCTTTCTTAATATTAAGTGTCATTAGTATGTGCCTAAGTAAAATGATAGTCAACTACAAGATTTATATATATTATATATTTAGATTTATAAAAATGTCGCTGACTACATTAGATATAAAAGAACCTGGTTTAAATATACTACCACCTGGAGTTGAAAGACATGTTGTTAATGCTGGTGGGCTCACCGGTTTACAAATTTTCCCAGATGACGAAATAGAAATCATTAATGATGAGGGAAATCAGATTTGTGAAATAATTTGTTTTGACAAAAATGGAAAATCTGAACTTGCAATTTTAAATTTGAAAGAGAATAGCAATAAAAGTTTTATTAAAGAGATTTTAAAAAAAAAGGATGAAAGTTCTCTAGCTACAAATTTTCAATTAAAAAAAAGAAATCTTGATTTAAATAAATCGCATTCTTCAATTTTATTTGATGATAAAACACCCAGTGGTGAAAAAATTAAATTAAAATCTAAAGATAAGTGTTATGTTATCTTCTCTGCACCACAAAATGACATGTTGGTAAGTCAGCAAAATCCATCTGGTGATTTAATATTATTTATAAAAAGAGCTAAAATTACGAATGATAAAGAATTATCAATAATTCCTGATCCTGTATTTGAGCCACATTACGAAAAAAATATTGATAGACAAACTGCTATTTCATTTCAAGTAAAAGAAGGTGATTACATCCAAATTATTAGTCCAGCAGGTAGACAATGCTCTGATTTTGTTGCATTTGATACAAGAAAACTTGATAAAAAAATTGAAAAAGGTCTCGATTGGCAGACCACACGAACTTTTATGGGAAATACTTTTCCTGGGCCAGGATTGTTCTCAAAATTTTACGACACAGATCATGAACCTTTAGTTGAAGTGATAAGAGATACAGTTGGCAAACACGATACATTTAATTTAGCTTGCACGTCAAAATATTATGAAGATGCTGGTTATTTTGGTCATCCAAATTGTTCAGATAACCTAAATAATGCAATGGCCGCATATGGAGTTGAAAAACAAAAAGGTTGGCAAGCCATCAATTTATTTTTTAATACCTCAGCAACTGGTTTAAATTCTGTCATTTCTGATGAGTCATTTGCAAGACCAGGGGATTATGTGATGTTTAGAGCATTAAAAGATTTAACTATTGGAACAACTGCATGTCCAAGTGATATTGATGCATGTAATTCATGGAATCCCACAGATATTTTTGTTAGAACCTATGACAAAAAAAAAGAATTTTCAAAATCATTTGCTTTTAGAATGAAAACAGACTCTGAAAAAAAACTTACTAGAAATTCTGGGTTTTATGAAAGAACATCAAAATTAACTAGAAATTTTATTGATGCTAGAGGTTTTTGGCTTCCAAATGATTACACGAAACATGGTGTTGTAGAAGAATATAATGCTTGCAGAGAGAATGCTGTTTTAATCGATTTATCGTCATTGAGAAAATTTGAAATTATAGGACCAGATGCTGAAGAATTGATGAATTATACTTTAACTAGAAATATTAAAAAACTTTCTGTTGGACAAATTGTTTATTCTGCAATGTGTTATGAAAACGGAATGATGTTCGATGATGGCACTTTATTTCGATTGAGTGAAACCGGTTTTAGATGGATTTGCGGAGACGAGTATGCGGGAGAGTGGCTTAAAGAAGTTGCTCAAAAGAAAAAGTTCAAAGTAAACATAAAAAACTCAACAGATCAAATTAGCAATGTTTCAATTCAAGGACCGAAAAGTCGAGAAATTTTAAAAAAAATGATTTTTACACCTCCGACACAGCCTTCAATCGAAGAGTTAGAATGGTTTAGATTTTCAATATGCAGAGTTGAAGAACTTCAGGGAATACCATTAATTGTTTCTAGAACTGGTTACACTGGTGAACTTGGTTATGAGATATGGTGCCATCCAAAGGATGCACCAAAAGTATGGGATAAACTTATGGAGTATGGCAAAAATGATAACTTAATACCTGCTGGATTTGCTGCTTTAGATAAATTGAGAATTGAAGCAGGTTTAATTTTGTTTGGAAACGAATTTGATGGTCAACAGGACCCGTTTGAGGCTGGAATTGGTTTTGCAGTGCCTCTTAAGTCAAAGGAAGAAGATTTTATTGGTAAAAGCGTTTTAAAAGAAAGAAAAGCAAATCCACAAAAAAAACTTGTTGGTCTTGAGTTGATCGGTAAAGAACCCTCAGGTCATGGTGATTGTGTACATGTTGGAAGATCTCAAGTTGGTGTGATTACAAGTGGTTGTTTATCAACTACTCTCAACAAAAATATAGCTTTATGTAGAATTGATAATCAATATTCTGAAATAGGCACTGAGGTAGAGGTGGGTAAAATTGACGGTCATCAAAAAAGAATTTCTGCCAAAGTAGTTGCTTACCCACACTTTGATCCTATGAAAACTAGAGTTAGATCTTAATGCCCAAAACAGCAAAAGATTTATTAGAGTTTTGGGAAGATCAAATGAAGCTTTCTCACACGTCGAGTAACTATTTTTTTAGAAAATCACCTTCCCATTATCATATGATGCTTTTAGTTATGCACGCTTATAAATATAAAGAGGACTTAACAGTTGAGGAATTAAAGACTAAATTATTTAAAACTTCACGTCCAAAGTCAGCTTTAATGATTAATGAAGCATGTGAAAAAGGTTTTTTTTTCTTAGAAAAAACTTCTGGAGACCAGCGAAAAAAGCACATAAAGCCAAGTGTATCTTTTATTGAAGAATTTAATAAATACATTGAAACCCTTAAACATCTAAGTTTTTAAAGCTTTATTATTTTTACTTATATTTTTTATATATATAAAAAATTATATATTTACCTCGCATGAAAAATAAAGATGTGCATATGTCATTACCGACAAAAGCAAAAGTAGTAATTATCGGTGGGGGGATTCACGGATTAAGCACTGCTTGGAAACTATCCGAAACATATAAAAATCCAGGCGATATTGTTGTTTTAGAAAAGAAAGATACTGCTGCAGGTGCGAGTGGCATAGCTTGTGGCGTGGTTAGAAATAATTATTTTCAACCAGCGATGAGGGAATTAATGGCACATTCAGTTTCGGTTTGGGAAAGCGATCCTAAGGCATTTAAATATAATCCAGTAGGTTATTTACAAATATCACCTGAGGTGATGCATGAAGATGTTTCAAGCATTTATGAACAACAAAAAGCAATAGGATATGAATCTGATTTTATAGAAGGTGAAAAGGATTGTATGAAATACATGAAGGGCATGTTCGATGACTGGCAAGCTCAAGGCATTACTTCAATTCTTCATGAAAAAAAAGGGGGATACGCCTTCAATAAAGATTCCATTAAAGCACTAGAAAATAAATCTACTTCTAATGGTGTTCAAGTCATGAAAGGTGTCAAAGTCACAGGATTTAAAAGAGGGAGTAATAGTAAAGCTGTAACTGGAGTAGAAACAGACAAAGGGACAATTGATTGTGAACAAGTCGTAATTGGAGCAGGACCTTGGGCAAGAGATTTTTGGAACATGTTAGAGCTACCAAAAACTGCAAACATTAAAGGTAAAGATGGTAAGATGCATGTTACTGACATGTGGACTTACTGGATGCTTCAAGAAGGTGTTATTGGAGTAGAGCCAGATTTCTTAAAAACAAATGATGGTAAACAACCTCCTGTGGTTCATGTCGACTCTACTGCGCCATTGTATTCAGATAAAACAAAAAAATTAATTACAGATAAAATTTGGGGGATTTATTATAAGCCTGATATTGAAGGGTTAGGTGTTCAGGGAGGAACTTCTCCTTACATTGTTAAAAAACATTTCGATAAAGTTAACGTTGATCCATATGGAATTGAGTCACCAGAATATCAAACAACTGATGCATTTAGCGAAATGTGGTGCTCTGCTTTAGCTCATTGCCAAAAAAGATTTGAGGGGAAATCAGACTTGTATAGAAAAGGTCCTTCAGGTGGACTTGGGTGTATGACCCCAGATTCTTTTCCAATCTTCGATAGGTTTTTTGAAAATGTTTATATGATTGCTGACGCTAACCACGGATACAAAATGATAGGTGTGGGTGAACTGGTAGCAAAAGAAATTCTTGGTACTGAAAGTGATTTATTAAAACCATTTAGATTCAACCGTTACGAGAAGGGAGAATTACACCCTACTTCGAACAGTCCGTTTCCTTGGAGCTAAACTTCAAGCCTAGACACTAATAAATTTTTCAGTTACGCTTGAATAAATTTATAATTCATTGAGGGGAAAAATGACGGATCTAGAAAAGCACGTAAACCGACCGGGTAGAGATAAACAAGTCAAAAAAGTCAGAGAAAAAATAAACGAATTAGGGATAACATATATTTATTATCAATTTATTTCTGTAACAGGAAGAGTGGTTGGAAAAGGAATACCCGCCGATCATTGGGAAAGAACAGCTGAAAAAGGTTTCCAATTAGTTTATGGAGCAACCGCAAACTTATTTTTAGATCGTCACAATAACTATATTGGTTATGGACCAGAAGCAATGGAATTAGTTGGAATTCCTGATCCTGAAACTTTTTGTCAGTTACCGTGGGATAAGAGAGTTGGAAGAGTTTTTGTAACTTGTTTTAGAAATAGAGAAGAAAGAAATAATCCTGGAGGTCATTTAACTTCTGATTGCAGAGGAAATTTAAGAATTTTCATGGATGAATTCCAAAAGAAACATGGTTTAGAGTTAAGAGTAGGAACTGAACCAGAAATGATGTGGCTGACTAAAAATGATGATGGTACTCCAACTGGAAAAGGATTTTCGAAACCATTTTGTTATCACATAGACCAATTTGAGTCATTAAGACCTGTGTTTATGAAGGTGATTGAATATGCAAAAGCAATGGGTCTAGATATGATTCAAGGAGATCATGAAGATGCGCCCGGTCAATTAGAATTGAACTGGACATATGACAACGTTTTAAGAAATGCAGATAGACTATCAACATACAGACAAATATGTGCTCAAGTTGCAAGAGAACACAATCTAATTGCATGTTTTATGACCAAACCATTTATGGGAGTTTCGGCAAGTGGTTGTCATACTAATATGTCTTTATGGAAAGGTGGAAAAGTTAAAACGAATAAACTTGGACACAAATCTTTACCAGGTGTCGAAGAGGTTTTTGGCTATGTTGAGGGTGGAACAAATACTTTCATGCCAGATACTAAAGATATGCAGTTACCTGGAAAAATTGGATTACAATCAATAGCAGGTATCATGGAACATTTGCCAGCTTTAACAGCATTAGGTTCTTCAACTGTAAACTCATATAGAAGATTATGGGACCAAGGTTTTTGGGCACCTGTTTATGCAGACTGGGGTTATCAAAATAGAACTTGTGGTTTGAGGGTATCTGCACCAGGTAGATTTGAATACAGATCAGTAGACTCAATGCATAATCCATATTTATTAGGTGCAGCATTATTAAAAGCTTGTGATCATGGTATTAGTAAAAAAATGCAACCCGCAGCTCCAGAATCTAGAAATATTTATGAAGCTCAAAAAGCAGGTAAAGATGTAAAGAAACTTCCTTTGAGCTTAGGCGAAGCACTAGAGAGATTATCTGAGGATGAGATAATTAAATCAGCAATGCCTGATGAAATGTATAAAGTTTTTCATTGGTATAAAAATGATGAATGGGAGAGATTTTTAGGAGCAACAACCCAATGGGATCTAGATACGTATCTAGATTGCTTACCATAAAAATAAGAAAAGAGGAAAAGTATATGTGCGGAATTGCAGGATTAATTCATAGAGGAAAGTCCTCAAAAGTTGGTCATGAACTTCAAGGTATGTTGCAAGCTTTGAAACATAGAGGAGAAGACTCTACAGGTTACGCTTTATACGGAGATACAGATGGAAAAAATTTTATCATGCGTTTTAAAGTTGGAGAAAACGTTGGTGAAGGTAGCACATCAGTTGCTGAGGATGTGTCTGTTTATGATGAAAGAAAAAAAATTGTTGATACTTATCTTAATGAAATGGGTGCAAAAATTATCAAAGAAGAAAGGATACTTCCCTACTCATTAAGATATGAAATAGAATATAATAAAAAAGATTTATTAGAATTTTCACAAAAGATTGAGAGTATTCCTGGGGTAGAAATACTTTCAATGGGTAAATCATTAGAAGTAATCAAAGATCTTGGGAATGCAAAAATGGTTTGTGATAGATATAATTTAGATAAACTTGTTGGTACTCACGCAATTGGGCACGCAAGAATGGCAACTGAGTCTGGTGTAGATATTAAATCTGCCCACCCATTCTGGGGTTATCCGTTTAGTGATGTATCAGTTGTTCATAATGGTCAGCTTACAAATTATTGGAATAATAGAAGAGCTTTAGAAAATAAAGGAATGAGATTTATGTCTGAGTGTGACTCAGAACTTATTGCTGTTTATTTAGCAGAAAAAATGAGAGATGGCGCATCTTTAGAAGAAGGCATGAAAGAGTCTCTAACTGGTTTAGATGGTGTCTTTACTTATTTTGTAGCTACAAATGACTCTTTAGGTATGGCAAAAGACACTATGGCTGCTAAACCCTTGGTGCTTTATGAGTCTGATGATTTAGTAGCAATGGGTTCAGAAGAAATAGCAATAAGATCAATTTTACCACAAGAAATTGATACTTATGATCCATTTGATGGTGAGGTTAAAGTATGGCAAATATAAAAAGTGTTTCAAAAAAAACAAAAGCCCAAGCTATGGGTATGCACACTGAAGTTTTAACAGGAAGAACACAACAAAAATTTTTCAATCCTGATGAGGCAGAAAATTTTTATTATTTTGGCACCTATGATGTGGATTTTAATAAAAGAACGGATCTTGACGTCAAAGATATGACAGCTGCAGATGCAAATAAAGAAATTGATAATCTAATGAGTCAAGGCTACGGGACTATAGTAATTAAAAATCCTCAAGGTAAACACAGTATAGGTGTTGGTATCTTAAACAAACTTAATTTAATTTTTGAAGGTAGTTTAGGATATTTTGGCATTGGATCATGTGATGGACCAATTGTACGAATCAACGGAAGAGTTGGATGGTCTTGTGCAGAAAATTTAATGGCAGGCAAAGTGGTAATTGAGAAAAATGCAGGTTCGTGTTTTGGTGCAGCTATTAGAGGAGGAGATTTAATATGTAAAGGAAGTGTAGGTGCCAGAACTGGTATTGATATGAAAGGTGGAACTATAATTATTGGTGGTGATGCTGGTGCATTTACAGGTTTTATGATGCAAAGAGGAAGAATCATAATTTTAGGTAATGTAGGTATAAATTTAGGAGACTCTATGTATGATGGGACAATTTTCGTAGGTGGAGAAATCGGCTCTTATGGTAGTGATGCTGTAGACGCCGAGCTAACAAAAAGCGATCAAGATTGGTTAAGAAGAAAATTAAAGGTTGCTGAGATTGGTGAAAATTTTGATGTAAGCAAAATGAAAAAAATTGTAGCAGGTAAAAAACTTTGGAATTACGACAACTTAGAACCTACTGAGAAAAAAGGAGCGATTTAATGGCTAAGAAAAAAAAGAAGAAAAATGGTAAACTAAAAAATAATGGTAACGTAGGTGGAAAAGCTGACGTTCATTTGAGTTCAAACGGTGGCAGAAATAAAAGTTTATTAGGCCATAATGCTATTTTCACACCAGAGGTAATTGATGATATTCATATTAAATCTCAGTTAGGAAGATACAGAATGCGTGGAATGGCATTAATGAAAAAAATTCCAACATTTGATGATTTAGTTTTCTTGCCAGGAACTCTTACTAGATTTGTTATTGAAGGTTACAGAGAAAAGTGCGAAACAAAAACTGTTATTGGACCAAGATGTGAAAATCCAATTGAACTGGATATTCCAGTTTATATAACAGGTATGAGTTTTGGTGCTTTATCTTATGAGGCGAAAACTGCATTAGCAAGAGGAGCTACGATGGCAGGTAGCGCAACATGTTCGGGTGAAGGTGGAATGATACCTGATGAAAGAAGGTATTCAGAAAAATGGTTTTATCAATGTATTCAATCAAGATATGGATTTAATCCACATCATGCTCAACTAGCTGATGGGATAGAAGTTTTCATTGGACAAGGACAAAAAGTTGGTATGGGTGGTCACTTAATGGGTCAGAAAGTAACCGACCAAGTTGCTGAGATGAGATCATTACCCTCAGGTATTGATCAAAGATCTCCTGCAAGACATCCTGATTGGTTAGGTCCAGACGATTTGGCATTAAAAGTTGAAGAACTTAGACAACTAACAAAAAATAAAGTTCCAATTCAATTAAAATTAGGTGCATCAAAAGTTTATGATGATGTGCGTATGGCTGCAAAATGTGATCCTGACTCTATCTATTTAGATGGGATGGAAGGATCTACAGGAGCAGGTCCACACATCGCCGCTGCCAACACTGGTATTCCCGGTATTGCAGCTATAAGAGAAGCAAGAAGAGCATTGGATGATGTAGGAAAAACTGGAAAAGTTACATTAATTTATGCTGGTGGTGTAAGAGATGGTGCTGATATGGCAAAAGCATTAGCTTTAGGTGCAGATGCAATAGCTATTGGTACAGGTTCTATGATTGCGCTTAACTGTAACAAAGATATTCCGGAAGCAAATTTTGAGAAAGAAATGGGTGTAAAAGCTGGAGAGTGTTATCACTGTCATACTGGTAGATGTCCAGTAGGTGTTGCAACGCAAGATCCCAAACTAAGAGCTAGATTAAATCCTGATGATGCAGCTTTAAGAGTTTATAATTATCTTCATTCAATGACTTTAGAAGCTCAGTTATTAGCTAGAGCATGTGGAAAAACAAATATTCATTCTCTAGAGCCTGAAGATTTGGCAGCACTAACTTCTGAGGCATCAGCTTTAGCAAAAGTTCCGCTAGCAGGTACTAATTATACTGTTGGAGTTGATAACTTTCATAAAATTTAAAGATAAAAATGGCTAAGAAAAAAAATAAAAAAAAAGTTTCTAAATCAGTAGTTGTTAAAGACCAACAGCTAGGAAAGAAAAAAGAAACAGCAAGAGAAAAGATGATTGGTCAGTCAATTGGTTATAGATATGACGTTAATCTTCTTCCAGATTACAAAAAAATGACACCATTCCTTAAGAAGTATGTAGAGGCAATGGGCTGGGATGATTTGAATTGGTTAGAAGATGTTCATATGGGTTATGAAGAAGGAAGACCAGCTGTATTTTGCAGAAATGCTAATGGTTGGGTTACAATCCCATCATCAATCAAATTACCAGATAACCAACAAGACAGAGACATGATCGCAAGAGAACTTTTAGTAAAATTTCAAATGTCTCCAAAACACCCTCTTGTTGATTTGAAAAAAGCATACCTAAAATTTTAATTACACAATCTAAAGTTGATTTTATTTTAAAACCTATTGTCAATATTAGGTTTTAAATGATTGTTTTGTTTGTCACAACTTCACAAATTTTATAGGCTTTCGAAAACTAATATGGAGAGAGAATATGACTGATCAGTTAGGTGCTCTTACTACTATATTTACAGAATTTTACTACTGGGTAACAGTAGTGCTGATGTTTTTGATTCACGTCGGTTTCTGTATGTATG
>CACJFJ010000005.1 GCA_902592675.1 uncultured Pelagibacteraceae bacterium
CAAAATTATCAAGAATTTCAGTTGATGAAATAAGAGCTGAAAAGTTAGCTGGTGATTTAAATTCGATTTTTGAATTTATTGAAAAACTTAATGAATTAAAAACAGACAATGTTGAACCTTTAACTTCAGTAGCTGAAACAACATTAAAACTAAGGCATGACGAGGTTAAAAGTAAGAATATTAGAGAACAAATAATTAAAAATTCTCCTCAAGATAATGAAGATTATTTTGTTGTACCAAAGGTGATAGAGTAATGTCAGATATAACAAAACAATCTCTGACAGAATTAGTTAAAAATATTAAAGATAAAAAACTATCTTCAACTGAAGTAACTAAAGCATTCATAGATAGATCTGAAAAATCCAAAGAATTGAATTCATATGTTACTGAGGATTTCACATCAGCTTTAGACAAAGCAAAAAAATTTGATCAAAAACCTAATTTAGATTTAAAATTGCCAGGTGTTCCAATGGCAGTAAAAGATTTATTTTGCACAAAAGATGTTAAAACAACCGCTGGTAGTAAAATTTTAAATAATTTTGTTCCAACATATGAATCAACAGTAACGGATAATATTTGGAAAGAAGGTGCAATACTTTTAGGTAAACTAAATTGTGATGAATTTGCAATGGGTTCATCAAATGAAACTAGTTTTTTTGGTAGCGTGCAAAATCCAATTGATAAAAACTTAGTTCCAGGTGGTTCATCCGGGGGGTCTGCTTCAGCAGTGGCTGGAAAATTAACACCGATTACAATTGGGACTGATACTGGTGGATCAATTAGACAACCTGCTTCTTTTACAGGAACAGTTGGATTGAAACCTACTTATGGAAGCTGCTCACGCTATGGGATTGTTGCTTTTGCATCATCATTAGATCAGGCAGGACCAATGGCACAAAATGTTAAAGATTGTGCTTTACTACAAGAGGTAATTAGTACTTATGATCCAAAAGATTCTACCTCAATAGATTTCAAAAGAAATCAATACAGCAAAGAACTTACCAATAATATAAAAGGAAAAAAAATTGGGATACCAAAAGAGTATAGAGTTGATGGAATGCCAAAAGAAATTGAAGATCTTTGGCAAAAAGGAATTGAGTATGTCAAAGATTGTGGAGCTGAAACAATTGATATTTCATTACCTCATACTAATTATGCTTTACCTACTTATTATATAGTTGCTCCTGCAGAAGCATCTTCAAACTTAGCAAGATATGATGGTGTTAAGTATGGATTTAGAGCTAAGGGTGAAAATTTAATTGATATGTATGAAAAAACCAGGTCAGAAGGCTTTGGTGCAGAAGTTCAAAGAAGAATTATGATTGGAACTTATGTTTTATCCTCTGGTTATTATGATGCTTACTATCTAAAAGCTCAAAAAGTAAGAAAATTAATTAAAAATGATTTTGATGAAGCATATAAAAAGGTTGATGCAATTTTAACTCCATCAACACCAAGTTCGGCATTTAAAATAGGTGAAAAAACAAATGATCCAGTTTCCATGTACCTTAATGATATATTTACAGTCCCAGTTAATCTTGCAGGCCTACCAGGAATTTCAATTCCAGCAGGTCATGACTCAAAAGGATACCCATTAGGCTTACAAATAATTGGGAGAGCTTTTGATGAACAAAATATATTAAATATTGCCTTTGCAATGGAAGAAAAGATTAATTTTAAAAATAAAATTACAGATTGGTGGATTAAGTGAGTAAAAAAAATTCAGAGTATTTAATCAATCGAAAAGATAATCAATACGAAGTTGTTATTGGTTTAGAGGTTCATGCTCAAGTATTGTCAGAGTCAAAATTATTTTCTACCTCTGCTACTAAATTTGGAGCCGAACCAAATACCCAGGTAAGTTTAGTTGATGCAGCATTTCCAGGAATGCTACCTGTAATAAACGAATTTTGTGTTAAACAAGCTATTAAAACTGGTATTGGCCTTAATGCAAAAATCAACAAAAGATCTGTATTTGATAGAAAAAATTATTTTTATGCAGATTTACCTCAAGGATATCAGATTTCTCAATTTAAAGATCCTATAGTAGGTGAGGGTAAAGTCATCTTAGACATGCCTGATGGACAAAAAGAAGTTGGTATTGAAAGGTTACATTTAGAACAAGATGCAGGAAAAAGTATTCATGATCTTGATCCTCAAAATACTTTCGTAGATCTTAATAGATCAGGAGTGGCTTTAATGGAAATTGTAAGTAAGCCAGACCTTAGATCTCCTGATGAAGTAAGTGCATATATCAAAAAACTAAGATCAATAATGAGATATTTGGGAACATGTGATGGTAATATGCAAGAGGGATCACTTAGAGCAGATGTAAATGTTTCTGTAAGAGCAAAAGGCTCAAAAGAATTTGGAACAAGATGTGAGATTAAAAACGTGAATTCTATAAAATTTATGCAAATGGCTATTGAATATGAAGCAAATAGACAGGTTGATTTAATTGAGGAAGGTAAATTAATTGATCAAGAGACAAGATTATTTGATACTAAAAAGAATGAAACAAGATCGATGAGATCAAAAGAGGACGCACATGATTATAGATATTTCCCAGATCCTGATTTATTACCTTTAGAAGTATCTGATGAATTTGTTAATGAACTTAAAAAAGATATTCCAGAATTACCAGACGATAAAAAGAAAAGATTTATTGATAAATTTAAGCTTTCACCATATGAAGCAACAATCTTAGTCTCAGATATCGATACAGCAAAATATTTTGAAGAAGTTGTAACAAAGATGGGTAAAAATAAAGATATGAAATTAGCAGTAAACTGGATTACTGGTGAATTGTTTGCTGTTTTAAATGCCAAGAACTTAGAAATTTCTCAAAGTCCAGTTAGCGCAAAGAACTTAGCCATATTAGTCAATTTAATAAAGAATGGAACAATTTCAGGAAAAATAGCTAAGACTGTTTTTGAATTAATGTTAGATGGAGATAAAGATCCACAAAAGATTGTTGAGGAAAAAGGATTAAAACAACAAAGTGATCCAAAAGCTTTAGAGGCTTTGATCGACAAAATAATTAATGATAATAGAGAAAAAGCTATTGAATATAAACAAGGCAAAGAAAAATTATTTGGTTTTTTTGTTGGTCAAGCAATGAAAGCATCAGGTGGAAAAGCCAACCCTCAATTGATCAATGAGATCCTAAAGAAAAAATTATAAGGTTATGGGTTCAGACCTTAATATCACAAAACATTTACAAGATTATATCTTAAGAAATGGTTTGAAACTGCATCCTATTCAAAGAGAAATAATTGATTATAACTTATCACTTGGTGATTCAAAAAGAATGCAAATATCAATTTCTCAATGTCAATTTCTACATTTGATTATTAAGATTTCCAAAATTAAAAAAGTTCTAGAAATAGGAACTTTTACAGGTTTAAGCACATTGTCTATGGCATTAGCATTACCAGATGAGGGTAGAATAGTTGCGTTAGATAAAAATGAGGAAACAAATAAAATTGCTCAAAAATTTTTTAAGAAGGCTAATCAAAACCACAAGATTAAAACAATTATTAAACCAGCACTGGAAACTTTGATGAGTATTAGAAATGAAAAATTTGATTTAGTCTTTATTGATGCAGACAAGATGAATTACCAAAAATATTATGAAATTTCGTTAGATCTATTAAATAAAGAGGGGTTAGTGATAATTGATAATGTTTTGTGGCATGGAGAGGTTGTTAAAAAAGATTTTAATGACAAGTTTACAAAAAGTATAAGAGATTTGAATGATTTTATCTCTAAAGATAAGAGAATAGAAAAAGTCATGGTCCCGTTTGGTGATGGAATGACTGTTTGTAGAAAGATCTAATGTTCACTGTATTTGGTTTTTATAAATTTCAAAAAATAAATGATTTAAAAAGAAATCAAAAATTATTAAAAAATCTTTTAATTAACAAAAACATAGATGGATCAATAATTATATCCAAGGAGGGTTTGAATGGATCTATATCTGGAAAAAATAATAATATTAAAACTACAATTACTAGATTAAAAAAAATTTTGAGTATCAAAAAATTTGATAATTTTAATAATTCAAAAAGTGAATTTAAACCTTTTCATAAAGCTAAAGTAAAAATTAAAAAAGAAGTTGTACCAATGGATTTTAAGATATCGAATAGGATCAAAAAAAAAAATACTCATATCGACCCAACTAGGTGGAATGAATTAATAAAAAATAAGGAAACGTTTTTATTAGACACAAGAAAACCTTTTGAATATAAAGTTGGATCTTTTAAGAAATCAATAAATCCAAATATAGATAACTTTAGAGACTTTCCAAAATACTTAAAAAGATTAAAAAAAGATCAACCAATTGCCATGTTTTGCACTGGAGGAATTAGGTGTGAAAAAGCATCTGCATATTTAGAAAAAAAAGGTTTTAAAAATATTTATCAACTAAAAGGTGGAATTCTAAATTATTTAAAAAAAATTAAACAAAAAAACAGTTTATGGAAAGGTGAATGTTTTGTATTTGACAATAGAGTAAGCTTAAAACATGGATTAGTGCAAGGATCTTATTCAATTTGTGGTGGATGTAGAGAGCCAATATCATTTAAGGACAAAAAATCTAAAAAATATGAAGAGGGTGTGACTTGTCCTAATTGTTTTAATAAACTTTCAAAAAATCAAAAATCTCGTTTTAGAATGAGACAAAGTCAGGTATACAAGGCAAAACTATCAGGAAAAAAATATAATTTTCAAAAAGAATTTAACTAAGGATTTATTTGTCACAATCATTCAAATTAACCAAAGATCCAATATGGTTTTTATTGAGAAAAGTTACTATTCCAGCAAGTGTTGGCTCATTATTTCAAACTTTTTACAATCTCGTAGACACTTGGTTTGCAGGAAGAATATCTGCTGAAGCAATTGCTGCAATTGCAAAATCTTTTCCAATTTATTTTACTATTATTGCCATAGGAGTAGGACTAACTGCAGGAACAAACACTTTAATTGGAAATAATATAGGTGCTAATAACAAAAGAAAGGCATCATTATTTGTTGCCCAATCAATTATATTTGCAATCTTTTTATCCATAATAGTCACTTTTTTTGGTTTAAATGTTTCAGACTTCTTACTTTCTCTGATGGGCTCTGATCAAGAAGCAATTGTTCTTACCAGAAAATATCTTGATGTAATTTTTTATGGAACCATAATTGTTTTGATTCAGATTTCCTTAAATGGAACTTTAAACGCACAAGGTGATACAAAAAGTTATAGGAATGTTTTAATTTTTAGTTTCTTTTTAAATATTGTTCTAAATCCATTATTTATTTTTGGTTATGGTTTTGTACCAGCATTTGGAATAGCTGGACTTGCAATAGCCACTGTAGTGGCTCAGTTTGTTGGTCTTTTGTATTTAGCATATAAAGTTTATTGTTGTGAATTAAAGAAATATCTTAAGCCCGAGTGTTTTATTCCAAAATTTGATCTTCTTGGGGAACTCTTGTATCAGACGATTCCTGTGATGTTTAGCATGTTGTTGATTGGTGTTGGCTTGTTCAACATCCTTTACTTCATTGGTAAATTTGGAGATTTGGCTACTGCTGGTTATGGTGCTGCTTTAAGAATTGAACAAGTTTTTTTACTTCCCGTTATTGGATTAAATACAGCAGTATTATCTATTGGTGGACAAAATTTTGGTGCAAAAAATTATGATAGATTGAGAGAACTATACAGAAAAGCTCTTTTGTTTGGATCATCCTTCATGATTTGTGCAGGTATAATAATTTTTTTTGGTGCAGAGTTTTTGGTTTCATTATTTACGGACAACTCAGAGGCCATTAAGCATGGCGCAATATATCTAAAAGTTGCAGCATTAATCGGCCCAATATATCCAGTCTTTTTCATAACAACTGCCGTATTTCAAGCAGTCAAAAAACCATTGTATAGTCTTTATTTAAGTATTCTAAGATTAACAGCCCTTCCATTTTTAAGTCTATGGTATGTAATTAATATTAAAGGAGGTGATTACGAGGATATTTTTTATACAATTTTAGTAACAAATTGGTTTATGGGAATTGCAGTTCTAATGTTTATTGGGTATTTTTTGAATAATGTTTTCAAACAAAATAAAAATCTTTTTACTTACTAGTATTAGTTTAATATTTTTCTTTGTCACATACCTTGATGTAAAATCTAGTGAAATAAAAGTTATAGACGGAGATACTATTCATTTAAACAATGAAAAAATTCGTTTTAGTGGCATTGATACTCCTGAAATTAAACAAATTTGTAATAAGAATAATGAGGTTATCAAATGTGGAATTCAAGCAAAACAATTACTTATTAATAAGATAGGTAAAAACAAAGTAAAATGTGTCAAAGAGGGTGTAGATAGATATAAGAGAATTTTAGCTGAATGTTTTGTAAATAATCAAAGTTTATCTAAGTATCTTGTTCGAGAGGGTTATGCTTTTGCTTACAGGAAATATTCAACAAAATATATTCAAGATGAAGATTATGCCAAAAAAAATAAAAAAGGTATGTGGGCAATGACTTTTGAATATCCTTGGGACTATAGAAGAAAAAATTAATCTTTTTGTAATTTTTTTTCTAATTTTCTAACAAGATAAGAAACAATTAATATTAAGACTAAATATTCTAGAATTAAAAATGTATATATTTCCAGCGGCCGGTAAGTTGTCACAACTAATTCGTTTGCCTTTCTAGTTAAATCTCCAATACCAATTATTGATACAAGAGATGACATTTTTAGCACATACACAAATTGATTACCGATAGCTGGTAAGATATTTTTTATTGCTTGAGGCAAGATAACTAATCTTAATTTTCTAAAAAAACTTAACCCTAAAGAGCTTCCTGCCTCCCATTGAGATTTTTTAATTGAATTAATTCCTGCTCTAAATATTTCTGCTTGGAAAGCACTTTCACTTATTGATAGAGCTATGATACCAGAAACAAATGGGCTAAAACTTATTCCAGTCATTATTGGTAGTCCATAATAAATCCACAAAATTAAAACTAATAAAGGAATGGCTCTTACAATTTCAACATAACCAATATTGAGATAAGTTAAGAATTTACTTTTAGCCAGCGATGGAATAGCAACTAAAAGACCAAGAATTATTGAAATAATTATTGAGACTATACTAATATAAATAGTAGTTGTTAAACCACTTAATAAAAACTTCAGATTAGTTAATCCCTCAATATTGTTTGGTGATAAGATCAACCAGTTTAATTCATTTTTACCGCATGACGTTAATGGAAAAATTAGAATTAATAAAAATAGATTTTTCACTCTTTAACTTATAAAGAATAAAAAATTAATTACTAATTTTTTATAAGCTTTTTAAATTATATTTAGCTAGTAACTTAGTGAAGAAGCCTGAGGATTTTTTATCTTTAATCCATTTATTTACATAATCATTCCACTTAGTATCACCTTTTGGTACCATCATTGCTAAAAATGCTGGATTTTTTCCACCATCTGGAACTATTGCTAACTGAGGATATTTAATAACTAATTTATTTGCCTCTGTTGAACTTGTAATATTACCATCAGCTCTACCTGCCAAGACTTCTTGAAAGTCTCTTGCTGGTGCTTCAATTGAGTTTAATTTTGATTTTGGGAAAAATTCTTTTGCTTTTTCCTCTTGAGATGTACCAAGAGTAGTTGCAATTGTTACATTTGCATTATTAAGCGAGTCCCAAGTTGGAAATTTTTTTAAGTTCTTTTTGAGAACAAGTGGTACAGTAGCATATTTGTAATAGGTATCGGTAAAACCAGCTACTTCAGCTCTCTTTGGCGTTTTTGTAACACTAGTTGAGATATCATACCTTGCGGATGTTATTCCTGAAACAATAGTTTTCCATTCTGCAGGTACAAACTCAATTTTAACTCCCATATCTTTAGCTAATTGATTCATAACATCGATATCAAAGCCTTTATATTTGTTTGTTGCGGGATCTTTAACCGTCATAGGATCCCAATCTCCAGTAGTACCAACTTTAAGCACCCCAGAAGATAAAATCTTATCTAAATTAGATTCTGCGTTAAGTGAAAAGGGTAAAAGAGCAAATATTGCTATTAAAAATATTTTTTTCATGATTTTTTTTAACTTATTTGAGATCTAAATGTGACTATAATCTTGACGCACTATCATTCATCCATGCGAATAAATGCTCAGAAAATGAGCGTCTTACAAACAAATTCACTTCATTTTTATTTTGATTATGAATGATTACATCTATTTTAGCGAGAATTGTTTGGGTCACAGAGCCAATTTTAACCTTAAAATCATTAAAATTATAAGGAGAGCCTGTTTGAAATAAATCATATATCTTATCCCCTTTGAGATTAATCCTAACAAATTGATCCGTTACATCTACCACAGCTCCTAAATTTAATTTAGATATGTTTTTATTTAAAAGTGTTTCAGTTTCATAAGAATTTGTATTTTCTTTAATAACGCCATTTGAAAAAATCATCCATTCATCAGGACTCAACCATAGAGCAGTCAATTTTTCACTCTGAGTGGAAGTATTTGCTTTTGCAGGCAAAACCATATTTAAAGATTTACCAATAGCTGATAAAAATTCTCTTTTTTTACCTCTTACTATCAATTTCATGACAGGTTTAACCTCATTCATCTGTAGACCTTGATATGATTTTTCCTCTTTAATTGAATGATTATAATTTAGCATTTAATCTTTCACCTTCTTTATCTAAAAAAACTGGATCAGCTACAGTCACATTAATATTTTTATTTTCCATTGGTATAATTAATTTTTGCCCAAGCATATTCTTCCCACCCTTAACCACACCTAATGCAATAGATTTTTTTAAGTTTGGGCTGTAATAACTTGAAGTAACATGGCCTAACATTTCAATAGGTGTTTTTTTAACATCAGCAACTATCTGCGCTCCTTCCTCAAGGACATCATCTGGATTTTCTGTTAATAAACCAACCAATTGTTTTCTATCCTCTCTAATTGTATCAGATCTATATAATGATCTTTTTCCAATAAAATCGAATTTCTTTTTACTCACTATCCAATCCATTTGTAAATCAATTGGTGTCATTGTTGCATCAGTATCTTGTCCGACAATTATAAAACCTTTCTCCGCCCTTAATAAATGCATCGTTTCAGTTCCATAGGGTGTAATATTAAAATCTTTACCAGCTTCCATACATTTTTCCCAAACAGATTTACCAAAGTTTGCTTGGATGTTAATTTCATAACTATGTTCTCCAGTAAAACTGATCCTCATCACTCTACATTTAATATTATCTATTTTCGCATTTTTGAACGACATATGTGGAAATTTTTCAGCAGAAAGATCTAAGTCAGGAATAACTTTTGAAACGATTTTTTTACTATTAGGACCACACACACTTATTGTAGCATAATGATCAGTTACAGATGATAAATAGACATCTAATTCAGGCCATTCTGTCTGAAGATAATCTTCAAGTTTCCCCAATACATTAGCTGCACCGCCGGTAGTAGTGGTCATGATATAATGATTTTCATCTAATCTAGTTGTTACGCCATCATCATAAACCATTCCATCTTCATTTAGCATTAAACCATAACGACATTTACCTACAGCTAGTTTTGACCAAGCATTAGTATAAACACGATTTAAAAATTCTGAGGCATCGGTGCCCTGAATATCAATTTTTCCTAATGTAGATGCATCTAGAATACCTGCCGACTCTCTAGCAGCTTTACTTTCTCTTTGTACTGCTTGATACATATTTTCATTATCCTTTGGATAGTACCAAGCTCTTTTCCATTGACCAACGTTTTCAAATTCAGCGTTGTTGGCAACATGCCAATCATGTATTGGAGTACGTCTAAATATATCAAAAAATTCTCCTACATTTCTTCCAACAATAGTTCCAAAAGTAAGAGGTGTATAAGGAGGTCTAAAAGTTGTAGTTCCGTGTTCACCCATTTTAGTTCCCGCTGTTTCTGAAATTATTCCTAAAGCATGCATATTACCAAGTTTACCCTGATCAGTTCCCATACCAGTAGTAGTGTATCTTTTTACATGTTCTATAGATCTAAACCCTTCTCTTAGAGCTAATTTAATATCTTTTGCAGTTGCATCGTTTTGATAATCAACAAAAGATTTGGTTTTCCCAATGGATTTATCAGATGGTAATAACCAAATATTTCTCTTTGATTGATTTAAACCCGAGATAGTTTCAACAGTTTTGAATTCAGAATTATCAATATCAAGAAACTTTTTAATAGAAGATAAGGTATTCTTTATTATTTCCTCTAAACCAAAGTCTCCATTACAAGATCCAATGCTGATTTGATCTGAGGGATAAAAATCAGGAATAAAGACTTGATCTTCTTCTCTAAATTTTAATTTACCTCCTGATTGTGTAAACAAGTGTACTGCTGGGGTCCAACCACCAGATACACCCAAACAATCACAATTCAACTTAGTTTTGTCACCAATAACTGTTTGACCATCTTTTGAAAGTTTCATAATGGATATTTTATCAATTCTTCTATATCCGTAAGTATCAACAACAGTATAACCTTTATAAATTTTAATATTATTTTTCTCAACTTCGTATGAAATTTTAGAGTCAATTTGTTCTCTATTATCAATTATTGCATTAATTTTAATTCCTTTTTGAATTAAACTCATGGCTGTTTCATATGCCGTATCGTTATTGGTAAAAAGAATGTTATTTTCACCACAAGCCACACCATATAAATCAATATATTTTTTAATTGCTGAAGATAACAGTATCCCTGGACGATCATTATTATCAAATATTAAAGGTCTTTCTATAGAGCCAGTAGCTGTGATTACTTTTTTAGCTCTAATTTTTAATAATCTTTGTCTTACTTTATTTTCTCTTTGATTAATCGGTAAATGATCAGTGAGATTTTCACGAGCCAATAAAAAGTTGTATCCATGAAATGCTGCAACGCTAGTCCTTGTTTTTATTTCTAAATTTTCAATTTTAGATATTTCGTTGATTTCTTTTTCTAACCATGAACTTGTTATTTGATTATTAATCTTTGAAAATTCTGAGTTATCATAAATAGAAGATCCACCCAAATAAGATTTTTCATCAACTAAAAGAGTCTTAAAACCATTTTTGGCTGCCATTTTAGCTGCCATTATTCCTGATATACCTGCTCCGATAACTAAAACATCACAATGAATATATTTATGTTCATATATGTCTGGATCAGCGACTTTAGGTGATTTACCTAAACCTGCAGATTTTCTAATAAAATATTCATACTTCTCCCAGAAGCTTGCAGGCCACATAAAAGTTTTGTAATAAAAACCTGCAGGTAAAATAGGGGATAACAGATTATTAATTCCCCCAATATCAAAATTTACACTTGGCCAACAATTTTGACTAGATGCAACTAAACCTTCATAAATTTCAACCTCTGTAGCTCTTACATTAGGCTCGGTTCTTGAGGAATTATCATGTAATTGAATAATTGCATTTGGTTCTTCAGAACCTGATGTCATAATTCCTCGAGGTCTATGATATTTGAAACTTCGTCCAACAAGATGAATGCCATTAGCTAATAAAGCTGATGCTAGAGTATCACCCTTAAAACCAAAATATGTTTTGTTATTAAATTTAAAAGAAACCCGATAAGTTTCATCAATAAATTTGCTTGTTTTAAATCTTAAATTATTAGTCATTTTGTTTTACTGGTGGTTTTTCACCCATTTTGTATACAGCTTTTATTTGGTCGTTTGACGTATCTCTAACTATATTGAACCATTTTCTACAACCATGAACATGATTCCATCTTTCAAATTGAATTCCTTTTATATTTTTTCTCATGAACAAATATTCTGCCCATTCATCATCACTAAGTTCTGTAGGTTGTTTTGGTCTTACAATATGTGCTTCACCACCAGCTTTAAATTCGCTTTGTTCTCGCTCACCGCAAAAAGGACAATTAATTAAAAACATTAGTGTGCAACAGCGGCTGCACCATGTTCATCAACTAGATCACCACTTACAAATCTATTTATATTAAAGGCAGCATTTAATTTATGAGGTTCGTCATTTGCAATAGTGTGAGCAAATAAATCCCCTGAGCCAGGTGTAGCTTTAAAACCTCCTGTTCCCCAGCCACAATTAAAATATAAACCTTTTATAGTTGTTTTGCTAATTATTGGACTTGCATCAGGACATATGTCAACTATTCCACCCCACTGACGTAGCATCCTCATTCTACTAAATATTGGATATAACTCTAAAATTGCATTCAAAGTTCCTTCAACGATATCATGACTTCCTTTTTGAGAGTAAGATACATAATCATCAGTTCCTGCACCAATAACTAATTCTCCTTTATCAGATTGACTTACGTATGCATGAACAGCATTAGACATTACAACAGTATCAATGATTGGTTTTACTGGTTCAGATACTAAAGCTTGAAGTGGTTTACTTTCCAATGGTAATTTTAATCCAGCCATATTAGCTATCACGCTAGAGTGACCCGCAGCAACAACTCCTATTTTTTTAGTTTTAATAAAGCCTTTTGTAGTTTCTATACCTTCAACAATGTCACCATTTCTTTTAATTCCTTTTACCTCACAATTTTGGATAATATCTACACCCATTTGATCTGCACCTCTAGCATATCCCCAAGCAACAGCATCATGTCTGGCTGTGCCAGCTCTTTTTTGTAGAGTCCCACCTAGTACAGGATAACGTATGTTTGGTGAAGTATTTATTATTGGACAAAACTTTTTAACTTGTTCAGTATCTAAATAAACAGCATCAATTCCATTTAATCTATTAGCATGTGTCCTTCTCTTTAAATCTCTAACATCTTGTAAATTGTGAGCAAGATTCATTACTCCTCTCTGACTAAACATAACGTTATAATTTAACTCTTGTGACAAGTTCTCCCAAATTTTGAGTGCATGATCGTATAGACCAGCGCTTGCATCCCATAAATAATTTGATCTGATGATTGTAGTGTTTCTTCCTGTATTTCCACCTCCAATCCATCCTTTTTCAACAACAGCTATATTTTTCATATTATGTTTTTTTGCTAAATAATAAGCAGTAGCTAATCCGTGGCCACCACCACCAATAATTACCGTATCATATTCTTTTTTTGGTTCAGGATCTTTCCATGCTTTTTCCCAATTTTCATGATATGAGAAAGCGTTTTTAATTAGTGAAAATAAAGAGTAATTATTTTTCATTATAAGTGAATAATTACTTTATAAATATTGATTATTCAATACAATCAGAAATACCAAATTTCCTGGAAGAGTGGGTGAGAGGCTTAAACCAGTCGTTTGCTAAATGACCGTGCGAGGAAACTTGTACCGAGGGTTCGAATCCCTCCTCTTCCGCCATATTTTAGTACAAGGGCTCATTTTTAAAGAAGTTTTTCATTGAAATAGGCTTCTGTGCTAAAATGTACCGGTAGACATTATAATTTTCTAATACTCTTTGCACATAATTTCTAGTTTCCTTAAATTTTATTAGTTCAATCCAATTAACATAATCGATTTGTTTTTTCTGAGGATTTTTATTTATTTTATTCCAGTATCTTACTCTTTTAGGTCCAGCATTATAGGCAGCAACTGCAAATGGATATGCACCATCGTATTCAAGAATTAAACCAGCAATATAATGTGATCCTAGATTTATATTATACTCAGCATCCCTTGTTAGCCTTGATTTTGAATATGGAAGATTAGCTTGTTTAGCAACCAACTTTGCAGTGTAAGGCATTAGTTGCATCAATCCTTTTGCTCCCGCATGACTGTTCGCGCTTAAGTCAAATTCACTTTCTTGACGTATAATCGATAAAATAAAAGCAGTGTCAGGAATTTTTCTTCCATTAATGTAGTTGGGGGTACTTATGATTGGATAATTATATTTATTATGAAATCTTTTTTCATAAGAGGCAATTTTAGCTATCTGAATTGCAAAATCAAACCTATCAATATTAGTTGCTAATTCTGCTGCCAACATCTCACTTCCACTTTTGATATCATCATTGGCTAAATGTCTTAGAATATGTTTAGTATATTTATCCTCATTAAGTTCATCTAAAAGAAAAGTTGTTTTAACTAATTCTTTTTTAAAAAAATAATCTCGATATTCTTTTGCAACATCTAAATCTTTAGTGAGTTCAAAATCCTTATTAGGATATAATTCCATAAAAGCTAATTGACCATAATAAGTTGTTAGATAATTAGCAGCTTCTTCAAACCATTCGTTAGCTAGTTCTTGCTTTCCAAGTTTTTGATAAGTTTTTGCTAACCAATACGCTCCTCTAGAAGTACTAATCGGATAACCAACATTGTTATAAAATTTTTCAAAATGATCTTTGGCTAATAGAGGGTCATCTAAAAAACTTAAAGCAATCCACCCACTCATCCATTCTGCAGCAGCATATTCTGGACCATCAGTTAAAGCGTGATTACTTGAAATTTTGTAAGCTAATTCGTATTTTTTTTTGTAAATTAATGATCTAGAAATGATTTCTCTTTCAATCCACCATTTATCTGGTCTTACTAAATAGTCCTTGGAATTAATAACTTTTGTTAATATTTCAACTGAACTATCTACTCTACCTCTTTTTCTTCTCCATTTTAATCTATCATAGTTAAGACCAGCATCATTTTTAAATTTTGCAGGCACTTTAGATATAGCATTATCAACTCCATAAGATCTACTCATTAACAATTGTCTTGCTGTGTATAATAACTCATAATCTTTTGGTAAATATCTTAAGAGTCTTTTTAGGTCCCAATACTTGTTATTCCATGCTAAATAATCTGCTCTTTTAATATAATCATCTGCATTAAGAAATTTTTTAAATTTTTTTCGATAAAATCTTAAATCTGATTTACTTAATTCAGCTGTGATCCATCCTTCTTTAATAAGAGCACTACCTTTTTGTACATTACCCTCTAAAATTATACTTTCCCCTAAAATCATTTTTCCAAAACCACTTAATGGCTCATTTGTTCCAAACCATTCAATAATTTTTCTAGGTGAGATAGAGTCTGTTGAAAGTTTATGTTCTGCTAAATATTTTATTCTTCCAATTCTTGGATAGTTTTCATTTATATCTATAAAGGTTTTATATTCATAAAATGAGGCTTTATTACCTTTAGTTAAAAGATGTCTCCACTGAACAAACTTATATATGGATTTATCTTTGGCTTTTTTTGCAGTTTTTAATGCTGTTGGCCATTTTGCTTGTTTCATTTCAGAAATAGCTTTTTTAGCTATCGCAAAATCTTTTTTACTATAATATTTTGACTTTTTTGCTGTATCCGTTTTTTTTGTACCTGCAATTAGAGGTTTCTTCTTTGGTAAAATAAATCCTTTAATATTTTCTTTTTTTGATACTATTTTTGTTTCAGGTTGATTTGTGTCTTTTTTTATTATTTGGTTGGATAATGGTTTGGGTAAGGGTTTTAATATATCAACTAGCAGCTTTTGTTCTTTTTCTTCTTTAGTCTGAATAGGTTTTTTGAGGGGAACTATGTCAGCTGATAATAAAAAAGTTAAATTAGACAAGATGAGCAAACTGATAAAAAATATGATTTTTTTTTGCATAATCTTTTAGTATATGAATCTACAAACTATGTTATAAGTATTTATGTTTAAAGGTTCAAATGTTGCTTTAGTCACCCCATTTAAAAACAATAAACTTGATGAAGAAACTTATATCAAGTTAATACATTTTCATATCGAAAACGGCACTAATGGCCTTGTTCCAGCGGGTACAACAGGAGAATCTCCAACTTTAAGTCATGATGAACATGAAAAAGTCATAGAGCTTTGTGTTAGAGAAAGTAAAGGAAAACTACCAGTCTTTGCAGGCACAGGATCTAACTCAACTGAAGAAGCAATTTCTTTAACTTCTCATGCTGAAAAAATAGGAGCTAATGGAGCATTAATAGTTACGCCTTATTATAACAAGCCTACTCAAGAAGGTTTGTATCAGCACTATAAGGCAATAAATGATAAGTGTGGAATTCCAATTATAATTTATAATATTCCAGGTAGATCCGTTATTGACATGTCCGTTGAGACTATGGCAAGACTTTTTGAATTAAAAAATATCATTGGAGTTAAGGATGCTACTGGAGATTTAGATAGAGTAAATCAAACTTTAAACAAATTGGGTAAAGATTTTCTTCAATTGACAGGAAATGATGATAATGCGCTTGAATTTAATATGAGGGGAGGGTCAGGATCTATAAGTGTTACAGCAAATATTGCACCTAAACTTTGCTCAGATTTTCAAAAATTTTCTAAATCTAAAAATGATAATGAATTAACGCAAGCTAAAAAATTAAATGAGATTTTACAACCTCTGCATCATGCTATGTTTGTTGAAAGTAACCCCAGCCCAGTAAAATATGCTGCAAAGTTACTTAAACTTTGTGATGATGATGTCAGGTTGCCGTTAGTAAAGGTCACAGAACCTACAAAAGAAATTATTAAAAAAGCTCTTAGCTCTGCGAAATTGATTTAATGAACAAAAAAACCAATCATGGTTTAAAAATAATTTGTTTAAATAGAAAAGCTAGTTTTAATTATTTTTTTGAAGATATTTTAGAGGCTGGCATAGTGTTGAAAGGTTCTGAAATAAAATCAATTAGAGATGGTAAAGTAAATATTGCAGATTCATATGCAATTGAAAAAAAAGGTGAAATTGTATTAATTAATTCTCACATCGCTTCTTATAAAGAAGCAAGTTACTCAAATCATAATCCAATAGGGGAAAGAAAATTATTATTGAATAAACGAGAAATCGTTAAGCTTATTGGAAAAATGCAAAGAGAGGGTTTTACTATTGTTCCAACTAAAATGTATTTTAAAAAAGGAAAGGCGAAAGTTGAGTTGGCTGTAGCTAAAGGAAAAAAACAATTTGATAAGCGAACTGTTAAAAAAAATAGAGATTGGAATCGTGATAAAGCAAGATACATTAGAAAATCAAGCTAAGAGTATATATTTAGGCATTGGTTCTAATTTGGGTAATAGAATTAAGAATATAGAAAAAGCAAAGTATAAATTATTTCAAAATCAAATAAATATAGTTAGATCCTCTAATTATTATGAAAGTCTATCATGGCCAAATATAAAAAAACCAAAATTTTTAAATATTGTATTGGAAATTGAAACAAATTTATCCGAACTAAACCTTCTAAATAAATGTTTAATGATAGAAAAACAACTTGGAAGAAAAAGATCTCTTAAAAATGCACCTAGAGTATGTGATATTGATATTATTGACTTTCGAAAAAAAAATTTAAAAAAAAAGTTAATTTTGCCGCATCCTAGAATGCATAAAAGAAATTTTGTTTTAATACCTTTATTTGAACTAAATAAAGACTGGAAACACCCAGTTTTAAAAGAAAATATTAAAACTTTAATTCTATCTTTGCCAAATAAAGACATAAGAACTATTAAACAATTATAATTTCATGATATAATAAAGAATGCTCAATTCTGAAGACCTCATCAATAAAGTAAAGATTTATAATAAGTTTCTTAATCCAGAAAAATTGAATAAGGCATACAATTTTGCCGTAAAAGCTCACGGTAATCAAAAAAGAGCATCCGGAGATCCTTATTCTGTTCATCCAATAGAAGTGGCAAATATATTAACAGACTTGAAATTAGATAGTGCAACAATTACCACTGGTTTGTTGCATGATACTATTGAGGATACTTTTGCTACCTACGATACAATCAAAGGCGAATTCGGAAATGAAGTAGCAGATTTAGTTGATGGTGTTACAAAAATATCAGTTTTAGAAAACACTGCTTCATCTAGCTCTAAAGCTGAAAATTTCAGAAAACTAATTTTAGCAACTTCAAAAGACATAAGAGTTTTATTAGTTAAAATTGCAGATCGATTACACAATATGAGAACTTTAAAAGCTATTAATAAAGTAGAGAAGAGAAAAAGAATAGCTCAAGAGACAATGGAGATCTATGCTCCACTTGCAGATAGAATGGGTATGCACAGAATTCGTGATGAGTTAGAAGATCTATCTTTTGAAATATTAAACAATGAAGCTAGATCTTTAATTCAATTAAGACTTGATGAAATTAAACAAGATAGAAAAAATATATTTGAAAATATTTCAAATGAACTAAAATTTTTGTTAGAAAAAAAAGATATAAGATTACAAATTTTTGGCAGAGAAAAAACTCCTTTTTCAATATGGAGAAAAGTCCAAAAAAAAAGAGTTTCACTTGAACAAATTACTGACATTATTGGTTTCAGGATAATTTTACATGATATAGACGATTGTTATAAATCTTTGGGTATATTACATAAAGAATACAATTGTATCCCTGGTAAATTTAAAGATTATATTTCTTCCCCTAAAATAAATGGATATAAGTCAATCCATACATCAGTTATAGGACCAAATAAAAAACCGATTGAGGTTCAAATAAGAACTAAACAAATGCATGAGTTTGCAGAAAGAGGTATAGCTTCTCACTGGCAATATAAATCTTCTGAAAAATTTAATTCACTGACATGGAAAGAGTATGATTGGTTAAAAGATTTAGTTGAAATTATTGAAAAAAACGAAAATCCTGAACATTCTTATGAATATACAAAACTTCAAATGTTTCAAGAAAACGTATTTTGTTTTACACCAAAAGGGTCAGTAATTAAATTACCAAAAGACGCAACTCCAATAGATTTTGCTTATGCTGTTCATACAAAAATAGGAGATACTGCAATAGGGTGCGAAATTAATGGAAATAAAAGTGAACTTCAATCAATCCTCCACAATGGCGATAGAGTTAATATTATCACATCAAAAAATCAATCACCATCTTTACATTGGATACCTACTACCAAAACTGGAAAAGCCAGAGCCGCAATAAGAAGATATTGGCACGATAGGGGTGAAAAAAAACAAGAGAGAATAAAAAAATATAATACCACTTTATGGATTTCATTACCGGATAAACCTGGCCAACTTGGAAATGTGAGTTCCTTAATTGGTGAACACAAATTAAACATTTCAAATTTAGAAATGGCTGGCAAAAACCCTAATTATATAAATTTTAGGTTTCAATTAATAATTAGAGACCTTAAAAACTTTACTAATTTTATTGCAGAGCTCAAACAAAAAGGTATAAAATTTAAGATAATTAGACACGAAGATAAAAGAAATGCATTCACCCAAAAAATCCTTAAATATTTTAAAAAAAACTAATGCTTTATTAGAGGGACATTTCATTTTATCCTCAGGTTTACACTCATCTAGATATATTCAATGTGCGAAACTTTTAAGTTACCCTCATCTTGCAAAAGATATATGTAAGTCACTTGCCTTCAAGATTAAAAAAAAATTTAAAAAAATAGATTTAATTTTAGCTCCTGCAATGGGAGGGATCATCATTGGCTATGAAATAGGAAGAATACTAAAAAAAGAAACAATATTTTGTGAGAGAGTAAATGGTAAATTTGTTTTAAGAAGGGGATTTAATATAAAAAAAGGACAAAGAGTTTTAATAATAGAAGATGTCATTACCACAGGAAAATCAAGTTTAGAGTGTGTAAGACTAATTAAAAAATCAAAAGCAAAATTATTGGGTTTTGCATCAATAATTGATAGATCTACAAAAAAAAATTTAAAGATTAAAAAAAAAATCATATCACATTTAAAGATAGATGTACCAACATATAAAAAAGATAGATTGCCAAAAAATTTAGCTTCTATAAAAATAACAACACCTGGAAGTAGATTTATTTAGTGAAGAGATTAGGTGTAAACATTGATCATATAGCAACTATAAGAAATGCTCGAGGTGAATTTCATCCAGACCCTTTATATGCTGCTAAATATGTAATGAATAATGGTGCTGATTCAATTACTATTCATTTGAGAGAAGATAGAAGACATATAAAAGATTTGGATGCTAAAAGAATATGTATTCTTAAAAACATTCCTGTAAATCTGGAAATTTCAACCAATAATGAAATAGTAAAAACCGCTCTAAGGATTAAACCTAGCTTTGTTTGTATTGTTCCAGAAAATAGAAAAGAAGTCACAACAGAAGGAGGTTTGGATCTTATAAGAAATAAAAAAAGAATTAATCAAATAATTAAAAAGTTTAAAAATAAAAAAATTAGAACAAGTTTATTTATTAACCCATCGATAAAAGATATTAAAATATCAAAACAATTAAATACAGATTGTATTGAGATTCATACTGGATACTTGTCAAACTTAGTAAAATCAAAAAAAAAATATTTGAATGAACTAAATAAAATAAAGAAATGTGCTCGATTAGCAAATAAACTTGGAATAGAAGTTCATGCTGGACATGGTCTAGATTATAAAACAACTAAAATTTTATCAAAAATTAATGAAATAAAAGAATTTAATATAGGACATTTTTTAATTGGTGAATCTATTTTTTTTGGATTACCTAAAGTCATTAAAAAATTTAAGAAAATAGTAAATAGATAAATGAAAATTCTAGGCATAGGCGTTGATATTGTTGATAATAAAAGACTAAAATTATTGATTAGAAATAGAACTTTTATCAATAGAATTTATAGTAAAAAAGAAAAATCAAATTCAAAAAAATTTTTAAATAAGTTAAACTATTTTTCAAAGAGGTTTGCAGCAAAAGAAGCTTTTGCTAAATGTCTCGGTACTGGGTTTAGAAAAAAATTAAATTTTAAAGATATTGAAATATTAAATAATCCTATAGGTAAGCCATTTTATTCAAAATCAAAAAAAATTGATAAATTGATATTTAAAAGATTTAATATAAAAAAATACTCCTTATTTCTGTCAATTACAGATGAAAAAAATTACTCAATTGCTTTTACAATTTTGCAAACAAAATGATTTTTAATAAGAATTTTTTAATTGATAACCTTAAAACCCTTTTTTATGCTCTTATAATTGCAGTCATAATACGATCCTTGTTTATTCAACCTTTTTATATCCCTTCATCTTCAATGGAACCAAACCTTCTTGTGGGTGATAGACTCTTTGTTACTAAATATTCTTATGGATATAGTAACCACTCATTTCCTTTCAGTCCGCCTTTTTTTAAAGGGCGCATATTCCAAAGTACACCTAATAGAGGGGATGTAATAGTCTTTAAAACACCTGCTGATAACAGAACAGATTATATAAAAAGATTAATTGGTTTGCCCGGTGACAAAATACAATTTATCGATTCAAATTTATTCTTAAATAACAGTGAAGTACTCAAATCAAGAATTTCAAATAAAGATGTTATATATTGTGGTCAAAAAACTATTGAAGTTTTTACTTTTGAGGAACTTTTACCTAGCGGAAAAAAATTTTATACTGTCTATTTAAAAGATTTTTCATTTCAAAATTCTGATATCTTTAAGGTTCCTGATGATCATTATTTCTTTTTAGGTGATAATAGAGACTGCTCAAAAGACAGCAGATTTTTAACCAGCGTAGGTTATGTGCATCAAGATAATTTAGTTGGAAAAGCTCAATTTATTTTTTTTTCATCAGACAGATCAGAGGGTAGCATTTTTTCATTTTGGAAATGGAATAAATCAATTAGATTTGATCGTTTTTTTAAAAAAATTAAATGATGAAAATAAACTACAGAGAATTAGAGAAAAAAATACAAGTAAATTTTAAAAATAAGAATCTATTAATTAGATCTTTAACGCATAAAAGCTTTAATAGAGAAAAAAATAATGAAAAAATTGAATTTTTAGGTGATAGGGTATTAGGTTTAATTATTGCAAAAAAATTATTAGAAATATACCCTAATGAAAAAGAAGGTGTCTTAGATAAAAAATTTGCATCATTGGTTAATAAAAAAACTTGTCTGGATATAGCAAAAAAATTAGAACTACAAAAATATATACTTACTTTAAATTCTGGAAATAAAAAAAATACTATCGAAGATAAAGTCTTATCTGATAGTTGTGAGGCATTGATTGGATCAATCTATTTAGAAAAAGGGCTCAATACAACAGAAAAAGTAATTTTAAATTTATGGTCATCACAAATTCAAAATAGTGTTGTGACCCAAATTGATGCTAAAACAAAATTACAAGAATTTTCTTTAAAGAAATTTAAAAGACTTCCTATATACAAGTTGATTTCGAATACTGGACCAAGGCATAAGCCGCTTTTTAAAATTGGTGTTAAATTACTAGATACGAAATATTTTATTTCAGAAGGAAAATCAAAAAAAGATGCTGAGCAAAATGCAGCTTTTTTGTGCTTACAAAGTATTAAAAAAATATGATTTGGGATGATATTGGATTTTTGTTATCAAAAAACAAATATAATGAAAATTCTTTGATAGTTGAAGTTTTTACTAAAAAACATGGAAAAGTCTCTGGAATAATATTTGGTGGAACATCTAAAAAAATAAGAAATTATCTTCAAATTGGAAATTTAATCTATGTAAATTTTAATTCTAAATCAGAAAATAAAATAGGTTTTTTTAAAACTGAAATACAAAAAGCTTATTCTCCTCTATATTTTGATAATTCAAAAAAATTATCTTGTCTCTCTTCTGCAATGAATTTAGTAAAAATTTTAACTGCAGACTCGCAAAGTAACAAAAATATATATGAACACCTTGAGAAATTTTATATTTTGTTAGAGTCAGATAATTGGATCAAGAACTATATCTTTTGGGAGTTGAAATTGCTTAAAATTTTAGGTTATGATTTAGAGCTTAAAAAACTTGTAAATGAAAAAATTATTGGTGATAAAAAAATTTATGTTCCAAAATCAATTTCTGAAATAAAAGTTGTTCCTAATTTTTTGATAGAAGATAATAATAATGATGAGAATTTGTTGAATCTTTTAGCTGGTTTAAAATTAGTAGGTAATTATCTTGAAAAAACTATATTAAAACCCAATAATCTTAATTTACCCCAAAGTAGAGTCTTATTTATAAATAGTCTTCAATAACTATTTCAATATTTTGTCTAATCTATCAGCAAAATAACTTACTATAGCATTAGCGCCAGCTCTTTTAAATGAAGTTAAGCTTTCAATAATCACATCATTATCAATTAAACGTTTATTAATTCCATTTGTTAATAGGCTGTATTCACCTGAAACTTGGTAAGCTAAAACAGGAACTTTAAAATTTTCTTTAACAGACTTAATTATATCCAAATATGGTAATCCAGGTTTTACCATTACCATGTCTGCACCTTCTTTTATATCCAAAGCAACTTCTCTTAGAGCCTCATCACTATTTCTAAAATCCATTTGATAGTTTTTTTTATTTCCATTTAATAATCCTTTAGAACCAACTGCATCTCGAAAAGGTCCATAATAACCAGAAGCATATTTCACAGCATATGATAAAATTTGTGTCATGTTATACCCACTTTTATCTAGTGACTTTCTAATCTTGCCAATTCTACCATCCATCATATCTGAAGGTGCTAAAACATCACATCCCATTTGAGCTTGCAATAATGATTGTTTGATTAAAACTTCTACTGTTTCATCATTTAAAACATATTTCGATTTTAATAATCCATCATGTCCATGTGAGGTATAAGGATCTAATGCAACATCACACATTATGCCAATCTGATTTTTATATCTTTTTTTTATAAGTTGAATAGCTCTACAAACAAGATTATCTTCATTTAAAGCTTCACTACCTTTTTTATTCTTTTTATTTGTTTTTGTGTTAGGGAATAGAGCAATCATGGGTAAATTCATTTTTAGTGATTTATCTATGATTGATGGTAACTTATCTAAAGTATGACGGAAAACACCTTGCATTGATTTAACTGGGATTTTTTTATTTTTCCCCTCAATAAGAAAAATTGGGAGAATAAAATCACTAGCAGTTAAATTATTCTCTTGAATTAATCTTCTAGACCATTCATTTTTGCGACTGCGTCTTAGTCTCAGTGATGGAAATTTTCCTGTAATCATGTTTAATTATATTTATTATATGCGACAAATGTAATATACAATTATAAATTAAAAAGGATAATAAACAATCTTATGAGCTTAAATTTTAGTGATTTTCAGAGACAAGATATTACTTTTGATATAAATAAACTTAAAGATGCTTACAAAATCATACTTAAGAAAAAGGGTTTTGATGGGATAGATGGCGTTACTCACTTTGGAGCTATATCTTTAACACAAATACCTGGAGACCCTGACTCAATCAAAGGTAATAAAGCTAGAGGTGTTTTTTGGACAAAACCTGACTCATCAGGAAAAGAAGTCATTAGAGATGAAAGAATAAATGAGTCTGCATACTCAGAATTTATTGAGGAATATAAAGATACATACTTCAAAGAAGTATTTGATGTTCTTTCGTCAAAATATAAGCTTGGAAGAGTTAGAATATTATTAAAGGAGCCTAGATCTACTTTAAGTTGGCATAGAGATCCTGAACCGCGTTTACATGTCCCTATTATAACTAATCCTGGTTCGATTATGGTAATTGATAATGTTGCGAAACATTTACCAGCCGATGGCTCAGTCTGGATAACTAATAATACAAAGTATCACAACGCATTTAATGGTGGCGAGGAAAATAGAATTCACCTTGTAGCGTGTGTTCTAGATTATAAATTTAATTAAATTGAAAAAAATTTTTATTTCATCTGATCATGCTGGATATAATCTTAAAGAAAAAATTAAAATATATCTTAATAAAAAGAGGTATCGATTTGAAGATATGGGGCCTTTTAATAATAATAGTGTTGATTACCCCGATTATGCTCACAAAGTTGCTAAAAAGGTGAAAAAAAGTAAAAACAATATAGGTATTTTGATATGTGGAACAGGATTGGGTATGAATATTGCCGCAAATAAACACAAAAATATACGTGCAGCACAATGTTTTAATTTAAAATCAACAAAATTATCAAGATTGCATAACGATGCAAATATCATTACATTAGGGGCAAGATTGCTTAAGAAAAAAAATGTTTTAAATTATATTAATACATTTTTAAATACAAAATTTGAGGGCGGAAGGCACTCAAAAAGATTGAGGAAAATATAGATATGTCAAGTGAAACAAAATATGTTAATTCAAATTATCAAGATTTTTTTGAAAAAAGTCTCTCCAAGACTGATCCAGATTTATTCAAGGCAATAAATGATGAACTTATTAGACAACAAAATCATATAGAACTTATTGCATCTGAGAATATTGTCTCACAAGCTGTATTAGAAGCTCAGGGTTCAGTTCTAACAAATAAATATGCTGAAGGTTATCCTGGTAAGAGATATTATAATGGCTGTGAACACGTAGATGTCGCTGAAAAACTAGCATTGGAAAGAATTAAAAAACTTTTTAATTGTAAATATGCAAATGTTCAGCCTCACTCAGGTGCTCAAGCTAACGGAGCAGTCTTTTTAGCTTTACTTAAACCTAATGACACATTTATGGGAATGAGTTTAAATTCTGGTGGTCACATAACACATGGATTAAAAATTTCTATGTCTGGTAAATGGTTTAATGCAATAAGTTATGATGTAGATAAAAAATCAGAACTTATTGATTATGATAATGTTGAGAAACTAGCATTAGAACATAAACCAAAACTAATTATCGCAGGAGGAAGTGCTTATTCTCGTGTAATTGATTTTAAAAGATTTAGAGAGATTGCCGACAAAGTAGGTGCGTATCTGATGGTTGATATGGCTCATTTTTCTGGTTTAGTCGCTGGAAAAGGTTACCCTAATCCATGCGATTATGCACATGTAGTAACCTCTACAACTCATAAAGTATTCAGAAGTGCCAGAGGTGGAATAATCTTATCTAATGATGTTGAGCTTGGAAAAAAATTTGATACTGCTGTCTTTCCTGGATATCAAGGTGGCCCGTTAATGCATATCATTGCTGCAAAAGCAGCTGGTTTTTATGAAGCATTAAAACCAGAATTTAAAATTTATATTAAAAATGTTTTAGCTAATGCAAAAATATTAGCTGAAACTTTAAAAAACAATGGTTTTAAGATTTATTCTGGTGGCACAGATACGCATTTGATGTTAGTTGACTTGAGGCCTTTTAACGTAAAAGGAAACATTGCTTCTGAAAGTTTATGTAGAGCAAATATAACATGTAATAAAAATGGAATACCATTTGATACTGAAAAACCAATGATTACATCTGGAATTAGATTGGGGTCTCAAGCGGCAACAACTAGAGGTTTTGGTTTAAAAGAATTTGAAAAAGTTGGAGAATTAATTACTAAAGTTATTAGAGGTTTATCTAAAAATCCAGAGGATAACAGTGTAGTGGAAAATGAAGTAAGAAATGAAGTAGTAAATTTATGTTCTAATTTTCCAATATATAAAAATTTGAATAGATGATCTGTCCTTGTGAGAAAAAAGGGGAAACTTCTGTAGTAGACTCTAGACCTACAGAAGATGGGACTGCGATTAGAAGAAGAAGGCTATGTAGTTGTGGTGCTAGATTTACCACATTTGAAAGAATTCAACATCGTGAGGTAATGGTTGTAAAAAAAAATGGGAGGAAATCTTCTTTTGATCGAGATAAATTAGCTAAATCAATTTACATTGCATTAAAAAAGAGACCTTTAGATACAGAAACTGTCGAAAAATTTATCAGTCGAATTACAAGATCTTTAGAAGAACTAGGTCAGAATGAAATTTCGAGCAATACAATTGGTACTATGGTGATGGAAGGTTTAAAGGAACTTGATCCAGTTGCTTATGTTAGATTTGCATCAGTATACAGAAACTTTAGAGAAGAAAAAGATTTTGTACAATTTGTGGACAAACTGGATGTCTACAAAAAAAGATAAATTTTTAGCAAAAGATAAAAAATTTATGAGAATTGCCCTTAATTTGGCAAGATCTCGCAAAGGATTAACAGGAGAAAATCCTTCAGTAGGTTGTTTGATAGTAAAAAATGATAATATAATTTCAATTGGGCAAACAGGTTATAATGGGCGACCACACGCTGAGAAAAATGCTATTGATAATTCTTTTCAAAATTTAAATGGAGCTAAAATGTATGTTACACTTGAACCATGCAATCATTATGGAAAAACACCACCCTGCACCAAAAGTATAGTTAAAAGCGGTATTAAAGAAGTATTTTATTCAATTAATGACATAGATAATAAAGTAAAGGGGAAAAGTTTTAAAATTTTAAGAAAAAAAAAAATTAAGGTTAGAAGAGGTTTACTAAAAAAGGAAGCATTAAACTTATACGAGTCATACATACTTAACAGAGAGAAAAATCTACCATTTGTTACAGCAAAAATTGCAACTTCAAAAAATAATCTTATTTATAGCAAAGGAATAAAAAGAATTACAAATCAAACATCCAATAAATTATCACATTATTTGAGATTAAAAAATGATGCAATAATGATTTCTGGTAAAACTCTTAATATTGACAATCCAAAACTAAATTGTCGTCTCAAAGGTTTTGAAAATTTTTCGCCTAAAAGAGTTATTTTAGATAAAGATTTAAAAATTAAATTAGATTCTTATATAGTCAAAACAACAAAAAAAAAGAATACTATAATTTTTCATCATTCAAATAATATTTTGAAAATAAAAAAATTAAAAAAAAAACAAATTATTCTTGTTAAGAGTCAAATTAATAAAAAAAATAAATTTGATTTAAAAATTGTTTTAAAAAAATTATTTATGTTAGGAGTGAGAAATTTAATTGTCGAAGGAGGAGACGAATTGACTAAAAATATGTTAAAAAATAATCTTGTAAATGAATTTTATCTCTTTAAAAGCCCAAAAACACTATCAAAAAAAAATGATCATGTAATTTTTACATCTAATGATATTTTGAAAAATAAGTATAAGATTAAATCAAAAATTTATAAAGATTTAGCCAAAGATAATATTACCATTTATAAAAGAAAAAATGTTTAACGGAATCATATTTAACAAAGGTGTTATTAAAGAAATCTTTAAGAGGCCAAAAGGTATCAATATTTTTGTTAAATCGGATATCAAATTAACAAAAAAAGATATAGGTATTTCTGTTGCTTGTGATGGAGTGTGTTTAACACTTGTTACAATTAAAAAAAAGATTATGGAATTTTACCTTTCAAATGAAACAATTCAAAGATCTAAATTTAAACATCTAAAAATTAATGAAGATATTAACCTAGAACTTCCGCTAAAATATGGTCAAAAAATATCAGGACATTTATGTCAAGGACACGTAGACACAATTGGAAAAATTATTAGTATTGTCAAAATAGATAAATCTTATCTTTTTGACTTTGAAATACCTAAAATAGAAAGAAAAAATCTTATCGTAAAAGCTTCAATTTGTATTAATGGTATATCATTAACCATTTCAAAAGTTACAAAAAAAGGTTTTCAAATTTGGGTAATTCCACATACATTCAAATTAACCAATTTATCAAAGCTTAAAAAAGGAAGTTTAGTAAATATTGAAATAGACATTCTTTCTAAATATGTAAAAAATTTTTTTAATGAAAAAAAGTAGCTATTCATCAATTGATACAATAATCAAAATTGCAAGAAGAGGTGGTATGTTTATTTTAGTTGATGATGAAAAAAGAGAAAATGAAGGTGATTTAGTTATTTCTACTTCTGATACAAGTGCAAAAAATATTAATTTTATGGCAAAATACGGCCGTGGTTTAATCTGTTTAGCTTTAGATACATTGCAGGCAAAAAAATTAAATTTATCATTGATGTCTCCTGTTAATCAATCAAGAAATAAGACTGCCTTCACCGTATCAATCGAAGCTAAACATGGAATAACAACAGGTATATCAGCAAAAGATAGAGCAAGGACTATTAAAATAGCATCAAAAAGAAATGTTAATAAAAAAGATATTGTCTCACCAGGACATGTATTTCCTATAATCGCAAAAGACGGCGGTGTTCTTGTTAGAGCAGGTCATACAGAAGCTTCAGTTGATATCTCAAAAATTGCAAAGAAGAATAATTCTGCAGTTATTTGTGAAATTATGAATGAAGATGGGACAATGGCTAAAGGTCAAAATTTGCTTAATTTTGCAAAAAAACATAAACTTAAAATTGGTAAAATTGAAGATTTGATCTCATATAGATTGAAAAAAGAAAAGTTAATAAAATTAAAGAAAACATCTGATATTAAAATACAAGATCAAAAATTTAAGATAAAAATTTATGAAAATCTTTTAGATGGATCTGAGCATTTTGTTTTAATAAAAGGAGTTATTAAAAAAGGTGTAGTACCGAGAGTTAGAGTAATTTCGTCCAACGTAGTTAAGAATTATTTAATAAACCAAAAATTGCCAAACTCATTTAACAAAACTTTGGATTATTTTAAGAAATTTAATAACTGTGTTTTAGTTTTTATAAAAGATACTAACCTTAAGTCAGTCACCCAAACTCTTAAGGATTATAAAAATAAAAAAAGAGTTCAAAAAGATGAAAATAATCAAATACGAAATTATGGTATAGGTGCTCAAATTATCAAAGATTTGAAGATTAAAAAAATGATTTTGATTACAAAAACACCAAAAAAGGTTATTGGTTTAGAGGGATTTGATATAAAGATAACAAAACAAGAATTAATCTAATGAAAAAAAAAATTTTAATTGTTACAGCAAATTATTATAAAGAAATATCAGATGGTTTATTATCAAGTGCTTTAAAAACAATACCAAAAATTTTTAAAATAAAGATTATTAAAGTTCCTGGAGTATTTGAAATACCAGTTACGATCTCGAAAAATTTAACAAAATTTGATGCTTTTGTTGCACTAGGATGTGTGATTAAAGGAAAAACGCCTCATTTTGATTTCATTTCTCAAGCATCTACAAATGCTATAATGGATCTATCTATCAATTCAAAAAAACCAATTGGGAATGGGATTATAACCTGTTTAAATATGAAGCAAGCTCTCGCCAGAAAAAAAAAGGGGAGAGAGGCAGCAAATGCTATTATATCCGTTATGTCACAAAAATGAAAAAATCTTACAGCGCAAATAATAATCCTAGAGTAATTATTATTCAAAAATTATATGGAAATTTTTTTAATGATGAAGAAGAGCTAAGTTTTCCTAAACATAGATTTAAGAAATTTATTAAAGATATAGTATTTGGAACTATTGAACGTAACGATATTTTAATTGAAGAATTAGACAAAAATCTAGGTGATGAATTTAATCTCCAAAAATTGGATAAATTATTTCAAGTTATATTAAAATCAGCAACTTATGAGTTGATGTATAAACCAAATGTTTCAATAAAAATCATTATTCATGAGTATCTAAATGCCTCAAATTTCTTTTTAAATGTCTCCCAAACTAAATATCTAAATGCTTTATTAGATAGTGTTGCAAAAAAAATAAGACTCTCAAATGCAAGAATTTGAAATCATAAAAAAATATTTTCAACATCTATCATCTAATAATAAAAACTCACTTAATTTAAATGATGATGTTTTTTTTGATCAATCAAAAAAATTAGTTATTTCTGTAGATACCTATATCGAAGGTTTACATTTTATTAACTTCGAAAATCCTGGTCTAGTAATAAAAAAGATTTTGAGGTCATCTATTTCTGATCTTATATGTAAAGGGGTTAAACCTAAATATTACTTTATTTCTGGTTCAGGTAATAGTAAATCTTTTTCTAAAAAAAATCTCAAATCAATATCAAAATCTTTGAAAAATGAGCAAAAAAAGTTTTCTATTAATTTATGTGGTGGAGATACCGTATATTCTAACAAATTAAGTTTCACAATTATATCTGTTGGTTTTTCAAAAAAAATAATTTTTAGAAATAAAGCAAAACTTAATGATGATATTTTTGTGACTGGTTGTTTGGGAGATAGCTATATCGGTTTGAAAGTTTTACAAAAAAAAATAAAACTTAATAAAAAATTAAAAAGATATTTTAAAAATAAATATTATCAACCAAATTTACACCCTTACTTAACTAAAGGCTTATTGTCATTTGCTAATACCTCAATTGATATATCTGATGGGTTAGTTTCTGATCTAGAAAAATTAATTAATAAACAAAAACTTTCGTATAAATTATATCTAAAAGATATACCAATTTCTAAAAATCTTGAAAAGCTGATTGATATTAAAAAGGTTAAGAAAATATCTTCAATATCTAATGGGGATGATTATGAAATTTTATTTACCGCATCTCCCTCAAAAACTAGAATCATAAACAAAACAGCTAGGAATTTAGGAATAAAAATTTCTAAAATAGGAAAAATTTGTATTAACAGTCAGAAATCTCAAATAATTAACATAAAAGGGAAGAAAATTGCCCTTAAAGATAAAGGATATTTTCACAATTTTTAAAAGTTAATCATTGCGTTTTATTACCTTTTTTGTATTGTCCGGCTTTTAAAAGTAACAACCAATAACATAATTAAGGTTTATATGAACTCGACAGTCGAAACAATTCTTTTATATACTATAGCAGCTGGTTTTTTATCAATTATTTACGGATATTTTACAGGAAAAAATATTTTGAACTCAAGTGCTGGTAACTCTAAAATGAAAGATATAGCATCTGCTATCCAAATTGGAGCTAAAGCCTACTTAGCTAGACAATATAAAACAATTTCAATCGTTGGTGTTGTTGTTTTAATTATTGTTAGTATTGCGTTTAGTCCTCTCGTTGGTTTGGGTTATTTAATAGGGGCCACGTTATCTGGAATAGCAGGATATGTTGGTATGTTAGTTTCTGTTGAGGCAAATGTAAGAACTGCAGAAGCCTCACGAAAAGGTTTGGCGAGTGGCCTTTCAGTGGCCTTCAAATCTGGAGCCGTTACTGGAATGTTGGTTGCAGGCCTAGCTCTTTTAGCTATCGCAGTTTACTACTATTTGTTATTAAAATTTAACGTTGATGAAAGAGAGATTGTTAATGCATTAGTTGCTTTAGGTTTTGGTGCATCATTAATCTCAATTTTTGCAAGATTAGGTGGTGGAATCTTTACAAAGGGTGCTGATGTTGGTGCTGATTTAGTTGGAAAAGTTGAAGCAGGAATACCAGAGGACGATCCAAGAAACCCAGCTGTGATTGCCGATAATGTTGGTGATAACGTTGGTGATTGTGCAGGAATGGCTGCAGACTTATTTGAAACTTATGCGGTTACTATAGTTGCAACTATGGTTCTTTCCTCGATTTTTTTTCCTGGTGATATGTCAATGATGATTTATCCTTTGACTATTGGAGGTGCATGCATATTAACATCAATCATAGGAACTTTTTTTGTTAAACTAGGCAAAAGCAAAAATGTTATGGGTGCATTGTATAAGGGATTTATTGTTTCGGCTTTAGCTTCTTTAGCTATACTTTATCCTGTAACTGATTATGTGTTAGGCTTAGAGAATTTTTATAATCTTAACAATAAATCATTCTCAGGAATGAGTTTATACTACTGTGGTGTTATAGGGCTGGTAATAACTGGCTTATTAATATGGGTGACAGAATATTATACTGGAACGAATTACAGGCCGGTTAGAAGTGTTGCGAGTTCTTCAACTACAGGGCATGGGACTAATGTAATTCAAGGTTTAGCTATTTCATTAGAAGCAACAGCAATACCAGCTCTAATAATCGTAGCGGGTATTTTATTGACTAATTATATTGCTGGACTATTTGGTATAGCAATTGCCGTAACCACTATGTTGGCATTGGCAGGAATGGTAGTAGCATTAGATGCTTATGGTCCTGTAACTGACAATGCTGGAGGAATCGCTGAAATGTCAAAGTTACCTAATAATGTGAGAAAAACTACTGATGCTTTAGATGCAGTAGGAAATACCACTAAAGCAGTTACAAAAGGATATGCTATAGGTTCAGCTGGTCTTGGTGCTTTAGTTCTTTTTGCTGCCTATACGGAAGACATTAAACATTTTTCAAAAGTTGCTGGTTCTAAATTAGAAGGCATTGTTGTGACTTTTGATTTATCTAACCCTTATGTTGTAGTAGGATTGCTAATCGGGGGAATGCTTCCATATTTATTTGGCTCAATGGGTATGCAGGCAGTAGGTAGAGCAGGAGGAGCAGTTGTAATAGAAGTTAGAAGACAATTTAAAAAATTTCCTGGAATTATGAAAAGAAAACAGAAGCCAGATTATGCAAAATTAGTAGACTTGTTGACTGTTGCTGCAATTAAAGAAATGATTATACCTTCTTTACTTCCAGTTCTATCACCAATTGTTCTTTACTTCGTGATATTTTTTATAGGTGGTCAAGTTGCTGCTTTAGCTTCAGTTGGAGCTATGTTGCTGGGTGTCATAATCACAGGTTTGTTTGTTGCTGTTTCAATGACAGCTGGAGGAGGTGCCTGGGATAATGCAAAAAAATATATTGAAGATGGAAATTATGGTGGTAAAGGCTCTGAAGCTCATAAAGCTGCCGTCACAGGTGACACAGTTGGAGATCCATATAAAGACACAGCAGGTCCGGCTGTTAATCCAATGATCAAGATAACTAATATTGTAGCGTTATTATTGTTAGCAGTAATTGCTGGTTAACTTAAAAAGGATTTGAATTTTTAATTCTTTTTTTTCCTAACGGATCATCGATTTTTTGTCTTAGTGAGTAAAGAAAGTTATATACGAAAGATTTTTTTGAATAATTAGTTTGAGTGATTTCTTCATCAAACTGAATTTTTTTCATATCTTCTTTATTAAAGAATTCCTTACTTACTAGCATACCCTTTGTATCTATTTCCAAAACTAAAACATTATTTACTAATAATTTTCTTTTACCTAACTTACTAAGCTTTGAACTTGATGTTTTTCTCTCAAGATATATAAGAACATCATTATCGAATGAGCTTTTAGTAGATGGCGGACCTATTAAATTGAAAATATCATTTTTATTTGTATAATTTATTTTCAATTTAGATTGTTTTTTATCAAGGTTATGAATTCCATGATGATGTACAACTTTGTTTAAAGAACAATTAAAAAGAAATAATGTAAGGGTAATAAATAATATATTTTTCATGAATCCTAATTTCATAAATATCTATAATAATTTAATAAAATTAACTACAAATAAATTTTTGTATAATGGTTTAAAAAAACAGGATAGTTTTTCAGATAGATTAATTCTATTTTTAGTTCATTTCGCATTTTTTTTAAAAGTATATAAAAATAAGGAAAATACGCAAATATTACAAAAAATATATGATTTTAATTTTAGACAATTAGAGTTGAGTATTCGTGAAATTGGATATGGCGATCAATCTATAAATAAAAAGATGAAAGTTTATATTAATTTATTTCATTCAATTTTATCAGAAATACATTTTTGGGGAAAATTAAATAGAGATGAAAAAGTAAAAAAACTCTCATCATTTCTGGAAGATTTTAATAATATTGACTTTTTGGTTGAATATTTTGATAAATATAATGATAATTTAACAAAAAAAACTTTAAATTCTTATATAAAAAGTGTAAGTAAATCTTAGTTATGGCTGTTCCAAAACGAAAACAAACACCCTCAAGAACAGGTATGAGAAGATCTAAAAATATGAAATTCTCATCAAAAAATATTGTTGAAGATAAAAAATCTGGTGAATATAGGTTATCTCACCATCTGGATATGAAAACAGGAATGTACAAAGGACGTCAAGTTTTAGACCCTAAAGAATAATTATTAATAAAAAAATGACTGATCTAATTAAAATTGCAGTTGATGCAATGGGGGGAGATGGTTCTCCTAAGAAAGTTATTGACGGAATAATACACAATCATTCCCAAAATAAAAAAAATTTTTTTAAAATTTTTGGTAAAGCAGATTTGATAAATAATTTAATTGAAAAAAAGATTGATCAAAATTTTTATGAAATAGTTGACACAAAAAATGAGGTAAAAAGTACAGATAGTCCTTTAGAGGCAGCTAAAAGAGGAAAAGACACTAGTATGTGGTTATCAATTGAAAGTGTTAAAAAAAAAGAGTCTGACATTGTTATATCTGCAGGAAACACAGGTGCTCTTTTAGTAATTTCAAAGTTAAATTTAAAAATGATAGAAAATATAGATAAGCCAGCATTATCTGCACTTTGGCCTAATAAAAAAGGAATGAGCGTTGTGTTAGATCTTGGTGCAAACATTGAATGTAACTCTAAAAATTTGATCGATTTTGCAATTATGGGTGCATCACTTTATAAATCACTACACCCCAAGGATGAACCTAAAATAGCTTTATTAAACATTGGCTCAGAAGAACTAAAAGGAAACGAAATTATCAAAGAAACTTTTCAAAAATTAAACCAGATTAACTCTCAAGATTTTAAGTTTTCTGGTTATATAGAAGGCGATAAGTTAATGGATGGTGATGTAAATGTAATAGTTGCAGACGGTTTTACAGGAAATGTCGCTCTTAAAACAGCCGAAGGTACAGCAAATTTTATAACAGGTGAACTAAAAAAAGTTTTAGGTGGTAACATTGTTGGTAAATTATCATCATTAATGAATTTCATTAATATTAATAGATTTAAAAAGAGATTAGATCCAAGGTTATATAATGGAGCAATATTCATAGGTCTCGACTCACCAGTTGTTAAAAGTCATGGCGGTACAGATTATATTGGTTTTTCTAATTCATTAGATGTTTGTAATAGAATAATTACAGGAAATTTGATAGATAAAATAAAAAGAAATATTTAATAGGTGAGAATAAATTTAACAAAAAAAGATTTAGTTAATGAAGTTTACATGCAACTTGGTTTTTCTAAAGAAATTTCAAAAAACTTAATAGAAGATTTTTTTTGGACAATTTTTGAAAATCTTCGAAAAGAAAAGAAATTAAAAATAGCTAAATTTGGCACTTTCTCAATTAGGAGAAAAAATAGTAGATTGGGCAGAAATCCAAAAACCAAAGAAACAAAAGTAATTTCTGAGAGAAAAGTTATTCTTTTTAAAGCATCAAATGATTTTAAAAAATTCGTAAATCTTAAAGAAGATGGATAAAACATATAATGCTTATAAAACAATTGGTGAAGTTGTTAAAATCATTACTTCAGACAATAATTTAAAGGTACCGTTAACAACTCATACAATAAGATATTGGGAAACTCAATTTAAACAAATTAAACCGAAAATATTTAATGGCAAAAGAAGATATTATGATAGTAAAAATATTGAATTATTAAAAAAGGTTTATTTTCTTTTAAAAAAACAAGGTATGACGATAAATGGAGTTAAAAAAATACTCGATAAAAATCAAATGATTGAACTTGACGAAACTTTAAATCAATCTATAAAACATGAAAATTTAAAATTAAAAATTACAAAGATATCTAAAATTATTAAAAATTTAAAAAAAGATAATGGCTAAAAAAACACACATCAAAGTTCGTCTTGTTCCTGAGAGTAAACCTGATAGTTCTTTTTTTTATTATGTAAAGAAACCTGCTGGTGGTGAAAAAGCTAAGGTAAAATTAAAAGCAAAAAAATATAATCCAGCTACTAGGAAACATGAGACTTTTATTGAAAAAAAACTTCCTCCTCACAGTAAATAGTTATTTTTTATTAAAATTTCTTTTCTCAAAATCTATGTAAGCTCCAATCATATTTTTCCAAATTCTTTTTGTAATTTTCGGATCAATATCATTTTTTAAAGATTTTTTTTCTATAGTATTCAAGATTTTCCTAATTCTTTTTTTGTCAACTATTTGACTTTTTTTTTCTTTCAATGCTAAAACTTTTTTGACTAATGATGTTCTTTTTTTGATAATACGAATAAGAGAATTATCTAATTTATCTAATTCAAATCTAATTTTCTTTAGTTTATTTCTTTTTAATGGCGACATTTATATAATTGGATTAAATTGAAATTATTATATTTATCCCAGTATGTATACATTAAATCCAAAAATTAATAATCAATTATCCATCTGGTTAATTTCTATGTTTTGGATAATTTCTATAATGATTATAGTTGGTGGATTAACAAGATTGACTGACTCTGGATTATCTATAACAAAATGGCAATTATTTTCTGGCATACTACCACCATTAAATCAGAATGAATGGATCTCATATTTTAATCTCTATAAAGAAATTCCTGAGTTTAAATTACAAAACTTTAATATGACAATAGATGAATTCAAAGTAATTTTTTGGTGGGAATGGGTTCACCGTTTTTTAGGACGTTTAATTGGAATTGGATATTTGATACCTTTGATTTATTTTTCCTTTAAAATAAAAATTACAAAATTATTAAATCTATATTTCATTTTTTTTCTAATATGTTTTCAAGGTTTTATTGGTTGGTATATGGTAAGTAGTGGATTAGTTGATAGAATTGATGTGAGTCACTTTAGGTTATCTATACATTTACTTACTGCGTTTTTAATTTTATCTTTAATATATTGGAATTATTTAAAGATTAATATATCAAGAAACACATCGAATAAACTAAATACTTTTATTCCTTTATTGTTCTTAATCTTCGTTTTTTTACAAATTTCAATTGGCGCTTTTGTTTCTGGAATGGATGCTGGAAAAATCTATAATTCGTGGCCATTGATGGGTAATTCATATTTTCCTAATGATAACAATCTTAAAAATCTATTTAAATTTGCAGCTTTTAGTGATCCATCATTAGTACAGTTTATCCACCGTAATCTAGCTTACTTGATAGGATTTTTTTATATTTTAATTTTCTATAAGATTTATAGAAACAAGATGTATGATTTATACAAATCTATAAATTACCTGGGAATTTTTATAATCCTTCAAATTATATTAGGTATTTTCACAGTATTATATGGTGCACAAATTTACATTGCATCTATGCACCAAATAAGCTCAATTTTTTTAGTCAGTACAAGTATCCATTTTTTTTATTTGAATACAAAAGATTAACTAACAGCTTTTAAACCCCCTTTAGAGGATTTATTTAAAGCTTGGTCCAAATCGTCAATGATATCATCAATATGTTCAATACCTATGCACAATCTAACGTAACTTTGGGTCACACCTGATGCGGCTAGTTCTTTTTCATTTAATTGACTATGAGTAGTACTAGCAGGATGTATTGCTAAACTTCTTGCATCACCGATATTTGCAACATGATAAAACATTTTTAATGATTCAATAAATTTTTTCCCAGCTTCAATGCCACCCTTAAGTTCAATACCAACCATAGGACCATTTCCACCTTTAAGATATTTTATTGCTCTGTCAGAAATTTTCTTTTCGTGTTCTGTTGAATAAATAACTTTAGTAACTTCTTTATGTTTTTTCAAAAAATTAACTACTTTTTCTGCATTTTCACAATGTTGTTTCATTCTTAGTGCTACTGTTTCTAGACCTTGAATTATTGCAAAAGCATTATCTGGTGCTAAAGCCGAACCTAAATCTCTAAGCAAACAAACTCTTGCTCTGACAGCAAATGGTACGTTTGCTCCTGTTAATTCTGGTACAGCTTTTCCCCAAACTACACCTCCATAACTTGCATCAGGTTCATTAAATAAAGGTTGTCTTTTAGGATCTGCAGTCCAGTCAAAGTTACCACTATCAACTATGCTTCCTGCAACAGCAGTCCCGTGTCCACCAATATATTTTGTCAACGAATGTATAACAACAGCAGCTCCGTGTTCTATTGGTTTACATATAACTGGTGCAGCAGTATTGTCCATTATTAGTGGAATATTATATTTTCTTCCAATATCAGAAACTTCTTTTATAGGAAACACTCTCAAATAAGGATTAGGTAATGTTTCACCATAAAAAGCTCTAGTCTTATTGTCTATTGCCTTTTCAAAATTTTTAGGATCACTAGGGTCTGCATATCTTATTTCTATTCCAAGTTTACTCAAAGTATGTGTAAATAATGAAACTGTTCCACCATAAAGATCTGTGGAACTAACAATATTATCACCTGATTGAGCAACATTTAGAACTGCAAAACTTGAGGCGGTTTGACCAGATGAAACTGTTACACAAGATAATCCACCTTCTAATGCCGCAATCCTTTTTTCCAAAACATCATTGGTAGGATTCATGATCCTAGTATAGATATTTCCAAATTCCTTTAACGCGAACAAATTAGCTGCATGCTCAGTGCTTTGGAATTGATATGAGGTGGTTCTATAAATTGGCACAGCAACAGCATTAGTTGCCGGGTCACTTCTGTAATCACCGCCATGTATAGCAATGGTTTCAGGGTTATTTCTTTTTTTACTCATTTTACTCCTTTTTTAGTGCTTTAACTTTATGCAAGGCGCACAATATAGTTCAAATGCCTACCGAGTTTGTATGAAGATTTCCTTTTTAGCTGTAAGCCCGCAATAGGAACAAATCGGCTTAATCAATATAACAAAAAAAAGGCTTAAAACAATATAATTATCAATTTGACTTTGATCTTATTAATAGTATTAATCCTCGCACAATGACTAAATTCCTTAAAAAAGATGAATTAACCTCAAATTGGTATGAAATAGATGCCAAAAATGCTGTAGTGGGTAGACTAGCTACTATAATATCAAAAATTATAAGAGGAAAGAATAAGCCAACATTCACACCGCATATGGACGATGGTGATTTTGTTGTAGTTAAAAACATCGAAAAGTTAAAATTTACAGGAAAAAAATTTCAAAATAAAAAATATTATAGACATACAGGCTATCCTGGTGGAATTAAAGAAATTACACCTGAAAAACTACATGAGAAAAAACCCGGCGAAGCGCTAAAACTTGCGGTAAAAAGAATGTTACCTGGAGGTGTTCTTGGCAAAAAACAGCTGACAAAATTAAAGATTTATTCGGGTAATGAACATCCTCATTCCGCCCAAAATCCAAAGATAATAGAAATTAGTAAATTGAATAGTAAAAATTTAATAAGAAATTAAAATATGGAAAATAGTCAGATTAATAACAAGTTAAAATTAGATTTTAAAGATGGTAAATATGCTACTGGAAGAAGAAAAACATCAATAGCTAAAGTTTGGTTAAAAAAAGGTTCAGGTAAAATTTATGTTAATGGTAAGTTATTTAGCGATTATTTTTCAAACGATAATCATCAAATGCAAATCGTAAGACCTTTTGAAATTATTAATCAATCAACAGAATATGATGTCAAATGTAGTGTAAAAGGTGGAGGTCCTACAGGCCAAGCTGGTGCAATGGTACATGGCATTTCAAAAGCACTTGTTATGTTTGATCAAAATCTTAAATCTACTCTTAAAGCAGAAAAATTAACCACAAGAGACTCCAGGGCCGTTGAAAGAAAAAAACCTGGAAGAAAAAAAGCTAGAAGAAGCTTTCAATTTTCTAAAAGATAATTTTTTTTTTAATTTAAATTGGTATAATATAAAATGCGAAAGCTTAATGTTTTAGTTGCAGGTTCTACAGGATACATAGGTATTCAATTATTGAAATTACTTATAAATCATAAAAATGTGAATATTAAATATTTATGTGGAAATAATTCTATTGGTAAAAAAATTTCATCTTTTGATAAATCATTTAACTCAAAGAAATTACCAAAAATAGTAAAATTTAGTAAAAAACTTTTGAATAATATAGATATTGTATTTACAGCTTTACCCAATGGTGAGGCTCAATATATCTCTAATAATTTGTTAGCTAAAAATACCTTAATTGATTTAGCTGCTGATTTTAGACTCAAAAATGCTAATGATTATCTTAAATGGTATAAACAAAAACACAAAGCACCACAAAATATTAAAAAAAGTGTTTATTCTTTACCTGAAATAAATAAAGTTAGATTAAAAAATTTTAGTATAATAGGATGTCCTGGATGTTATCCAACATCAATTTTATTACCTTTAGCACCTCTTATCAAAAAAAGGTCTGTTGACATAACAAATATTACTATAGATTCTAAATCAGGATATTCAGGTGCTGGTAGAGGTGTCCATAGAAAATACAAGAAAAACAATTTATATGAATCTTTAAGTGCATATGGCGTTGGTTTTCATAGACACAATATTGAAATAGAGCAAGAATTAAAAAATTTTACCAAAAAAAAAGTTGATTTTATATTTACTCCGCATTTATCACCAATGTTCAGAGGAATTTTAAGTACTATATACTTAAAACTTAAACCTGGTTTTTCTATTAAAAAAATTCAAAACATTCTTTTGAAGTTTTATAAAAAGAAACATTTTGTAAAGATTCTAAAAAATAACTCTTTAATTAGCACAAATGATGTTATTAATACTAACTATTGCTATATTTCGGTTTGTAAAACACGATATAAAAATAAGATTTTGATATTATCAGCTATTGATAACTTAATTAAAGGTGGGGCAGGTCAAGCAATTCAAAATATGAATATTAAATTTGGATTAAAAGAATATGAGGGTTTAAAGTGAAAAAATTTACATTCATCATGTTCTTTTTGATAACTGCCTGTTCTCAAAACACATACAAGAGTAATGTTGAAATATCGGATAAGATGAGTTTTCTTGAATTCAAAAAAGAATTAGAAAAATATGCTATAAATAGTCCATATCCGGATATAGATAAATAAGATGAAAAAAAAATTTAATTTAGCAATAATAGGATTAGGTCAGATTGGTGGATATCTTTATAATGAATTGAGACTAAAAAAAAAAGAAATTGAGAAAAAAACGGGTAAAAAAATAGAAATTGTTGCTATTTCCGCGAAAAATAAAAACAAGAAAAGAAAATTTAAAATAAATAACAAAATTTTTTATTCTAATCCTTTAAAGATTTTTAAGGAAAAAAAAATAGACATACTATTTGAATCTATTGGTCTTTCAGATGGTATGTCTAAGAAAATTGTTGAACTCGCATTAAAAAAAAAAATAAGTGTTATTACTCCAAACAAAGCTTTAATTGCAAAACATGGTGACAAACTATCCGAATTAGCAGAAAAAAATAAAGTTAATCTTGAATTTGAGGCATCTGTCGCTGGTGGAATTCCAATTCTTAGAACTATTAAAGAGGGGTTGGCAACGAATAAAATTAATAAAATCTATGGAATTTTAAACGGAACAACTAATTATATTCTATCAGAAATGGAAAATACAAATGAAACCTTTGATAAAGTTTTAAAAAAAGCACAAAGACTTGGTTATGCTGAACCTGGTAATCCTAAATTAGATTTAAATGGTTTTGATGCTTTTGCAAAGATAAAAATTTTATCAGCACTTGCATTTAATACAAAAATTTCAAAATCTAAATGTTTAATGGAGGGTATTGAAAATATTCAACTAGAAGATATTAGAATAGCCAGTCAACTAGGTCTGAGAGTAAAATTACTCGGAATTTCAGAAATAATTAAAGGGCATTTATTTGAAACTGTCCATCCATGCCTAGTTGGTAAAAACACTTATATTGGAAATGTAAATGGTGTGATGAATGCTGTCATTACAGAAGGTAAACCAGTAGGTGAAAGCATATTACAAGGTGAGGGAGCTGGCCCTGGTCCAACCTCATCCTCTTTGTTATCAGATTTATTATCTATTCTGCGAGGTAATACTAAATATCCTTTTGGTATTTCATCTACTAAAAGAAAGAATATTAAGTCATTCAATAATAACAATTATACAAATTCTTTGTATCTAAGATTTGTAGTTAAAGATAAACAGGGTGTTCTTTCTTTAATTACCAACAGATTATCTAAATATAAAATATCAGTAAAAAGAATTATACAAACACCTGATAAAAAGAATAAAAAAGCAACAATAGTTATTATTACTCATAAAACATCAGAAATTAACGCAAGAAATTGTTTATCTTTATTTTCAAAAAATAAGGATATTTTTAAATTTCCTACATTAATTAGGTTATATAATTAATGGCTATTTATATAAAACTTTTTGAGGTTTTATTCCCTGTATTTTTTGTTGTAGGAATTGGCTATTATTTAGGAAAAAAAAATCCTAAAATTGATACAACCTTTATCACAAATTTTGCTGCAAATGTAGGTACTCCTGCAATGATTATTTATGCTTTAAATCCAGTTAATATATCTTTTAATATTTTCATTAACTATTTTTGGTATTACGCATTGGCAATTAGTGGATTTATGATTACTGGAGTAATTATATTGTATCTTTTAAAAACCAAAGATATCATAAGAGAATTACCTCCGTTAACAATGCCAAATACTGGAAATATGGGATTACCAATATGTTTATTTGCATACGGTTCTCAAGGTCTTGGTGTTTCAGCAGCTATATCTGCTTTAATCATTTTATGCCATTTTACTCTTGGTGTTTTTTTAGCTGACAGAAAATTTAGTTTAAATGTAATATTAAAAAGCCCTCCTTTTTATGCAATAATAATTGCTGTAATTTTACTTTATTACGATTTAGAGCTTCCTGGATTTGTTGAAAATACCACTTTCTTACTTATGTACGCAACAATATTTCTTATTTTGATGTCTTTAGGAATTGCATTAACAAGACTAAAAGTTTTTTCTCTAAATAAAGCTATATTCTCCTCTATTGGACGAGTAATTGTTGGACCTATAATTGGATATTTATTAATTTTATATTTCGATTTAGAAGGTTTTGCTGCTGGTGTTTTATTAATTCAATGTTCAATGCCTAGTGCTGTTTTAAATTACTTGGTGGCTTCAATATATTCACCTAAAAAAATTGTTGATAGTGTTGCTAGTACTATAGTTGTATCAACATTAATGTCATTTATAACCATTCCAATCGTTGTATTCTTAGCTTTAAAATACTTCAATTAATCTATATCCTTCTTTACTAAATGAAGGCTATAACTTTTAATTTATTGGCATGGGTAATGCTTCCTATAATGGATGGATTTGCAAAATATCTAAGCGCAGATCTTCCAGTATTACAAATTACATGGGCAAGATATTTTTTTACCGTGGCATTTACTTTTCCAGTTATGTTTTTCTTTTTTCGGAAAAATCTTGTATGGACAGATAAACCAAAATTACAATTCATTAGAGGCTTAATTCTTTTAACAGCTAATATTTGTTTTTTTTATGCAATTTCAGTTATTTCTTTAGCAAAAGCATTAACTTTAGCTTTTGTTGCTCCTTTAATTGTAACGGCTTTTTCCCCAATTTTCTTAGGAGAGAGGGTGGGATTTAGAAGATGGTCAGCGGTAATTATAGGTTTCATAGGTTCTTTAGTAGTTATAAGGCCAGGTTTTGTAGAAATTAATTTAGCAAGTATAGCTGCTCTTGGAACAGGTGTGATGTATGGGTTTTATTTAATTATTACTCGAAAACTTAGCACTTCAGACAATCCTTTATTAACTTTATTGTTAACCGGTGTAGTAGGGGCCATAATTATATCTACTATAATGCCATTTGTGTGGGTGAAGCCTAGCTTAAATCAGTGGTCTATGATGGCTGCGATAGGTATATTTGCCTGTATTGGGCATTTATTTTTAATATTGTCTCTCAAATATGCTGATGCGTCTAAATTAGCTCCATTTAGCTACTTTGAGATCATTACAAACATTATTATTGGTTATTATTTCTTTAGTGATTTCCCAGATAATTGGACTTTTTTAGGTTTGTTTATTATTGTATTAAGTGGCATCTACATCTCAAGAAGAGAGAACATAGTTAAAAAAGTTAAATAATAGGTAATATTTATTTACTATTATCTAAAGTATTACATTAAGTAATATTTATAAACTTCTGTATTTATTATATTTTATTAATAATTAAATTATATAATATTTTTAGTTATTATAACTTAAATTGACTTAATATGCTCCATAAAAGTTTAAAATTTTGGAAATAATGAAAAAACAGCAAATAATCTATGTAAATAAGGGTTTTTTAAACAATTAGGGCTAAGAATTTCCCTTAAAATGGAGGAGGCCAAAAGCATTGATATAGTTGAATAGTAGAGTGATGCGCTAATCGAATATACCATTTAAAAGGCCATAGAGGGGTCTATTTTAGGTGTAGTCTCATATATGGTACAACTGAAGCGTGAATTAAATCATTTAGGAAAAAAATACATAAAAAGGTTAAAAAGTGTTAATTTTACTAACTTTTTTAACTTAAAAAAGCTTCAAAATAAGGCTAAATGGCTACTTTTTCAGATCTAAGTAATTTGAGCTTTTGCTTAATTCCACCTCTCCCAGAGTAGCCTCCAAGGGTCCCATCAGACCTAATTACTCTGTGACAAGGTATTTTTGGGGCATATGGGTTTTTAGCACAAGCATTAGCCACAGCACGGGCTGATTTCGGGTTTTTTATGCTTATTGCAACTTGTTTATAGGTCTTAACTTGACCTTTAGGTATAGTTTTTAAGTATTTCCAAACTTTTAGTTGAAATTTTGTGCCTTTGAGTGTCATATAAGAAGAAAAACCCCTGTTTCCTTGCACTTTGAAGGGTGCAAAGAACAGTTGTTTTTGGCACGTCGTTGATGCGCTACCGCCATGCCTCCCGCTCCACATGTTCAGCGATGCTTTGTAGAGCTTTCTGCCCCCTGGAATTGTACCTCTCGGCTTTTCTCCAATTGGCCAGTTAAGAGTTGCCCCTTAATTCATTCTCATATTATCAAAGTTAAATTAAATAGGGTATCACTAAATAGTTGTTTTTCTAAAATCTGTTATTTTTCTGTGAATTACGGTGATAACTTCCTATTTAGTCAACAAAATCAGGTAACTTGCTAAAAAAATAATTGCCATTATAGATAAAAAAATTGTATTGAAGCTTTTTCCGGTGTTTCGATATTGAATTATAGTTAAAAACACAAAACCAATTGAACTGATTAAAAACCATACTGCAGGAATTTCGCCATCAATTGAACCCATAATTTTTTTAATCTAAACTATTGACATTAAAAATCACTTGATATATTACTAATGATAATTAATTGTTATCAATAGTAATTATATGAACGAACTGACAACAGACCTAAAATCGCTTCATGAGGCAACTTTAAATAACCTCAAAAGCTCTAAAGCAAATAACACTTTAAGAGCATATAAATCAGACTTTAAAGATTTTGGAGCTTTTTGTGCTAAGCATGGTTTAAATTCATTACCATCTGAGCCTAAAATTGTTTCTTTATACCTAACCCATCTTTCTAAAAATTCAAAAATTAGCACCTTAAGAAGAAGATTAGTGTCAATTAGCATGGTACATAAACTTAAAGGTCATTATTTAGATACAAAGCATCCAATTATTGTTGAAAACTTAATGGGAATAAGAAGAGTAAAAGGAAGCATTCAAAAAGGAAAAAAACCTATATTAATCAATCATTTAAAATCTATAATTAATGTAATAGATGAACAAAAAATTGAGGATATTAAAAAGTTTAGAGACAAATCGATCATATTAGTTGGTTTTGGAGGTGGATTTAGACGAACTGAATTAATTTCAATCGATCATGAAGATTTAGAATTTGTACCCGAAGGTCTCAAAATCTCTATTAAAAGATCAAAAACAGATCAATTCGGCGAAGGAATGATTAAAGGTCTACCCTACTTCTCTAATAAAACTTATTGTCCAATTATCAATCTTAAAAAATGGCTAGAAATTTCTAAAATTAAATCTGGACCTATTTTTAGAAGATTTTCTAAAGGTTTATCTCTAACAGATAAAAGGTTAACCGACCAATCAGTAGTTTTATTAATGAAAGAATATTTGAATTTAGCAGGCATAGAGAATAAAAATTTTGCAGGCCATAGTTTAAGATCTGGTTTTGCAACTGTTGCTGCAGAATTTGGTGCTGATGAACGTAGTATTATGGCAATGACTGGTCACAAAACAACACAAATGGTTAGAAGATACATTAGAGAAGCAAATATTTTTAAAAACAATGCATTAAATAAAATAAAGATATAATAAAAAAAAGTGCTTAAAATTAAATCTTATTTAATGTTTCTTTATAATCAAAAATATTCATAAATTCTTTATGATTATGATAATAGTCTTTAAACTTAAGTTTACTAAAATCATTAATATCTAATTTTAATAATCTTTTATTTTCAGAAATTTGTATTATAGCAACTCCAAAATCTATTTGAGATGTAAATATATTAAGATTATTTTTAGTTCTTAATTCAACAATGGCTTTCCAAACATCACCATTCCATGATGCTCTATATCTTGGCACAGCTTGTTGAGCTAAAGATCTAGGCAAACAATCATGAACTAATATAAAACCATTTTCGTTTAATATTTTAAGAGAATTATTTATATCTTTTAGTACCTGTGAATAATGATGAAGTCCATCTATAAAGATAATATCAAATTTTTTTTTGTTTAGATCGAAGAATTCATCACTAGTTGATCTAATAGTGCCACCTTCAATAGGATCAACGCCTATTTTATTATCAATCTTGATTTTAGAAAAAGATTGGTTTTTGTCACATCCAATTTCTAAATAATTTTTGAGATTATATTTATCGATAATATGTTGTATTAAATCCCATCTATATATATCTGGTGGAAATACTAATTTTAACTTTTTATTGAATCTTTCAACAAATAAAAAATAATAAATTCTATTAATAAACATTTTAATAATATTTAGTTTTTCCATTAGTCTTAATATAAAATTAGGTAAAGTTTTGATATGTATAAAATTATTGATAAAATACGTAACAAATTTTTAAAAGATTTATTAAATTTAAATTTTATAATATTGATAAAAAATCTTTGTAAATAATCAAAAAAATTGACAAGTATTTTTTTATATAAATTAAAAAAATTAGTTTTTTTTTTATAATAGATATATTCAGAAACTTTATGAATTATTGATAATTTACAGTTTTGTAAAAAAGAGTTATCTGCAGATAGACCCTGTAAATGTATCATTCTTGACTCAGGTATTTCAATAATTGACTTATTTTTCTCAACAGTTTTGTCACATAAATCATTATCTTCAAAATACATAAATAAATCTTTATCAAAACCACCCATTTCATCAAAAAAATCTTTTTTGATTAAAAAAGCACAACCAACTGCAAATTGGTAACAGGTATGACCCTCAGCCTTTTTGTTATTCAAAATATTTTTTTTACTTATCTTTTCTCTATTTAAATATGAAAGACTGCCATTAGTTCTTCTGTTATTATTATTATCGTATAAGGCAGGGGCTAAGATTCCTATATTCTCATAATTAAAATAAGCCTTATATAAGATTTCAATAGAGACACTCTCAACCAAAATATCCGGATTTAAAATAAGAATAAATGGAGTTTTACTTTCTGATACACCTAAATTATTACCCTTTCCATATCCTAAATTCTTTTTTGTTTTTATATATTTTATGTTTTTTAATCCCTCCACTAACAAACGAATTTCATCAGATTTTGAATTATCTACAATAATTGTTTTAAATTTACTTATTTCAGATAAATTTTTTTGGATCAATTTGTAACTATTAAAGCAAACTATTATAAGTGTTATGTCATTATAAATATTCATTTTGTGCTAAACAACTTAACCCACTTTTTTTTTATCTTATTTAAATGATATTTTTTTGAACTCTTAATTGAATTATTTATGTATTTATTTTTATTAGACTGGTCTTTGTCTATCAATTCTAAGATTTTAATAGATAAAGATTTATAATCTTTCACGATAAAACCATTATAATTATTTTTAATTATATTTTTCAATACAGTTTTACCAAAAGTTATAACAGGTAAACCACATGCATTAGCTTCTATTGCATTTAGACAAAAAGTTTCATCATATCCAAGACATATCATTCCTAAAGAAGTTTCGTATATTTTTTTCAATTTATCTTTTTTTACCCTTCCAAAAAAAATTATATTATATTTTTTGTAATAATTTTTTAATTTTATAAATTTACTTTTATCAATACCGAAAATAAATAGTTTGGTTTTTTTATTTTTTGGATAAATATAATTCACCCATATGTCCATCGTTTCTTTTAATCCCTTTTCTCTCTGTACAGACCATATTAAGTTGTTTTTTCTTTTATAATTAGATTTGTTTACAATGAATTTATTTGACAGGAAATTAGGTATAATAATTTTTTTATTAAATAAATATAAATTTGACGTTTGGCTTTCAAGATATTTACTTACAAAAACTGCGGTTATATTATTTTTTAGAATTGATAATAATTTATTTTTTCTAAAGGCTTTTTCAATAGCTAAAGTATTGTGCATCCATAATATTTTTTTTGAATTTCTAAACGAATTAAAAATATTTGGATAGTTTGAACTTACAATAATATCAAATCTGATATTATCTTTATAATTATTTATATTCTTAATTGGAATATTTTTAAGATTTTTTTTTTTTATTTCTTTACTGCAATAAGTTGCTAAATATATATTAAATTTTTTTTTGGCAAGATTCTTGCAGAGTTCAATATTCAAACTTTCTATTCCACCTAAAGACAAAAGATTTTTTGAATTAATATTAAATCTGAAAGGACAATAAAATAAGATATTCATTTTGATCTTATTGAAGAAAAGATTTTATAATAATAATACGAAAATTTATCCTTAATTAGATCAATATAATATATTAAATCTTTTTTTGGTTCATTAAGATTTTCATTATTAAAAAGGTGTGATTTTAAATAATGTTTTTTAAAGAATTTAATCGAAATACCCCATTTCAATAAAAAAATTTTATTTGCTAATGATCCGTGATTCTTCTTAAAAAAAGATTTTTGATTTTTATGAATTGTAATTGATCCAAAATGATATACTTTTGATTTTCCTAAACATTTAAAAATTCTAACACCTGATTTCCATAATTTCATATTCAAATCAGGATCTGAGCCCATTCCTGGTGAAAATTCCTCACTAAATCCGCCTACTTTATTCCATAAATCTTTGTGTATCAAATGAGGCGCCCAGGTTGAGCCTTGAAAGTCATCATGATTAAGATTTTGATAGTTTTCTAAAAGATATTTTTCATTAAAATTTTCTACTGTATCTCCAGCATGAAAATTTAAATGACCACTTAATTTAGGATCACCATTGATCATTATACTTGATAAGTAAAATTTGTTTGTATTTATTGATTTTACTTCCTCCATTAATAAAAAATCCCAATTAGGTAAAAAATACATATCATCATGAGCATAAAGGATATAATCATAGGTACTAAGTTTACTAACTCTATTACAGCCCTTACAAAGTCCATCATTAATAGGTGAATGAGTAAATTTAATTTTTTCTTGTTTAATAAATTCAATCGTACCGTCATTTCCTTCATTAACATGTACTAAAATTTCATTTTTAAAATGAGAATTTTTTTTTAAACTATTAATACATAATCTAAGATATTCTAAATTATTGAATGTAGGTATTATTATTGAAATCATTTTTTGTTTGAAAAACTTGTTGAGATAAAAAGTAAATCGTCGTGTATCCAATTAACGAGCTTGTATTTGTGTTTTTTCATAAATTTATATGTTTCTGACCTTTCTATATTTTTAATATTCTGAAAATAAAATTCCTTCTTTTTTGGATCTAAAAATTCCAAAGCTACAACTTTTGGTTTGTACCTTTTAAAATCTAAACCTTTAAGAACATTTATTTCATTTCCCTCAACATCTATAGATAAGAAATCAATTTGCTGAATATTTAATTTACTATCTTTTAAAATATTATTTAAATTAGTTGTTTCAATATTTTTAATTAATTTTGCTCCTTTCCCGCTTTTTTTAGAGATAGTATTTTTTGGTGCTCTATTATGAAAAAAATAGAATTTAACTATATCTTTTTTATTTGAGACAGCAGCTTGTTTATTGTCATCATTTGGTCTGAAATAATTAAACATATTAATAGAGCTAAAATCTAAGTCTACATTTAAACCTTTCCAACCCTTTTTATGAAGTAAATAAGTATTATTATTTATAAATGGATGATGACAACCAACATCAACATAAATTCCATTATCTTTATTTTTAAAAATATCACAAACAATAACATCTAAACCCCAATTAGAATTAATTATTCTAGGTTTAAATTTAAATTTCATAAATTGATAAAAAAAATATATAATTTTGAATAGATTTAGTTTCGATGAATATAAATATTTTGCTTTAAGTTTTTCTTCAATTTTCATTAATATAATTTTGTAGAATTGCCTAATGAAGTATCAATAATATATTTTGTTATTTTAAGTTCGTTGAATAGTTTAAAATATTTTTTCTTTCCATTTGCAGCAATCTTTTTTCTAATTTTAGGATTATCTTTATAAAATTTAATTTTATGGGAAAGATCATCAATATTTTCATATAGAATGATTTCATTTTGATTAAAAAAATCATCAATCTGTGTTTTTTTATCGATGAATGTTAATAAACCATTTCCAATAAGTGAGGCAATTCTGTTGCTGGAATAATATTTAGTTGGTAGTCCTCTACTTAGATTCAAACCCATTTTAGAATTTACTAAAGCTTGATAAAAATTATTACCCCAAATAGGTTCTTTGTTTTTAAACCCATAAAAATCGTAATTTATATTTTGAAGTTTTCCAGTGAGTTTATTTAAAAAATTAATTCTATCATCTATTTTGCCCTTTTTTAGGGTTGCTCTGTTGACTCCGTGACTCATAGCGTAAAATAAATCCATTGCCGGATTTAGATTAAAAACATCAAAACACTCGATATTCTTATCAACTGGAACAAAGAAAAAATGTAAATTTTTAATAAATTTTGTTTGCTTATTTAAAACACTTGGGTGTGTTGTAATAAAATTATGATTAACGATGTCACTATATAGAGATATATTTTGTATGTTCTTTTTTGAGTAGTCCAAACTTGGCATAACGGGATCTTCATTCCATTGAGAAATAATTAGACTTTTATTTTGCGACTTAATTTTATTTAGAGTTTGTAAATCAATATTATTCGTATGACCAAAAATAAAAAAATCAGGATTATAATTTTTAAAAGTTTCGATTAAGTAATCTTGAAATTTTGAGTTCGTATTTCTTAATGGAAATAACCTATTTTGTCTCATAAAATCTCTATCGCTTATTTCTAAAACGTCATGACCATTTCTAATGAATCCATTTGTAAACTTTTTACCAATTGAAATATTGTAAAGTCTATGATTTAGTTTTTGTCCGGAGTTGTATAAATTAATAATCCTTAGCTTATTTTTAATGAAATTAAGACTAAAGTTATGAATCAATTTTTCTCTAATACTGTCAATTAATAATGAATTATTCTTAATTGTATGTTTTACATTTTTAAAACCATTTAATTGTATTTTTTTTCTCAATTTATCATTTTTTATTAATTTTTTTATTTCAATATAAAGATCTTCGGCAGTTAATTTATTTAATATTACTCTATGATCTGTTGTTTCAGGTAAACCACCTCTATTAGAAATAATTGTTGCACAAGCTCTTGATGATGATTCAAGTGCAGTTCTGCCAAATGGTTCTTCCCATCTTGATGGTACTACAGCTATTTGAGATTTATCTAAAAATTTTAAAACTTTTTTATGTTTTAAAAAACCTAATTCATGATGACGTGGATGATTTATAATTGGTCTCTCTCTACTTTCATCACCTATTGAAAATGCTTTCCATTTTGGAAATTCTTCTAATATTTTAAGAATTGCATCTTTATAAATATCATAACCTTTCGACTCATTTAATTTTCCAACAAAAACAATATTATTGTTTTTTTTATAAATTTTTTTTTCTTTATGAATACTTGGATATACAACTTCAGTTTTGTGTAGTAACTTTTGATCTAAATCTTTAAAGAATCTGTTTTGAGTCCACTTACTTACAAATATTATCTTATCTACATTATTGAGTAAATTTATTCTTTCTGTGACAGTTTTTGAACCTTTCATAGATATTGGGTCGTTATGAAAGTATAAAATAAATTTTTGATCAATCTTTTTTTTTAAATATGTAAAAACTAATGGCCTGTTATGAATTTCAACTATATCAAAATCTTTATTTTTGATTGATGATATAAAATTGTTACAATATTCAATCGTTGTACTTTTCAATTTTGATTTTTTATCTAATGGGACATTGATATAATTTTTTGTTAAATAATCTCTAGTATTTGTGTTCCCAAAAATAAAATTATCTTTTTTATTTTTAGAATATTTAAAAAAATCACATACCCATATAGCTGCAGCTTGAGCCTTTGAAAAAGTATAGTTTTCTTTATATGGAAGTATTGTTGCAATCCTAAGATTTTTTTTCCTCATTTTTTTTTAATATATAAAATCTTTTTTTTTTATTATTTTTTAACTTATATTCATAAGACAAAGCATCATTTTTCGAAGTAAATTTTTTTTTGTAAATAATTTTCCATTTATAACCTTTAGTAGATTTAGCTCCTTTGTTACTATTATGTTTTTCTAATCTTTTATCCAAATTATTAGTGTACCCAACATAAGTTCTTTTTTTATAATTATTAGTAGTATGGAGCATGTACACATAAAATGACATAATAATGGCGGTCCCTAGGGGAATCGAACCCCTCTTTCGAGGATGAAAACCACGTGTCCTAACCGATAGACGAAGGGACCAAATCTGGATCTTTTATTGTAAAAAATAATATTTATCAAGTTTTTATAGTGTCTTCTCTAATGACAATTTTAGAGATATTTGAGCTTTTGTGTGTAACTAAAGTTTGAGTAATATACTTATTATCTTTGAAATTTATACCATTTACTAAATCCCCATTGGTAATTCCGGTAGCACAAAATATTGAGTCTCCTTTAATAATTTCATTTAAATTATATTTTTTCTCTAAATCTTTAATTCCCATTTGCTTAGCTCTAGAAATGTCTTTATCATTATTGAAAAGGAATCGACCTTGAAACTTACAACCATAAGTATCAATAGCTGATGCTGCTAATACACCTTCAGGACCTCCTCCAATTCCTAAAAAAATATCTACATTATATTTTTCATCTGTAACCATTAATGCTCCTGAAATATCACCATCAGAGATTAATTTCATTTTTACATTCATTTGTTTTAATTGCTCAATAATCTTAAGGTGTCTAGGACGATTTAATAAACAGACAGTAACATCTTTAATATCTTTATTTAGTGAGTCAGCTAAATTGTGGATATTTTTTTTAAGTGGAAAATCTAAATCTGTTGCATCATTGGGAATCTTATTTGAAACTGCTAATTTATCCATATAGGTTTCAGGCGCATTAAAAAGGTTTCCTTTTTCCGCTATTGAAATCACTGATAACGCTCCAGGTAAATTTTTAGCAACAAAATTTGTCCCTTCTAGAGGATCGACAGCTATATCAATATTTAAGTTCCCACCTGCGCCTAATTTTTCACCAATAAATAACATTGGAGCTTCATCTAATTCTCCTTCACCTATTACAACTTCACCATTTACTTTAAGTTTGTTGATTTCATTTCTCATAGCATCTGTTGCAGCTTTATCAGCACTATTTTTATCGTTTTTACCTATAAATCTATGACATGATATTGCAGCATGAGATGTTACTCTTATAATTTTATCGATTAATTCTTTATTTAAAGCCACTAAATTTTTTCTTCAGAAATTTTTTCTGTATTTATCTTAAGTTTATTTTCAAATTCATTTAATCTTTTCCAAACAGAAATTAACTCTACTATAATTGGCCAACTTCTAACTAAATATTGTAATGAGGTTTCTACCCTACCAAAAGCTCTTATAATTTGTTGAACAAAACCTAGAGTGATAGCTCCTGTTACTATTGTTGGAGCTAAAGCTAAATAAGGAACAATAACCATTCCCTGTAGATAACTCCATTTAACAGCATTAAAATATAAATAATGAAAATACATTTTGTAATGAATCTTTCTTACTCCACCATATAAATTGTCAATTCTGACTGGTTGAGCATTCTCTTTAAAGTCTTCTCCTAGAACCAATTCTTTTCTATATGCAGCTTCTTCTTTTTGTATATCATATTCAATACCAGGGAGTTTAATTCCGACAGCAGCAAGAATAAAAGTACCTCCTAAAGCTGAAATTATCGCAACCCATACTAATGCGTGGTTAACTTCTCCAATCCATGGAAGAACAGTTATACTTTTAGATAAACCCCATAAAATTGGAGTAAATGCGATTAATGTCATTACACTTCTTAAAAGCTCTGCGCCCAATCCTTCCATTATTCGTGCAAACTTAAGTGTATCTTCTTGCACTCTCTGTGAGGCACCCTCAATTGATGAAGCAAAATTCCACTTATCATGATAAAAGTTAGCCATTGCCGTTCTCCATCTGAAGGTCCAGTGACTTGTAAAATAATCACTAAATATTACAACTAATATGTAAACAGCAGCAATTTTTGCAAACGTAAAAAGGTATGCAATAAATTCTTTTTCTGTAACGGCTCCTGGTTCAGCTAAAGCTTTTTGTAAAGTATCATAAAATTCACCAAACCATTCATTAATTCGTACATCTAATTGAACTTGATACCAGGTGGCTACAAGAATAAGGATTGTTCCACCAATACTCCATAAATGCCATCTTTTATCTGTAAAAAATTTAAACATAGTTTTACTTTAAAAAATTATCAGCATATGACTTTTTAACAATTTTTCTTTTTTTTGGTTCAATTATTTCGAAGCTAATTTTATTTTTTTTTGCGTAATTAATTGCTAATTCTTTTGAAATAAATTCTAATTTCAATTCAGAATATGTATCTGATGAACTTTCCCATCCCATAAGTGGATTTTTTAATTTGTCGTTTGTTTCAAATACCATTATCCACTTATTAGTTTTACCCAAACCAGATTGCATTGGACTTTTATTTGGAATATAAATTTTTGCTTTTTTCATAAAATGGTCGGAGTGGCAGGATTTGAACCTGCGACCCTCTGGTCCCAAACCAGATGCGCTACCAGGCTGCGCTACACTCCGAGTGTTGTACTAATACAGCACTTATTAATTATTTCAAAGTATAAAGATTGTTAAAATGAAGGTAATTTTATATGAATCTGTTATATACTTAATTATGATTATTAGTTGCCCATCATGCAATAAAAAATTTGAAATTGATCCTTCTTTAATTCCTGATACTGGACGAACTTTGAAATGCGGTTCCTGTGATTATGTGTGGCTATACAAAAAAGAGGAAAATCAATTGGAATTTAACGAAATCAATATTTCTAAAAAAACTGACAATTTGTCTCAAAATATTCAAGCTAAAAAGATCAAATTAGATCCTTTAATCAAAAAAAGTGTTAAATCATCTTCTCAAGGTTCAGAAATAGTAAAATATGAATCTAAGTCCAATTTTACATTTGGAAACCTATTGTCCTATATAATAGTTTTAATTATTACTTTTGTTGGTCTAATTTTGATTCTAGATACATTTAAATATCCGTTATTTAACCTTTTTCCTAAATTAGAATTATTTCTTTTTAATTTTTATGAAACATTGAAAGATGTTCAATTATTTATTAAAGATCTTTTCTAAATATGATTAATTATATATCAAAACCTTTTAGATGGTTTTTTAAACTCGAGGCTGCAAGTGGACTTGTATTATTGTTTGCTGCTATAATAGCACTGTTTATAAGTAATTCTGATTTAGCGGAATTATATTTTACTACTTTAAATAAATATTTATTTATAGGGATCAATAATTTTGGGTTAAAATTATCTGTTTTACACTGGATCAATGATGCCTTAATGGCAATTTTCTTTTTTTTTGTTACCCTAGAAATTAAAAGAGAGTTTTTACAAGGGGAGCTTTCTAATATTAAACAAGCCTTATTACCAATTATAGGTGCTGTGGGAGGAATGCTGATTCCAGCATTATTTTATATTTTCATAAATTTAGGTGATAGTGTAACTTTGAATGGTTGGGCTATTCCATCTGCAACAGATATTGCTTTCTCTTTAGGAGTTTTATCTTTGTTAGGTAAAAGAGTGCCTTTATCTCTAAAAGTATTTTTAACTGCATTAGCCATTATCGATGATTTAGGAGCAATAGTAATTATTGCCCTATTCTACTCTGGAGATTTGAGCATTAAATATTTAACTTTAATGTTGCTAGCTTTTATTATCTTATTGTTAATTAACAAGTTTAATATTAAAAAGTTTCTACCATATTTAGTTGTAGGACTCTTCCTTTGGGACTTTACTCATAACTCTGGTATACATGCTACGATTGCTGGTGTTTTGTTAGCTATAACTATACCTCATAGAAAAAAAGAAAAAGATTTTTCTTTATTAATAAAAATAGAACATGCGATTAGTCCATATGTTGCTTTTGGTATAATGCCTTTATTTGCATTTGCAAATGCCGGTGTATCTTTAGAAGGCTTATCTTTAGATTCATTATTAGATAAAGTTCCATTAGGAATCTTACTAGGACTATTCCTAGGCAAACAACTTGGTGTTTTTATATTTTCTTATGTATCTATTAAGTTGAAAGTCGCTCAAATGCCTAACGATACAAGTTGGTATAATTTTTACGGTGTAGGAGTTCTTACAGGAATTGGTTTCACAATGAGTTTATTTGTTGGAAATTTAGCTTTTGCTGAAAACATGCAATATATGGATGGTGTAAAAATAGGTGTACTAACTGGGTCATTATTATCAACTTTATTTGGTTATTTTCTGATATTGCTGACCCCAAACAAACCTAGCAAATGAGAAAAGTTATATTACTATTATCTTTAATTATGTTATTTTTTAAAATTTCAGCATCCGCAAACTATGAAAAAATATTTTATGATTTTAGTATAGAAAGTATAACTGGAGAGACGATAAATTTTAAAGATTACAAAAATAAAATTATCTTAGTTGTGAATACAGCTAGTTATTGTGGTTTCACAAAACAATATGAAGAATTACAAGAGTTGTGGGATTTATATAGAGAAAAAGGTTTAATTGTTCTTGGTGTTCCATCTAACTCATTTAATCAAGAAAAAAGTGATAATGCGGATGTAAAAAAATTTTGTGAAGTAAATTTTAATATTGATTTTCCACTGACAACTATAACGGAGGTAAAAGGTAAAAATGCTCATGAAATATTTAAATGGGCAAAAGAAAATCATGGCACGTCAGCTGTTCCAAAGTGGAATTTTCACAAAATTTTAATTAATAAAGAAGGCAAGATAGAAGATACATTTGCATCTATAACTAAACCAATGTCAAAAAAGTTAATTAAAACTATAGAAAATATTTTATAATTCTATAGTTAATCCATCGTAAGCAGGAACGATATTTTTTGGGAGTTTTTTTCTAAGTTCTTTATAATCTAATATATGTGACAAGTTTGTTAAAATTGCCTTTTTAGGTTTGAACTTTTCGATAAAATATAATGATTTTTCTAAATTAAAATGGGAAGGATGATAATCATACCATAAACAATCAACTATAAAATATTTTAAATTATAAAAATACTTATAATCTTTTATATAAATATCACTTACATCGCTGATATAAGCTATTTTCTTATCAATTATATAACAAATTGAATTTACATTACCATGTTTTACTTTAATAGGTTTTATTTCTAAATTTATTTTTGTATCAGATATTGTAAATTTTTTTTTTAATGGATTTAACTTAAGAGTAGCTGGGTATTCTTTAGAAAAACCTTTAAAACAATATGAAAAACTTTTTTTTAAAAATTTTGAAGTTTGTTGATCAGCAAAAACGTTAATCTGTTTTTTCTCTTTAATAAAAAAGGCCCTTAAATCATTTATACCATGTGTTTGATCACCATGCATATGAGAATAAAAAACTTTACTAATCTTGTCAATTTTGTGCTTTAATAATTGACTACGTAGATCTGGCGAAGTATCTATTAATACATTTTCTTTTTTAGTTTGAATTAATGCTGAACATCTAGTTCTATAATTTCTTTTATCGTTAGGGTTGCAATTTCCAAAAAAACCATCCGTTCTAGGAACACCCATTGAAGCACCACATCCTAAAATTATAAATTTCATTTAATTCTAATTAAAAAAAAAGTTATTAAAATTATTTGTGGTGATTTTTATTAAATCAAGTTTTGAAATTTTTTTTAATTCAGCTAATTTCTGAGCAGTAAAATCAATAAAAGATGGCTCATTTTTTTTTCCACGATTAGGAACTGGAGCCAAAAATGGACTATCTGTCTCAATGAGAAGATTATTTAAAGGAATTGATTTAAATGTTTCTTGTAATTTATTAGAATTTTTAAATGTAATAATTCCACTAGCTGAAAATAAAACATTCAAATCTAAAAGTTTTTCTGAAAAAATTTTTGAACCAGTAAAACAATGCATTAAAATTTTTAATTTTTCATCTTTATACTTATAAAGAGTTTCATAAGTTTCTTCTTCTGCGTTCCTTGAATGTACAATAATAGGCACATTAGTTGTTATTGCTGCCTCTATATGTTTTTTAAAACTATCAATTTGTTTTTTTTTATCACTATTGTTATAATAAAAATCTAAACCACTCTCGCCTATCCCTATAATTTTATTATTGTCATTTATGTTTTTAACTAAATATTCTACAGTAACAATATTCGTATTTGTTTCGTGTGGATGAATACCTGTCGTACCATATATTATTTCGTCTTTTTCAATTATATTTTTAATCCTTGAAAAGCTTTCAATTGATGTTGAAATTGTTAATAATTTTTGAATACCAGCATTTTTTGATCTTTTTATAATATTGCTTAAATCACTAAACAATGGTTCATGGTCTAAATGGCAATGAGAATCAATCATTATTCTTTTCTATTTTTTTAAACAGTATATCAATTTTATTTATTTCACTTCCTTTAAGAAGAAATTCATTATTTGAAATAGACGAATAATCAATATCTTTTTCAGATAAGTTAAAAATTTTTAGTGCTTTCAAGGATGATTTAGGAATTATAGGATAAAGTAAAATACTGATTTTCCTTACTATTTCTAAAGTCGTGAAAACTATTGTATTTAATCTAATTTGATCATCTTTTTTATTCCATGGTTCTTGATCATTGAAGTATTTATTTGTATCAAAAAGGCAATCTACTATAAAATCTATATAAAAATTTATGTCTTGATTGTCAATTTTTTCTCTTATTGCCTCGATGTTATTTTCAAATTTATTTAATAATTTTTTATCCTCATTAATAAATTTAATTTTATTTGGTATTATGCCGCCACAATTCTTGATCGCGAAAGCAGTTACTCTCTGACACAGATTTCCAAAATTATTTGCCAAGTCACTATTTATACAATCTATTAATTTATCTTTTGATATATTACCATCATTTCCAAATGAGACTTCTTTAATAAGATAATATCTTAAAGGATCAATTCCAAATTCATTTATCATTTCAATTGGATCTAATATGTTGCCCTTAGACTTAGACATTTTTTCATCACCTGAAAGTATCCATCCATGACCATAAATTTTTTTTGGTAGTGGAATTTTAGCAGCTAATAAAAAAGCTGGCCAATAAATAGCATGAAATCTTAAGATATCTTTTCCTATTAAATGAATTGATGCTGGCCAAAATTTTTTATATTTTGAGTCATTAGTATTTGGATAATTTAAAGCACTTAAGTAATTTGTTAATGCATCAAGCCAAACATAAATTACATGTTCATTATCATCTGGAACCTTAATACCCCAAGAAAAACTTTTTCTACTTACAGAAAGATCTTTTAAGCCATTTTTAACAAAACTTATTACCTCATTTCTTCTAGATTTGGGTAAAATAAAATCTGGGTTTTTTTCATAATGATCTAATAATGCTTTTTCCCATTTAGATAATCTAAAGAAAAAAGATTCCTCATCAACCCACTCAACATTTGATTTTGATGAAATTGCTTGTTTTTTACCATCAATTTCCTCAATTTCATCTTCTCCATAAAAAGCTTCATCGGATACAGAATACCATCCAGAATATTTTGATAAATAAATATCATCGTTTTTTTTTAATTCGTTCCAAATATTTTGTACAGAAAGTTTGTGTCTATTTTCAGTTGTTCTGATAAAATCTGTATTGGTTAAATTCAAAATTTTGGTTAAGTCTCTAAAAGTTTGACTGATATCATCACAAAATTTAAGTGGATCTACCCCTTTATTTTCAGCAGCTCTTTGAATCTTAAGACCATGTTCATCTGTACCAGTTAGAAAATTTACCTCAAATCCATCTATCCTTTTAAACCTTGCAAAAAAATCAGCTATTATACTTGAATAAGCATGACCCATATGAGGTTTAGCAGAAGGGTAGTAAATTGGAGTTGTAATATAAAAATTTTTACTCATTTAAAACCTTTTGCTCGAATTCTATAAATAAAGACTCTAGATCTAAATTATATTTATTGGTGTCATTAATTTTTTTTATAAAATACAAATACTCATTTTGTTTATAAAATGAAAAATCTTTTTTATTTTTTAAAAAATATAAATGTATAAATTCAAAAATAAAATACTTAATAAAATTATCTTTTTTATAGTGATTCTCTCTTATTATTTTTTTTAAAAAATCTCTCAAACTTATACTTGATAGATTATAATTATTGTCATTCGAAAATTTAATTAATCTCAAAAAATTTCCAGGTGTTAAATAATAGTTTGTTATATCTTTATTTACGAGTTCATGAAGTTTATGGTCAACTAATTCATTTGTTATATTCACACATTCTTTGTTATTTAACGAAATCTTATAGTCTATACATCGTGATTTTAAAGTTGGTAAAACTTTCTTACTACTATTTATTAATATAAAAAAAGTATTTTTATTAGGTTCTTCAAGCACTTTTAAAAGTGCATTTATGGAATTAATATTCAAAAATTCAATGTTATCAATTAATACAAATCTTGGTTTATTATTTAAAGATGATTTATTCAGTTTTGATATTAATTCTCTTATTTGATTTATGTCTATATTTTTTTTCTCTGAAGATATATCAATTAAGATTAGATTTGGATTAGAACCATTAGAAATCGTTTTAAAAGAATGGCTTTGCGGATCTATTTCACAATTTTCCAAGTTATAAGAATTTTTCTCATTTACAGTTAAAGCATAATTTATAAGATGATAAGCAAGAGTGGCTTTACCCAATCCTTTTTGACCACTTATTAGAATCTTACTTGGCATTTTATTATTTGATATTAAACCGGTTAATTCATTTAGATACTTATTCAAACCATAAAGTTTTTTTTGCTGTATTGGTTCTACGTTAATCATATTAACTTTTCAATTTTTTGTACTATTAAAGTATGATTATGTTCTATATCTAAATTTGAGTCTACTAATTGATACTTTTTCTTATTTTTTTTATATAAATTTAAATATCCTTTTTGGACTTTTTTATAAAAATTGAAATTAAAATTATCATATCGATTTAGCAAACGTCTTGATCTTAATCTTTTTACCATATTTTTTTTGTTAACTATATTAAGAAAAGTAAAATCAATTTTAATATCTTTTAACAAATGATTATTAATTAATCTAATTAAATTCAAATTTACACCAAGACCAAAATGTTGATAAGCAATTGTTGAGTCTAGAAATCTGTCAATTAAGATTATTTTTTTTCTAAAATTTTTTTTTAATAAATCAACATTTTCACTTCTGGCAGCACTATATAAAAATAAATCAGTGTTTTTATTAAAGGATGAGTTTTTATTCAATATTAAGTTTCTTATTTTCTCTGAATTTTTACTTCCACCAGGTTCTCGTATTTTTATGTGATCAATTTTTTTTCTCTTTAAATATTTAGATAAACGAGAAAGATGGAAACTTTTTCCACTACCTTCAATACCCTCAAATACAATGACTGGTTTCTTATACATCGCCCCAAATTAAATAATTTAGAGATTTTAGTAATCTTGATATTATATTAACCTTTTTAACGTTGTTTAAAGCAAGTAAATCATATTCACCCAACTGTTCATCGTCATAAATAATTTTTAATTTTGCTAGAATTTGATCTTTCTTGATGGGTGCTTCAATGGGTCCATCATAGACAACCTTTACCTTTAATTTTTTCTTTTGTCCTTTTTTGATAGTTTTGTAAATATCTTCTTCAGTATAAACTTTTACGGTATCTTTTTTTCCTAGCCAAACATCTACGCTATGAAATGGCTCTTCTTTTTTTGAAATTTCTACTAAATCAAAGTTTGTCAAACCGTATACTAAAAGTTTTGAGCTTTGCCTTGATCTTGAATTTTTCGTTTCAAATCCACTAGCTACAGCAACCAATCTTCTACCATTTCTTTCTAGAGAGGATGCTAAAGAATATCTTTCAACTGCTAAATAACCAGTTTTTATACCATCAACACCCATGTTCTTATATAACAAAGGATTTCTATTTCCCTGAGTTATAGGATCACCACCGGTCCTATCCCAAGTAAATTCTTTTTCTTTGAACCAAGCATAATATTTTGAGTGATTTTTAATCAAATAATTAGACATTAACATTATATCTCTTACTGTTGAATAATTATCAGGATCATTAATTCCAGATGAATTCGCAAAATTTGTATTTAACATACCAATCTCTTTTGCTTTCGAGGTCATCATAATCGCAAACTCCTCCTCAGTACCTGCTATACCTTCAGCTAATGCTATGCAGGCATCATTTCCTGATGCAATAATTATTCCTTTAAGGAGATTTTCAACTGAAACTTCATCACCTACCATTACAAACATAGATGAATAACCTGAAGTAGATAACCGCCATGCTTTTTCTGAAATTATAAATTTTTCGTTTAAGTTTAAATCACCCGATTTTATCAAATCAAAAGCTATAATACTTGTCATTATCTTGGTCATAGATGCCGGATAGATTGATCTATCTGGATCTTTTTCATAAAGAATTTCACCTGATAGAAAGTCTTGTAAAATTGCAGTCCTAGCTTTGATTTCAATATTTGCATAAAGAGAATTACAAACAATTAAGTTTATTAAACAAATAAATAAAATTTTTAGCCTAAACATTTTTTAAAATTTCTAAATTCTCAAAATTTAATATATTCATTTTTTCAAATGAATCTTTTAAACTTTTTATATCATTAAAAGGACCTATTATTACCCTATATTTTGTAGAAGATAGTTTTACAATAGATAAATTATCTAAAGATGTATCATTCTTAATTCTATCAAGCATGATTTTAGCTGTATCTTTATAATAAAAATCAGCAACTTTAATTGAATATGAGAATTTTTTTGTTTTGATATTTTTTTTTCTTTTTTCCTTTGTATTTAAATCATTAATTTGAATACCATCTACAGGTGCTTTTTCAGCAACTTCTCTTTCTTCCTCAAACATCTTTGCTTTTTTTGCCACAAATGTTGAATTTTTAGGGACAGAAATTATTTCTATATATGGTTCAAAAATATCCAACTCTAATTCTTCGGCTATTCTTTGACTTAATACAGAGTTATAAAAACTTGAAAATTTTACTCTATTAGATCTTACTTGAGCTAATAAATATTTGCCATTTTCTGGATTCGTAATTTTAACAATTGATCTTTTTTTTAAAGATTTATGATATATTTCTAAAGATCTAGACTCTAAACTTTTCATCATAGATAATTCATCATTATAAATTAATGCAAAACCTGAATTTTGATATCTAGTCTTAAATTGAAGTTGTTTCTTGTTACTTACCGTATTTAAATTTTGAGTACAGCCAAATATAAACAAACATAAAAATATACTTATAAGTTTTTTAAATATCATCTTTTATTTTTTCTTTAAGCGTACATACTGCAAGAGCAAATCTAAGTGATCTATTCCAATTAAGAATTATCTCGTAATTCTCGAAAACTATGTACGCTGGATTTAATGTTTCAGCATCAGGTATTATATCTTTATCAGGAGTAATGATTGCTACTTTTAAATTTTCGTTGATAAAATCTAAATCATTATAATTATTTATATATTTTTTAAAAAATTTAAATTTTTTCTTATTTTTCAATTTTTTAGCAGAAACATTTAAATATTTCTTGTTTATTTGTGTATTTAAATCAATTTTATAAAAACAGTGAGAATTTTTTTTCCAACCCATATTTCTTAAATAATTAGCTGCTGATGCAAAAGCATCTTCAGGATTTTTTAAATCAATATAATCATCTTCATTAAAATCTATTGCGTGATTTTTAATAGTGGAAGGCATAAATTGAAAATATCCAAAAGCTCCTGCCCAGGAGCCATAAAGAGTTTCATAATCTATTATATCTTTATCAATTAATTTTAATAAAATTATTAATTCATTGGTAAAAAATTCAGATCTTCTTCTGTCAAAACTAAGAGTTGCCAAAGAGGACAAAATATCCATTTTACCGACGTAAGTTCCATAATTTGTTTCGATACCCATTAATGAAATTAATAAATCTTTCTCAACCTCATATTTATTTTCAACGACATTTATTAAATCTTTATTTTTTTTATAAAAGTTAAGACCTTTTTTAACTTTATTTTCAGAGGATCTTTTTGAGACATAAGTTTTTGTATCCTCATAAAATTCTGGTTGGTATCTATCATACTCAATTACCTTCGGTAAAAATTTCATATTAGAAATAAGTAAATCAAGAGTCTTTTCAGAGATATCATTCTCTAAAGCATAATCTTTAAATGTCTTTTTCCATTTTAAAAAATCAATTTGATTATCAGCAAATAAATTTGAACAAGAAAAAAAAATAATTATAAAAATTGTACTAATTTTTTTCATATAAATCTTTTAAATATATAATTACAGCAATCCAGATAATAATAAAACTCACTAATTTGATAAGTGAAAATTCCTCGTTATAATAAAAATAGCCTAAAATAAACTGCAATGTAGGTGTTATATAAAAAATCATGCCAGTTGCGCCAAGTCCAATTAATTCAACACCTCTCACATACAAAAATAATGGAATCACAGTCATTGGTCCTGCTAATAAAAGAAATAGACTTAATCCAGGACTCGTTAAACTGAAATCATTTAGGCCTTTGGAATAAATGAGATAAAAACTGATTAAAGCAAAAGGGAAAATGTATAAACTTTCTATTAAAAGTCCAATATCAGTATCAACATTAATTTTTTTTCTTACAAGATTATAAAATGCCCAGCTTAAAGCTACAATTATTCCAACCCATGGAAGTGTTTTTATATTTAAAAAAATCATTATTAAAATAGAAAATAGTACTAAAACTATCGAAAAAATTCTTTTTTTATTAAGTCTTTCTTTAAAGAAAATGAAACCTAATAATACACTTATAATGGGCATAATAAAATATCCAAAACTTGCATCAATAATTCTTTCTGTTGCTACAGCATAAATCCATATAGCCCAATTAATGAATATCAATAAACCTGATAGAAAAAGATATAGTAGATTTTTTTTTGATGAAACGACACTTAAAAATGTATTCCATTTTCTTAAGTAAATAGTAGTTATCACTAACATTACAGCAGTCCATAAACATCTATGAACAACTAGTTCGACGTGACCTATAAAAGCAACATACTCAAAATAAATGACACCTATAAAACCCCACCAAAAAGATCCTAATGAAGTTAATATCAAACCTTTATTAAAATGCTGGCTCATAAGACAATGAAATAAATAAATTAATGTTTAATAAACCATTTTATAGTTGAATTAAATGATTATAATTATAAAACCTTGCTCACGGAGAGATGGCTGAGCGGTTGAAAGCACCGGTCTTGAAAACCGGCAAAGGGGCAACTCTTTCCTGGGTTCGAATCCCAGTCTCTCCGCCATTAAAAAGTTTAATATTTAAAATTTTTAAACAAATTGTTAATTTTATTATCCTCAAAAACTATATCTGTATTTAATCCATTATAAAAATTGTAAAGATTATTGTCATCTATTTCTAAAAGTTTAATCAATTCATTTAATTCTTTATCATTTAACTGATTTAAATACTTACTAGTGAATGAACCTAAGAGTTTATCCATTTCTTTTGTACCGCGATAATTTGATCGGTAAATAATCATTTTTTTTATTTGTTCTATATCTGTAGTCATATTAGGAATATAATATTAGTTTATGCATAATAAAAGAAATTATGAATACTTGTTATCAGACTTAAGTACACTCAAGGGAGTTGGTACCAAAACTTCAAATTTACTAAAAAGAAAAAAAATAAATAGTATTTTTGACTTATTGTGGAAATTACCAAAATCTTACACTGATAGGAGTTTATCAGCAAAAATAAAAGATTTAAAAATTAATGAAATACAGACATTAACTATAATACCACATAAATATTCATTCCCAAGAATTAGAAACCTACCAAACCGAGTTTTATGTAAAGATGAAACTGGTGAAATAGATTGTGTTTTTTTTAATAGCTATGAGGGTTACATTAAAAAAATATTGCCTATCGGAAAAGAAGTAACCATAAGCGGCAAAATCAAATATTTTAGAAATAAATATCAACTTACAAATCCTAAGTATATCTCAGAGGACTCTTCAATCATTAAACAAAAACATAATAGTTACTCTTTGACCGAAGGTATAAGCGAAAAAATTTATAATAAAATTATTTTGCAAATAATAGATAATTTACCTCGAATTGATGAATGGCATTCAAAGGAAATATTAAAAAAATTTGATTTTATAAGTTGGGAAGACTCAATTAGAAAGTTACATGATCCTGAAAATATTGGTAAATTTAAAGAAAACTTTTATCAAAGACTTGCTTATGATGAAATTTTCTCAACATTTTTAGTAAATTCGGAGATAAGAAAAAAAATAAGAAAAATAAAAAAAACAAAAAAAAAATTTAATATTAAAAAACAAAATGAAATAATATCTAAATTAGATTTTTCACTAACAAAAGATCAAAATAAAACACTAGATGAAATAAATAATGATCTATGCTCTGAAAACAAAATGTTCAGATTACTTCAAGGTGATGTCGGAAGTGGAAAAACAATAGTATCTTTATTATCTGGATACAATACTATAAATTCAGGTTTTCAAGTAGCAGTAATGGCTCCTACTGAAATATTAGCTAGACAACACTTTTTATTAGCTAAAAAAATATTCC
>CACJFJ010000006.1 GCA_902592675.1 uncultured Pelagibacteraceae bacterium
GGAAATCTTTTATTTATAGATTTGAGAGATAATTATGGAGTTACCCAATGTATTATAGATAAAGAAAATTCAAATTTTTTAGATTTAGAAAAAATTCATTTAGAAACAGTCATTAAAATAAATGGCAAAGTTTTAAATAGATCTAAAGATACTATCAATAAAGAGATAGATACCGGCGAAATAGAAGTATCTATAGAAAGTTATGAAGTTTTAGGTAAGTGCAAAGAATTACCAATGCCTGTTTTTAGCGATCAAGAATACGCTGAAGAGATTAGACTAAAATATAGATTTTTAGATTTAAGAAGAAAAAAAATTCATGAAAATATAGTTTTACGATCAAAAGTAATATCTTTTATTAGAAACGAGATGAGTAGGTTAGGTTTTTTGGAATTTCAGACTCCAATACTTACTTCATCTAGTCCTGAAGGAGCAAGAGACTTCCTTGTACCAAGCAGGCTAAATCCAGGAAAATTTTATGCTCTACCTCAGGCGCCACAACAATTTAAGCAGCTTATAATGGTATCAGGTTTTGATAGATATTTTCAAATTGCCCCATGTTTTAGAGATGAAGATGCAAGAGCTGACAGAAGTCCAGGAGAATTTTATCAATTAGATTTAGAGATGTCATTTGTAGAACAAGAGGATGTTTTTAAAGTTGTTGAAGAATTATTAGTAAATACTTTTAAAAAATTTTCTAAAAAAAAATTGATGTTTGATAAATTTCCCAAAATATCATATGAGGACGCACTTTTAAAATATGGAACAGATAAACCTGATTTAAGAAACCCACTTATTATCAAAGATATCACAGAAATTTTTTTAAGAGACGATGTTTCTTTTGAAATTTTTAAAAAATTAGTAAAATCTGGGTCGAAAGTCAGATGTATAATAACAAAAAACACGAAAGATAAACCAAGAAGTTTCTTTGATAATATCGATAAATGGGCAAAAGATCAAGGGGCCTCAGGATTAGCTTATTTCTCAATAGAAAAAGATAATAAATTTTCAGCGAAAGGACCAATTGGAAAATTTTTTTCTAATGAGTCTCTCGAGGAGTTAATGAAAATAACAAATGCCAAAGAAGGTGATAGTATTTTTTTAGCTTGCGCAAAAAAAAAGGAATTAGAAAAAATTACTTCATTAGCTAGAGATAAAATTGCTAAAGATTTAGATTTGATAAACGAAGAGATTTTTGCTTTCTGCTGGATAGTTGATTATCCGATGTTTGAAGAGGATGAAGTTACAAAAAAAATAAAATTTAGTCATAATCCTTTTTCAATGCCGCAAGGCGATGTGAAAAATTTAAATTTAGATAAGCCTTTAAATCTGTTAGCATATCAATATGATATAGTGTGTAATGGTATTGAATTATCTTCTGGTGCAATTAGAAATCATATCCCTGAATTAATGTATAAGCTTTTTTCAGTCGCTGGTTATGATAAAAAACAAGTTGACCAAAAATTTAGTGGAATGATTAATGCTTTAAATTATGGGGCACCGCCACATGGAGGAATTGCACCTGGAATCGATAGAATAGTAATGCTCCTGGCTAATGAGAAGAATATTCGAGAGGTTACAATGTTTCCAATGAATCAGAATGCACAAGATTTAATGATGAACGCACCATCTGAAGTAAATGAGGATCAACTAAAAGAATTAAATATTAATTTAAAGTTAAAGAAATAAATTATTTTTTACCTTTTAGATTTATTTTTACGTCTGATAAATCAACTAAATTTTTTTTATAGTTGCTTCTAACAAATCCTTTACTAGTTATATCTTTTACTATTTTTAAAAGTTGATTTTGATCATCTGTATTTTGACCTTCTGTGGTAAGGTTTTCAGAAATACCAATAGCAGGAGTATGAGCTAAATCCTCTCTATTTTGATATGAGATAGCTAATTCTCTAAATATATAGTCTAATATTGAGGAAGCACTTAGTATTCTATCATTTCCACTGACTTTTCCAGAAGGTTCAAATTTAGTGCCAACAAAAGCACTTATGAATTCGTCTAAAGGAACTCCATACTGCAAACCTAGGGACACTGCTATCGCGAAGTTATTCATTAAAGCTTTAACAAGCTCACCCTCTTTACTTGTATCAATAAAAATTTCACCAATTTTACCGTCTTCGTATTCACCTGTATGCAAGTAAACTTTATGGTCACCTATTGTTGCTTTTTGGATATATCCTTTTCTTCTATCAGGCATACTAAATCTTTTACTATTATTATCTGAGTTTGAGACAGTGTTTATTTGAGTATTTCCATTGTCTTTTGAGGTTATTTTTTCTTTATCAGGTAAAACCTCTAATTTACTACTTTCAATAACTTTATTATTTCTAGGATCTAAATTTTTTGTTTTTCTATTATCAAGTTTTACTTCTAAAACTTCAAATTTTCCGTCGTCTCTTTTCTCCAAATTTTTAAGTTCTGTCTCATTAATTTCATCCAGGTAGTGATTAACTCTAAAAGTGCATGTGTAATATGTTTCAACTAGATATTTTGCCATTTGACCCCAATTTTTTAATTTATTTGATTATTGAATCATTTAATTTATATACAAATTCAAATTATAGTCTAATTTAATTTTTACAATTTGAAATTGAAAAAAAATAAATTTTATATGTTGACAATTTTTAAAAAAATTTTCACTTGGTGGAATCGTGACACATTAGGCACTCGTTTAAAAACAATTTTTTTAGGAAAATTAGTTGGTAAGGACTCCTTTGGGAATAAGTATTATGAAAGTAAAAACGGAAAAAGATGGGTAATTTATCATAGTGAAATAGATGCATCAAAAATTCCAGTTGAGTGGTATTCATGGATGCATTTCACAAAAAATAAAATTGAAAAAAGTCATGAATTGAAAAAATATGAATGGCAAAAACCCCATCAGCCAAATTTAACTGGAACTGATAAAGCTTATTATCCAAATAAAAATAAAGATGCTATTGAAAAAAAATATAAAAGCTGGAAAGATCAATCATAAATTCAATAGATTTATCTTAGCCTTATTCTTATTGTTTTTTTCAAAAATTAATTATGTGAATAGTTTAGAAGGAGACTATACATCTTTAAGGATACTAGATAAAATAAGTTCAAAAAATACTCTTATAAATCTTAAAAATGGTAAAGAAATTAAATATGAAGATTTATTAATTAAAAGTTTGAAGTGTCGTAATTCTGAATTTGATGATGATCCAGAGATTACAGCCTATATACAAGTAAAAGATACATTAAACAAAAACAAAAATGATGTTTTTGTTTTTAATGGTTGGATATTTTCGTCAAGTCCTTCAATAGTTCCATTCGATCATCCTGTTTATGACATTTGGCTTGTATCTTGTAATTAGACAATTTTTTCATTATCTAACCAACTTACATTGAAATCAGAGTCTATAAATTTTTTATGATTTAATAATTTTTTATGAAGAGGAATAGTAGTGAGAATTCCCTCAATCACAAATTCATCAAGTGATCTGTTCATTCTCTGAATAGCCTCCAGCCTATTTCTACCATGACAGATTAATTTACAAACTAGACTGTCGTAATACGGAGTTACTTTGTATCCCTGGAAGATAGAGCCATCAACTCTTGTTCTAAATCCAGATGGTTGATGACACATTCCGATTGTTCCAGGAGAGGGTTGAAAATTTTTGCTTGGATCTTCAGCATTTATTCTGCACTCAATTGCATGACCCCTTGGATTGATGTCAGACTGTTTTAAAGCAGTTTCTCCTGAAAATGCAATCCATATTTGCTCTTTTATTATGTCGATACCCGTGACCATCTCAGTCACTGGATGTTCAACTTGTACTCTTGTATTCATTTCTAAAAAATAAAATTTTCCATCTTCATATATAAACTCAACAGTACCTGCGCCTTCATATCCAATTTTACTGACCATATTCACAGTTTTATCAAATAGATCTTTTCTAATTTCATCATTTAGAACAGGGCTAGGTGTTTCTTCAATTAACTTTTGATGCCTTCTTTGAACAGAGCAATCTCTTTCGTGCAAATGAACTGTCCTATTTTTTCCTGATAAAATTTGAACTTCAATATGTCTGGGGTTTTGGAAGAATTTTTCAATATAAACCTCATCATTTCCAAAATATTTCATTGCCTCTGATTTCGCCGTTGAAAAAAGAGTTTCAAATTCTTCTTCTTTTTTTACAATTTTCATTCCCTTACCACCACCACCACCTGCAGCTTTAATTAAAACTGGAAATCCAATTTTTTTACATAAATTTTTAGCTTCTTTAATATCTTTTACTCCCCCTTCAGAACCCTCTATAACTGGCAAACCATTTTCTTTTGCTATTTTTTTTGCTTGAATTTTATCTCCCATCATTTCTATGTGTTTTGAAGATGCTCCAATAAACTTTATTTTATTTTCTTCTAGAATTTTTGCAAAATTTGCATTTTCAGATAAAAATCCATATCCCGGGTGAACTGCCTCGGCATTTGTTAAATCAATTGCTGATAATAGAGCAGGAATATTTAAGTAACTATTTGATGGTTGATGAGATCCTATGCAAACACTTTCATCAGCTAGTTTCACGTGCATACTTTCCCTATCGACATCGGAATGCACAGCAACTGTAGAAATCCCCCATTCTTTGCAAGCCCGGATTACCCTGACTGCAATTTCCCCACGGTTTGCAATTAAGATTTTTTTAAACATTATTCTAAAATGATTAATGATTGACCGAATTCAACAGGTTGTCCATCTGAAACACAAATTTCTTTTACCGTACCATCTGCTGTTGATGGCACATGGTTCATTGTTTTCATTGCTTCAACAATCATTATAGTATCACCTTTTTTAATTTTTTTTCCTACCTCTACAAATTTTTTTGCACCAGGTTCTGGAGCATGATATGCAGTTCCTATAATTGGTGAAGTGATCTCAGTTCCTTTATTTGAATTTATTTTTTCAGATTTAGCTCCTAAAATTTTATCTTGGGTTATAGGTTGACTATTAATTGATACATTATTTTTTGAAACTTTAATTTTTGTGTCTTTTTCTGTATACTCAAGTTCAGTAAGATTAAATTCGTCTAAGTAATCACTTAACTCTTTAATAATTTTTTTATCAATTTTCATTTCTCAATAACTTTTGCATAGAAATTATGGCTAAAATATAACCATATGAACCAAGTCCAAAAATTCCTCCTGTAACGATGTCACTAATTAGAGATTTTTGTCTAAATTCCTCCCTTTTATATATATTAGATATATGTAATTCTATAATAGGCTTTTTATAAATTGCTAAAGCATCTCTAATTGCTACAGATGTATGTGTAAATGCTGCAGCATTTATTATTATTCCATCAAACTTTTTTCTAGCTTCCTGAATAAAATTTACTATTTCACCCTCAACATTCGATTGAGTAAATTCCACAGAAAGTTCTAACTCTTTTGATTTGACTAAGCAAATTTCTTTTAGTTTCTCAAAAGTAATTGATCCATATTGTGATTGTTCTCTTTCACCTAATAGATTAAGATTTGGACCGTTGATAATAATAATTTTATTATTCATCTACACCTTATATACGATGAAAAAAAAAATAAAAATTAAATTAAATGGAAAAGTAAAAAAAGTTGCTGAAAATACTAATATTCAAAATGTAATACGTGACTTTAAAATACCTTTGAAAAAAGTAGCAATTGAATTAAATAATGAGATATTAGATAAAAAAAAACTTAATCGTATATTTCTAAAAAACAATGATGTGATTGAGATAGTTCATTTTATTGGAGGTGGATAAATAAATGGTTGACAAATTGATAATTGCAAAAAAAAAATTTCAATCCAGACTGATAGTTGGAACAGGAAAATATCGAAGTTTTAGCGAATGCGCAAAAGCCATAAAGATGTCCGGAGCTGATATTGTGACAGTTGCAGTGAGAAGAGTAAATATTTCTGATAAAAAAAAACCCTTATTAATGGATTATATTGATCCTAAAAAAATTACATATTTACCTAACACAGCTGGGTGTTTTAACTCAAAGGAAGCTCTTCGGACACTAAGACTTGCTCGAGAAATCGGAGGGTGGAAACTTGTTAAATTGGAAGTTCTTGGGGACAAAAAAAATCTCTTTCCTGAGATGATTGAGACCTTAAAATCTACTGAAATTTTAACAAAGGAAGGTTTTAAAGTAATGGTCTATTGTAACGATGATCCTTTGATGGCTAAACGATTAGAAAATGCAGGAGCATGTGCAATAATGCCTTTAGCTGCCCCTATAGGATCCGGTCTAGGTATTCAAAATAAAATAAATATTAAGATTATTAGAAGTCAAACTAAACTACCTTTAATAATTGATGCTGGACTTGGTCAAGCTTCTGATGCATCAATAGCAATGGAACTTGGGTGCGATGGAGTTCTAGTTAACACTGCGATTGCTAAAGCAAAAAAGCCTTTGACTATGGCATTAGCATTTAAAAATGCTGTTATAGCTGGACGACAATCATTTTTATCCGGAAGAATTGAAAAAAGTTTAATGGGGAGTCCCTCTTCTCCCAAAAAAGGAATTATTTAACTTTTCTGAAATATTTTTTCTTTCTATAGACCTTCTTTTTAAATTTTTTTTTATCTTTTATATTAATAATGTTGCTTGTTTTCTGTTCTTCTAAATTTTTAAGTTTTTCATAATGTTCTATACGCTCAATGGTTTTTTTTGATTTATTCTTAATTTCAATTATGTACTCCGGGATTATTAGAGAATTATCAATGATAATATCAATTTTCATTTTATTTTTTTTTTCAAAGTACGTTAAGTCTTCTATAAAGTTTTCTTTTAAAAAGTCTGAAATTTTTTTACAGACCTTTATATCAACAAATTTACCCTTATTTATAACTGATTTCAGTTCAACTAATTTAAGCAATTTAAGTGCAAAAGATTCATCCGTAAGATTTATTTTCCATTTTACAGCACTTTCCCTTAATCTCTGCCTTGACATTTCAAGTAATCCAAAATTACTAATTCTTCCAATTTGGATTCTAGCTCTGTCCGATCTACATTTCTCTTTCAGGCGTCTTTCTACTAGCTTTCTATTTCCATAGCTTAGCATATCTATAAAGTCTATTATTATTAATCCTGATAAATCTCTAATTTTAATCTGTCTTGCAATTTCATCTGCTGCCTCCAGGTTTGTATCTAATGCTGTGCTCTCAACATTTTTCTGTTTAATTGAACTTCCAGAGTTAACATCAATAGACACTAAAGCTTCAGTTGGATTTATAACAAGGTAACCTCCAGAGCTTAATTTTATTTCAGACTCAAATATTTGATTCAACTTTTGTTCAATTCCCTCTTCAATAAATAGTGGTATTTTCCCTCTATATTTTTTAATTTTTTTAACATGAGATGGCATCATCATCTTCATGAAATTTTGTGCTTTTTTATATCCCTCATTCCCCTCTACAAAAATATTTTTTGTATTTTCATCGTAAATATCCCTTAAAGTTCTTTTTATAATTTCACTTTCACGATGAATTAATGATGGAGCAATAGAATTAATTGCATTATCTTTAATTTGATTCCATGTATTGATTAATGTTGTTAAATCATGATTAATTTCATTTTTAGTCTTATTGCTTCCTGCTGTTCTAACTATTAATCCCATCTCTTTGGGAATTTCAATTTCATTTAAAATTATTCTTATTTTTTTTCTTTCAGCAGGATTAAAAATTTTCCTAGATATACCACCCCCTTTTGGGGTGTTTGGCATCAAAACTATATATTTGCCAGCTATTGATATGAAAGTACTTAATGCTGCTCCTTTTTGACCACGTTCATCCTTAGTAACTTGTACCAAGATAACTTGATTGGGTTTTATTACTTCTTGTATCTTATATCTTTTAAATTTTAATTTATTTTCATTTCTCTTTTCATGTTCTCTATCAACATTTTCTTTTTCATCTGAACTTTCTTTTTCAGTGGGATCGTCAATATCAGTTTTCCCTTCAGCTAATTTTTCATCTTCTTTGGCCTCGACCTCTTTAGAAAGCTGCTCCCTTGCTCTTTCTTCTTCTTGCTTAATTATTTCTAAGTCACTTTTTGGAATTTGATAATAATCAGATTGAATATCGTTAAAAGATAAAAAGCCATGTCTATCTCTGCCAAAATCAACAAAAGCTGCCTGAAGAGAAGGTTCAATTCGACTTACTTTTCCAAGGTAAATATTATTTTTTATAAGGTTATTTTTTAAACCTTCATACTCGTAATCTTCAATATTGTTATCTGATTTAAGTACAACTCGTGTTTCATTTGGATGCGAAGCATCAATGTATAAATTTTTTTCCATAATTTGCTGTTTAATTGTCTCATTTTAATTTTTTTAAATCTGTTTTTCTTATGCCTTATCTTTACCAAATTCCGATATATAATGGAAACAAAATGAATAGATTTTTAAAAAATACTTTAATTATTTTTAGCAGTTTTTTCCTATTATTATCAATAATAATACTAAGCATTTTGTGGACATTTTCAAATAATATCCCGGATTATAAATTTTTGAAGAATTACAAACCTCCAGTTTCTAGTAAAGTATATTCAGGAAATGGTGAGTTAGTTGCTGATTTTTCCAAAGAAAAAAGAATATTTGTTCCTTATAATTCAATACCAAAAAATGTAATAAATTCTTTTTTATCTGCTGAGGATAAAAATTTTTTTTCTCATCCTGGTGTGGATGCAAAAGGAGTTTTAAGAGCAGTAATAAATAATATTAAAAATATTATTTACTCAAAAAGACTAGAAGGTGCCTCTACTATCACACAACAAGTAGCAAAAAATTTTCTTTTAACTAATGAAGTGAGTTTAAATAGAAAAATAAAAGAGGCTATTTTGGCTTTTAGAATCGAAAGAGCACTTACCAAGGAAAGAATATTGGAGCTTTACTTAAATCAAATTTATCTTGGAAGTGGGGCATATGGTGTAGCTGCAGCTAGCTTAGAATATTTCGATAAGTCTATCAAAGAATTAAATTACTTAGAGTCAGCTCTTTTAGCGGCTTTACCTAAAGCACCAAGTAAATATAATCCTTACAGAAATCCGAAGCTAGCAAAATTTAGAAGAGATTTGGTATTAAATAATTTATTCGAAAATGGTTTTATTGATAATCAAACTTTTAAGACTCTCAAAAGTAAAGAAATTAGACTAAAGAAAAAGCAGAAAGTATTTTTAGAGGATACTCAATATTACGTTGAAGACGTGAGAAAAAATATTATTGAGAAGCTTACTTATGAAAAAGTTTATAATCAGGGTTTCAATATAAATATTCCCATAAACTTAGATCTTCAAAAAATTGCAACGGAATCTTTAAGAGATGGACTCATCGCATATGATCAGAGAAAAGGATGGAGAGGTGTATTGGGTAACAGAAATTACACAAAAGATTGGTTCAAAGATTTCGAGAAATATTCTTTAGAGAATTCTATTAAATGGGAGATAGCTATAATAAAAAGGTTAAATCAGTTTTCAGCAATTATAGAAACAAAAGATGAAAAAGAAGGTGTTATTGAATATAAGGGTATTTCTTGGACAAAAAAAGAATTTTCAGAACTATTTAGAATTGGCGATGTAGTTTACGTAAAAAAAAATAGTGGTAAAATTTATAGTTTAAAACAAGTTCCTAAAATTAATGGTGGTATCGTAGTGATGGACCCGTATACAGGGAGGGTTCTGGCTTTAAGTGGAGGATTTAGTTTTAGAAATAGTGAGTTTAATAGAGCAACTCAAGCCCAAAGACAACCTGGATCAGCATTTAAGCCTTTTGTTTATGCATTAGCTTTAGAAAATAATTTCACCCCAACATCTTTAGTTTTAGACGCACCTATAGTTTTTGACCAAGGTTCAGATTTAAAAATGTGGAAACCAGAAAATTATGGAAAAAAATTTTATGGCCCTTCAACCTTAAGAGTCGGACTTGAGAAATCTAGAAATTTGATGACAGTTAGAATTGCCCAAAATCTTGGTGTCGATAAAGTTGCAAATTTTTCTAGGAGACTTGGAATTTATGAAAATCCACAAAAGTTGTTGTCAATATCTCTTGGTTCTACAGAAACAACTTTGTTAAAGCTAACCTCAGCTTATTGCGCTTTTGTTAATGGAGGAAAATTAATTAAACCGGTATTGATTGATAGAATTCAAGATAGTGAAGGCAATACAATTTTGAACAATGAAAAAAGATTTTGTGCTAATTGTGATCAAATATCTTTTTTAAGTGAAGACTATCCTAAAATTAAAGATGATTACTCTAGAGTTTTTTCTCAACAAACTGCTTATCAAATAACTTCCCTTTTAGAAGGAGCTGTGCAAAGAGGTACAGGAAAAAAATTAAAAAAATTAAATCTTAACCTAGCTGGTAAAACTGGAACAACAAATCAAAATACAGATGCTTGGTTTATTGGGTTCACATCAAACTTAGTCATAGGGGTGTATGTTGGAATGGACAACCCTTCTCCTTTAGGTAAATACGAAACAGGTTCTAAAACTGCATTACCAATTTTCGAAAATTTTGTAAAAAAGGGTGTTAAAAAAAATGATGCAAGACCCTTCAAAGTTTCAGAGGGAATAACAATGATGGTTGTTGATCCTTTAACTGGCCAAAAAGCAAAATTTACATCAAAAGATACAATTATAGAGGCTTATAAAAGTGAGAATGTTATTGATGGAAAAGTTCTATATTCAATTAATAATAGATTTGACTCAAATAATATATTAAAATTTTATTAATGGAAAATAAATTTTTAGATTACAAAAAAGAAATTGAAAAGATAAATCAAAGAATACAGGAGTATCTTTGAAAAAAATAATATTTTTAAGAAACTAGAAAATCATAATCAAAAAATGCTAGATGCTAATTTTTGGCAAGATAAAGTTACATCTGCAAATATAATTAAGGAAAAAAAAAAATTTGAAAATTTAGTAAATTCGATTTCTGATACAAAAAAAAAACTTAATGATTTAGATGATCTTTATCAATTAGCGATAAAAGAAAATAACCAAGATATCCAAACTGAAATTTTCGAAAATGTAAAAAGTTTAGAAAAAATTGTAAAAAAAAATGAAATTTTATGTTTTTTATCTAATGATACAGACACCCTAGATTGCTATATTGAAATTCATGCTGGTGCGGGTGGAACAGAAAGCCAAGATTGGGCAAATATGTTAAGGAGAATGTATTTGAGATGGTCAGACAACAAGGAATTTAAATCTCAATTAATAAGTGAACACAAAGGTGATGAAGCTGGAATAAAATCATCCATAATTAAAGTTGAAGGAGATTATGTATTTGGTTGGCTTAAAAAAGAGTCTGGAATTCACCGTTTAGTGAGGATCTCTCCTTTTGACTCTGGCGCAAGAAGACACACAAGTTTTGCGAGTGTTTGGGTATATCCTGTAATTGATGAGAGTATTAAAGTAGAAATTTTAGATAAAGATTTAAGAATTGATACTTATCGATCAAGTGGCGCAGGAGGTCAGCACGTTAACACAACCGATAGTGCTGTTAGAGTGACACATTTACCTACAAAAATTGTTGTTCAGTGTCAAAACGAGAGATCTCAACATAAAAATAAGGAAACTTGCATGAATATGTTAAAAGCAAGGCTTTATGACTTTGAATTAAAAAAAAAAGAGGCTGAAGTACAAAATTTTGGAGAAAATAAATCTGAAATTGGATGGGGTCATCAAATAAGATCTTATATATTACAGCCATACAGATTAGTAAAAGATAATAGAACAAACTATGAAAATACAAATCCCGATAAAGTATTAGATGGCTATATTGATGATTTTTTAGAAAAATCATTGTACCAAACTAAATGAAAAAAAATTTTTTAAGATTTATTTTTTCAATAATTTTAATTTTATTTTTTTCAATTATTTATTTAAGCACGATTGGAATTGAAACCAAAAGATTTAATCAGCAAATAAACACTCTTGTTAAAAATCTCAACAATGAGTTGGAAATAGAGCTCCGAAAAATTAAGATAGTAATAGATCCATTAAGTTTCCAAATTAATGCAAAAACATTAGGTCCAAAGCTAAAAATAAAAAATAAGATTATTGAGTTAGAAAATATTAAAAGTCAAATTTCAATTAAATCATTAATTAATAATCAATTTTCATTAAAAAATCTAAATATATCTACTAAATCTATACAAATTAATAACTTAATCTCTTTCTCTAGAATTTTTAAAAATAGCCCTGAATTATACATTTTAGAAAAAATAATAAGAGATGGTTATTTAATTTCAGATATGAGTTTTGAATTTGACGCAAAAGGAAATATAAAAAATAATTATAAGATTAAGGGATTAGTCAAAAATGCAAAAGTAGCAATTTTAAAAAAATATGATCTAAAAAAAATTGACTTTATTTTTGATTTAACCAATAAAGAATTAAGTCTTAAAGATACAAAGTTTTTGTTAAATGACATACCTTTAATCGCAGAGGAAATATTAATTAAAGATAATCAAAAATCTTTTTTGATTAGTGGCACAATAGAAACCAAAAATATTAGTTCAAAAAATCAGGTTTTGAGAGATCTTCTAGTAAGTTATTTCTCAAAATTAAAGATTTTTGAGGTTAATATGAATTCAAAAAATAGTTTTTCTTTTGAGATTGATAAAAAATTTAAAGTAAAAAATTATCAGGTATCATCAGTATTAGATTTAAAAGAATTTAAATTTAAAAATGAATATCAATTAGATAATTTTTTCCCAAATTTGAAAGAAGAAATTATTTTTAATAACCATCAAATTAATCTTAGCTTAAAAAAAAACAATTTATTAATAAAAGGAAAAGGAGATATTTTATTACAAGATAAATTAGAAAAGATTGACTATAATATTAAAAGAAAAAATCAAAATTTTTATTTTGAAACAAATCTCTCAATTAACAAAAATCCCTTTCTAATTAAGATCTTAGAATATGAAAAAAATTCAGATAAAAAAGCAAATATTAATCTTAAGGGTTCATATATCGTTAATAAAAAATTACTTATTGAAGATTTCTCTATTAAAGAAAATAATAATGAGTTTATTATTAAACAATTAGAGACTGATAGAAATTTAGAATTAAAGAGTTTCAAAAAAATAAATCTTAAATACTCTGATAAAAATCAGATCGGGAATAAATTAACCTTAACTAACAAAAAAGGTATTTATTATTTAACTGGGTCAACTTTTAATATTAATGGACTAATTGACAATATAATTGAAAGTAATGAGAAAGATAAAGTAAAATTACTAAGTAAAAAATATGATTTTCGAGTAAAAGTAAATGAAGTTTACTTAGATAAAGATTTTGTTGTTAATAATCTGAAAGGTAGTTTTAGTTTAAAAAAAAACAAGATTTTAACTGCAGAACTTAATGCTAATTTTTCTAAAGATAAAATTTTAAAGTTTACTGTAAATTCAAATCAACAAGAAAAAGTAACAACTTTATATCTTGATAAAGCAGAACCACTAGTGAAAAGATATAAATTTATAAAAGGTTATAAAGGTGGGTCTCTTGATTTTTACTCTTCCCAAAAAAATGGAAATTCAAACTCAAATTTAAAATTATATGATTTTAAATTAACAGAATTACCAATCCTAACAAAACTACTAACTCTAGCTTCTCTACAAGGAATAGCTGATATTTTATCTGGAGAAGGAATAACATTTGATGAATTTGAAATGAGTTTTAATAATAAAAAAAACTTGATGACTATAGATGAAATGTATGCAATTGGACCTGCCATATCGATTTTGATGAATGGTTATATAGAAAAAAACAAAATTATAAGTTTAAGAGGTTCTTTAGTTCCAGCAACTACTATTAACAAGGCAATAGGGACTATACCAGTGTTAGGAAAGATTTTAGTAGGCTCAAAAACAGGAGAAGGGGTTTTTGGTGTGAGTTTTAAAATTAAGGGCCCACCAAAAAATTTAGAGACTACAGTAAACCCTATAAAAACTTTAACTCCAAGATTTATAACCAGAACTTTAGAAAAAATAAAAAAAAATTAATTTAATTCAATTTTGATATGCCTTTTTTTTCCAATAGAAAGTTTTAAATAATTATTTTGGAATAATTCATTAGTAATAATTAATTTTTCATCCAACACAATTTCATCATTTAATCTAATTCCCTTTCCATTAATCAATCTTTTTATTTCACTTTTGGATTTCTCTAATTTAGATAGAATTACAAGATCAATAATACTGATTTTATCATTAAAAATTTTAGTTTTAATCTTGATTGAAGGTAAATTAGATCCAAGTGAAGTTCCAGAAAAAGCCTCTTTTGCTGCTTGCGCAGAATTTTGAGCAGCCTTTTTGCCGTGAAGCATTGAAGTTGTTTCGTTAGCTAATTTAATTTTAAGCTGATTTATATCTTCATCTTTCATTTTATCTATTTCCTCAATATTTAAATCTGTAAACATCTTAAGAAATTTATACACATCTCTGTCATCAACATTCCTCCAAAACTGCCAATAATCGTAAGATGACAATAACTTTTTATCTAACCAAACTGCTCCTTTTTCAGTTTTCCCCATTTTTGCTCCTGACGCTAAAGTTATAAGTGGAGTAGTTAAACCATAGACTTGATTACCCAAATGTCTTTTTATGAGCTCTGTACCGTTAATTATATTACCCCACTGATCAGATCCTCCAATTTGTAGATAACAATTTTCTTTTTTATTTAATTCTAAAAAGTCGTAAGCTTGCAAAATCATATAATTAAATTCCATATAACTTAAAGATTGTTCCCTATCTAATCTAGTTTTAACACTTTCAAATGTAAGCATTTTGTTAATTGTGAAATGTTTTCCTATTTCTCTCAAAAAAGAAATATAATTTAAACTTTTTAGCCATGAATAATTATTAACAAAAATAGGTTTTGTTTTAGGGTCTTTGTTGTCTAAAAAATTTCTTAAAATTTTTTCAATACTTTTAATATTTCTATCTATTTCTTTTTCTGTTAAGATCTTTCTTGTCTTATCTTTACCTGACGGATCTCCAATTCTGGTAGTGCCTCCACCTATTAATACAATTGGTCTATGTCCATGTTTTTGTAGTAGTCTTAAACACATGATTTGGAGTAAGCTTCCAACATGTAGACTTTCTGCAGTGCAATCGAAGCCAATATAACCTTTAATTTTTTTTTTATTTAGAAGGCTGGATAATTCGTCTTCACTTGTGCATTGATAGAAGTAACCTCTATCTTTAAATTCTTTTAAAAATTTATTCATAAGCTTATAGTTATACAATATACAAAATAAATTAAAAAAAAATAAGAATGGGAAAGTTATATACAGCTCTAGGGCTTATGAGCGGTACCTCTTTAGATGGGGTAGATGCATCAATAATTATATCAGATGGTGAGAAAGAATATTCATCAGTTTTGGATAGATATTTTGAATATGACAAACAATTAATTCAAAAAATACTTGAAATAAGGGATAAAATATCAAATTTAGAAAAATTTAATGGACATTTGGATGAATTAAAAAAACTTGAAAGAGAGATCACTTTATTCAATTACGAAGCTGCAAAAGAAACACTTGAAATGTCAAAATCTTCTGTTGATTTAATTGGGTTTCATGGGCAAACAATACTTCATGATCCAGGGAAGAAAATTACTAAACAATTAGGTGATGGAAAACTACTGTCACAACTAACAAAAAAAAAGGTTGTTTACAATTTTAGGCAAAATGATTTAGAAAACGGAGGTCAAGGCGCTCCTTTAACTCCTATTTTTCATAACGCAATCGCAAATAAATTAAATAAAAAATTTAATCTTAGTTTTCCTATAAATATTTTGAATATTGGTGGAATTGCAAATATTACTTTCACAGCAGATTGGAAAGATCTAGAAGGAAAAGATAAAATTCGTGCTTATGATATTGGGCCTGGTAATTGTTTAATAGATGAATGGATAAGAAAAAATTCTAAAAAAAAATATGATAAAGACGGTTATTTAGCAAAATCTGGTAAAACAGATAAATTGATATTAAATCAAGCTTTAGAAAATTTTAGTGTAAATTTAAATTATGAAAAGTCTCTAGATGTAAAAGATTTTGATATTTTTTTTGTAAAAGGACTTTCATTAGAAAATGGTGCTGCAACTATCACTGATTTTACTGCAAAACTTATTGCAGATGGAATGAATTATTCTCATAATATAGAACAGTCATTTAAATCAAAATGGCTAGTTTGTGGTGGGGGAAGGAAAAACAGATATCTCTTAGAAAGTATTAGAAATAATTTTAAACAAATAAGCATTGATCCAATTGACAAATATGAAATAGATGGAGATTTTGTTGAGTCCCAAGCTTTTGCTTTTTTAGCGATAAGATCTTCAGAGGGAATGCCTATTTCATTTCCAAATACGACAAGATGTAAAAAACCAATTACTGGTGGAGTTATAGTTGAAAACTTTTAATATAATGCAGTTTCTTTCTTAATATACTTATCTAAATTTTTAACTAATAAATTTTCATTTTTTGAAAAAAAATGATTTGCTTCAGGAACAGTTTGAAAATCTACTTTTATTCCTTTTTGTGCACTTAGTCTTTTATCTAGTTCAGTTATATATTCATTTGGTACTAACTCATCTTTTTTACCATAAACAACTAAACCAGAAGTCGGGCATGGTGATAAAAAAGAAAAATCATAAACGTTTGGTTGAGGTGAAATAGCAATAAATCTATTTATTTCAGGTCTTCTCATTAACAATTGCATCGCGATCAAAGATCCAAAAGAAAATCCAGAAACCCAACATTGAGAATTGTCAAAGTTTTCTCTTTCTAACCAGTCTAGAGCAGCTGCTGCATCTGCTAATTCTCCTTGACCATTATCAAATTCTCCATCACTTTTTCCCACTCCACGGAAATTTACCCTGCAAACTGAAAAATCATTTTCCATAAATGTATGAAAAGTTTCAACAACTACTTTATTGTTCATTGTACCTCCGTATTGAGGGTGTGGTTGCAAAACAAGAGCTATAGGTGAAGTAGGTTTTTTACTTTTGTAATATTTTGCTTCTAATCTTCCAGCTGGTCCTGGTATAAAAATTTCTAAAATTTTATTGTCCATAATTGTTATTGATTATCATTCTCAAAAAAAAATTACATTTATCATAAGTGCGTGACAAATTGTTAATCTTTTTTTTGTCCTAATACTTGACTATTTTAGTCAGGTTTATATATAAAGCCTGTAAATTAAAGACTTTTATGAAACTGACATCTAAAGGTAGATATGCGGTAATGGCTTTAGCGGACTTAGCAAGGTTTAATAATATTAATCCAGTCTCATTAAGAGATATTTCGTTAAGACAAGGAATCTCACTAGATTACTTGGAACAGATTTTTTCTAAATTGAGAAAAAAAGAAATAGTTCAAAGTGTGAGAGGTACACAAGGAGGATATGTGCTTAATAAAAAGGCTCATGAAATTAAGTTAACAAATATTTTTGATGCTGTTGATGAAAAAGTTAAAACTGTCCAGTGCAAAAAAGACTCCAAAAAAGGATGTAATGGAAAATCCACAAAATGTGTAACACACAACCTTTGGGATGAGCTTGAGAGTCATATAAACAATTTTTTTAGTCAAAAAAGTCTAGAGGATTTAATTAAAGATAATAAAGAAAATAGAATTTGAAATGGATACGAGAGAAAAAGATATAGAAAATTTAAAAGATTATAAATATGGTTTTACAACTGATATTGAGAATATTAAAGCTCCAAAAGGGCTTAATGAAGATATAATTAAATTTATTTCGAATATTAAAAAAGAACCTAAATGGATGTTAGATTTTAGACTGAAAGCATATGAGAGACTTAAACTCCTTAAAGAACCAAATTGGCAAAAGCCTAAATATCCAAAAATAGATTATCAAGATTTATATTATTATTCAGCACCAAAAAGCATGAAGAATAAACCTAAAAGTTTAGATGAATTGGACCCAAAACTTTTAGAGACTTACAAAAAACTTGGTATCCCGTTACAAGAACAAGCAAGATTAAATGGCATAGCTGTTGATGCAGTATTTGACTCAGTTTCTGTAGCTACAACGTTTAAAGGTGAATTGACAAAACATGGGATTATTTTTTGTTCTATGTCAGAGGCAATTCAAAAACACCCAGATTTAGTAAAAAAATATCTTGGAACTGTAATTCCAACAACAGACCATTTTTTTGCTACATTAAACTCAGCTGTATTTACTGATGGATCATTTGTTTATATTCCTGAGGGTGTCAAATGTCCAATGGAACTATCGACTTATTTTAGAATCAATGCATCAGAGACAGGACAATTTGAAAGAACACTAATTGTTGCTGACAAAGGAAGTTATGTAAGCTACCTTGAAGGGTGTACTGCTCCAATGAGAGATGAAAATCAATTACATGCTGCAAATGTTGAATTGATTGCTCTAGATGATGCTGAAATTAAATATTCAACTGTACAAAATTGGTACCCAGGTGATGAAAATGGTAAGGGAGGGATTTATAATTTTGTAACTAAAAGAGGATTGTGTAAGGGAAAAAATTCTAAGATTTCTTGGACACAAGTTGAAACTGGTTCGGCTATAACTTGGAAATATCCAAGCTGTATATTAAAAGGTGATAATTCAATTGGTGAATTTTACTCTATAGCAATTACAAACAATCATCAAAAAGCAGACACAGGCACTAAGATGATTCATTTAGGAAAAAATACTAAAAGCAAAATTATTTCTAAAGGTATAAGTGCTGGATTTTCTGATATGACTTACAGAGGTTTAGTAGATATAAATTCGAAAGCAAAAAATTCTAGCAATTACACACAATGTGATTCTTTATTAATGGGGAATAAATGTGGAGCACATACAGTACCTTATATAAAAAATAAAAACTTCGACTCAAATATTGCACATGAAGCTACAACATCAAAAATTAGTGAAGAACAATTACATTATTGCCAACAAAGAGGATTAAATCCTGAGGAAGCAGTGGGACTAATCGTTAATGGTTTTTGTAAAGAGGTATTGCAACAGTTACCTATGGAATTTGCTGTTGAAGCCCAAAAACTTGTAGGTATTAGTTTAGAAGGGAGTGTTGGCTAATGCTTAAAATAAGTAATTTAAATGCCAATATTGAGAACAAATCGATTTTAAAAGGTTTTTCATTAAATATAAATCCTGGGGAAGTTCATGCAATTATGGGTCCAAACGGATCAGGAAAAAGTACATTATCTAACATTCTGTCAGGGAAAAAAGGGTACGAGGTATCAGGTGAAATCTTATTCGAAAATAAAAGCTTATTTGATCTTGAGATCGAAGAAAGAGCACACAAAGGAATATTTTTGGCTTTCCAATATCCATTAGAAATTCCAGGTGTTAACACTAATATCTTTTTAAAAACATCTTTAAATGCAATCAGAAAAGCAAGAGGAGAAAAGGAATTAGATGCAATTGAATTTTTAAAACTTGTTAAAGAAAAAGCTAAAGAATTAAAATTTGATGAAGAAAAACTAAATAGGCAATTAAATGTTGGATTTTCAGGGGGAGAAAAAAAGAAAAATGAAATTCTACAAATGTCTATGTTAGCCCCAAAATTATCCATTTTAGATGAGACAGACTCGGGCCTAGACATAGATGCGCTTAAAATAGTTGCGGATGGAGTTAATACATTAAGAAAAAAAGATAATTCTTTTTTAATCATAACTCATTATCAAAGATTATTAGATTACATTAAACCTGACTTTGTTCATGTTCTAATGAATGGAAAAATAATAAGATCTGGTGGTCCAGAATTAGCAATCGAATTAGAAAAAAAAGGATACGAAAGTTTTAATTAAATGAGAGAGCAATTACAATTAGATTTTGATAAGATAGTAAAAACTTCAAAATTTTCTAATGAAGAAATACAGACTAAAAAAAATTTTTTAAATAATTTCATAAAAAAGGGTTTTCCAAATAGAAAGCAAGAAGATTGGAAGTTTTTAGATATAAGTCAGATAATTAAAAAAAATATTAGTGATTTAAGTTATTTTGTTGATTACTCAAAATCAAATAAAATTGATCCATCTACTTTTGTTGATGGTTTAGAACACAATAAGATTATTTTTTTAAATGGAAGAATTGAAAAAATTGATTTTAATCATGAAGACAAAAGTAAAATTGAAATAAGTGATGAAACTAAAAAAAATATTTTATTTGATTATGATAACTCATTAATTGATCTAAATAGTGCATTCACTGATAAAGTTTTTAAAATTTTGGTTAAAAAAGATTATTCTCTTAAAAAACCTTTAATAATTTATCATTCAACAAACGACAGTATAAAGTCAACTAATATCAATTTGAGATTAGACTTTGAATTAGGTGAAAATAGTTGTTTAAAACTTATTGATTATTTTGCTAATAACACATCAAAGAACTTTATTAATATTTTTTATAATTTCAATTTGAAAAAAGACTCAATTCTTAAAAATTATAAAATCGATAAATTTAGAAATGATAATTTAACATATTCTTTTAATAATGTTGAACAAGGTAATAATAGTGTTTCAGAAACTTTTATATTATCTGCTGGCTCAGATTATTTAAAAAATGAAATTAATTGTAATCTAAATGGAGAGTATTCTTCTGCATTTATTAATGGAGTTTTTTCACTAAATGAAAATCAACAACATGAAATTAGAACCACAGTGAACCATATGGTTGAAAATACTAAAAGTTATCAACTCATCAAAAGTGTTCTTGGAAAAAATTCAAAATCTGCATATCAAGGAAGAATATACGTAAACTCAAAAGCTCAAAAAACTGACGGGTATCAATTAAGCAAAGCAATATTGTTAGATGAAACATCTGAGTTTAATGCAAAACCAGAATTAGAAATTTATGCTGATGATGTAAAATGCTCACATGGATCAGCATCTGGTAGTTTGGATGAAAATTCAATTTTTTATTTAATGTCTCGTGGTTTGAATTATCAACAGTCAAAACAACTTTTGATTAATGGTTTTTTGTTAGATGTTGTTGAAAAAATCACTGACCTAGAAATAAAAAACTTAATAAAAAATATTATCGGATTAAAAGAATGAATATAGATAATATTAAAAAAGAATTTCCAATTTTTGATGAAAAAATTCAAAATAATGATTTAGTTTATTTGGATAGCGCTAATTCATCTCAAAAACCTAAGGTGGTTCTGGACAGAATAAATGATTTTTACTCCAAACAATTTTCAAATGTTGGAAGGAGTATTCATTATTTAGCAGTAGCAGCTACAAATTTATATGAAAATACAAGAACTTCTGTTCAAAAATACATCAACGCAAAAGATAAAAATGAGATCGTATTTACAAAAGGTGCTACAGAGGCCTTGAATTTAGTAGCTAATACTTTGGGTCAAGCAATCCTGGAACCAAATGATGAAATTTTAATAACAGAATTAGAACATCATTCAAATTATGTTCCATGGCATTTTTTAAGAAAATCAAAAAATATTAAAATAAAGTTTGCAGAAATTAATGAAGATGGAGATATACCAATAGAGAATATAGAGAAAGAAATTACAGAGAAAACTAAAGTAATAGCTATAACTCATTTATCCAATGTTACTGGCGCAGTTTTACCAATCAAAGAGATAACTCAATTAGCGCACTCAAAAGGTATCGTAGTTGTAGTAGATGGATGTCAGGGAGGACCACATTTAAAATTAGATATGCAAGACTTAGATTGTGATTTTTACGCAATATCGTGTCATAAAATGTACGGTCCAACAGGTCTTGGAGTTCTGTATGGGAAAAAAAAATGGTTAGAGCAACTTCCACCATATCAAGGGGGTGGGGGAATGATTAATGAAGTTAAAAAAGATAGAATTTCTTATGGAGAGCTTCCAAATAAATATGAAGCTGGAACTATGGCTACAGCACAAGTCATTGCGTTTGATCAATCAATAAAGTTTTTGGAAAGTATTGGAATTGAAAAAATTATTAATCATGAAAAAGAACTTATAGAATATGGTCAAGAAATTTTAAAAAAGAATAATTCTGTGAAATTAATTGGAAATCCTAAAGAGCGAGGTGGGGTATTATCTTTTACTATAGAAGGAGTTCATCCACATGACATCGCAACTATTCTTGATGAAACTGGTGTTGCTATAAGAGCAGGTCATCATTGTTGTCAAATACTTCATGACAAATTAGGCATACCTGCAAGTGCTCGTGCCTCATTAGGAGTTTATAACACTAAAGATGATTTAGATAAATTAAATGATGGAATTAATAATTGTAAAAAAATTTTTGATTTAAAATGAACTTAAAAGAATTGTACCAAGAAATAATTTTAGAGCACGGAAAGAATCCTAGAAATTTGGGAAAAACAGAAAATTTTAATAAAGATGCAAAAGGTAACAATCCATTATGTGGAGATAATGTACATGTATATCTCAAACTAAATGACCAAAGAAAAGTAGAGGGTATTTCATTTGAGGGAAGTGGATGCGCGATATCAATGGCATCAGCTTCTATAATGACAGATCTCATCAAAGGAAAAAGTGACAATGAAGCTAAAGAAATCATTGAGGACTTTTTGGGAATGATCAAAAAAAATCCTGAACTTAAAAATAAAATATTAAAAGAGGATGATAAAACAAAATTGATGTGCTTATCAGGCGTAAAACAATATCCCATGAGAGTTAAATGCGCTACCTTATCATGGCATACCTTGGTATCTGCAATGGAAAATGATGGAAAAGAGATAACCACAGAGAATTAATTATGGATGTAAAAAACAAAATAATTGAAGAAATAAGAAAAATTTATGATCCTGAATTACCAGTTAACATATATGAACTTGGATTGATTTATGATATAAAAGTAAATGGCCGTAAGGCTGAGATTAAGATGACATTAACTACTCCAAATTGTCCAGTTGCAGAAAGTTTACCCAAAGAAGTAAAAGAGGGTGCAATGCAAGTAGAGGGAATAGATGATGTAAATCTCGAATTGGTTTGGGATCCTCCTTGGAATAAAGATATGATGTCAGATGCAGCAAAATTGGAGCTTAACTTATAATGAACCCTATTATTAAGTTAAGTGATAATGCAGCTTTAAGAATTAAAGAAATAATGTCTAATGCTGAGAAAAATGCCATTGGTGTAAGAGTTTCTGTCAAATCAGGTGGTTGTGCAGGCATGTCATACGTAATGGAATATTCAAAAGAGGTAAATCCTAATGATGAGTTGATTGAAGATAAAGGAGTAAAAATTTACATTGATTCGGCTGCTGTTATGTATCTTTTAGGCACTGAGATGGATTATAAAAAAGAGGACTTCTCCTCATCATTTGTATTTAATAATCCCAATGAAACTGAGCGTTGTGGCTGCGGAGAGTCTTTTAAGGTATAATCCCATTTTGAACATACCAGAGTTGCAATAAACGCATAGATTGCTAATATTAAGTTATGAACGTTTTTGAAATCAGAAATTTGCGAAACAGTGAAGACAGAAAAGAGAAGAGAAAAACTTTTTTAAGATCTCTTATAAAGTCTGTTGATACTGGAGCAAATGGAACACTTGATTACATTGTTAAAAAAGGTTCTGGCAAAAATAAAATTGCTAAAACCAGACAATAAAAATTAACAACTGTAATACATCTCAAACTCTATAGGATGAGGTGTGTGCTCAAAATTGTGTATTTCTTCAAACTTTAATGCAATATAAGCATCTATTTGATCATCAGTAAATACATTACCTTGTTTTAAGAAATCTCTATCTTTATCAAGGCTTTCCATTGCTTCTCTTAAAGATCCACAAACAGTCGGAATTTTCTTAACTTCATCCTCTGATAAAGCATAAAGATCTTTATCAAATGATTTACCTGGATCAATTTTATTCTTAATTCCATCTAAACCAGCCATTAACATTGCAGAGAAAGTTAAATATGGATTTCCAGCAGCATCACCAAATCTAATTTCACATCTGGCTGCTTTTTTGCTTAAAGTGATAGGAATTCTACAAGATGCTGATCTGTTTCTAGCTGAATAAGCTAATAAGACTGGAGCTTCAAAACCTGGAATTAATCTTTTGTAACTGTTTGTTGTAGCATTTGAAAAAGCATTAATTGCTTTTGCATGTTTCAAAATTCCACCTATGTAGTGTAAAGCTGTGTCAGATAAGCCCGCATATTTGTCACCAGAAAATAATGCAGTATCACCTTTCCAAATCGACTGGTGAACGTGCATACCTGAGCCATTGTCACCTTTTACAGGTTTAGGCATGAAGGTAGCTGTTTTACCAAATGAATGAGAAACCATATGAACTGCATATTTATATAATTGTAAATTATCTGCCTGATCTACCAGGGTTCCAAAATACATTCCAAGTTCGTGTTGACTAGGTGCAACCTCATGATGGTGTTTCTCTACTTTGATTCCCATTTCCTTCATGGCTTTAAGATATTCACTTCTCATATCTTGTTCACTATCAACAGGTGGAACTGGAAAATAACCACCTTTAATTCCAGGTCTGTGTCCCATGTTCCCATTTTCATATTCTTTTCCGGAATTGTAAGGACCTTCTTTACTATCTATTTTAAACCCAGTTTCATTCATATCATTTTTAAATCTGACATCATCAAAAACAAAAAATTCAGCTTCAGGGCCAAAAAATGCTTTATCTCCTATACCTGAACTTTTTAAGTAGGCTTCTGCTTTTTTGGCTGTTCCTCTTGGATCTCTCTCGTAAGGATCTTTTTTAATTGCATCTAAGACATCACAAAAGAGGTTTAATGTATTGTGAGATGTAAACGGATCTACAATTGCTCTTGATGTATCTGGTTTAAGGATCATATCAGACTCGTTAATAGCCTTCCATCCGGCTATAGAAGATCCATCAAAAAAAATTCCTTCATTAAGCATACCATCATCAACCATTTTCGCATCCATGGTTACATGCTGAAGTTTACCTCTTGGATCTGTGAATCTAAGATCTACGTATTCAATTTCTTTATCTTTAATTGTCTTTAACACATCACTTGAACTCATTTATCTCCTCCGTAATTCTGTGGGTTGTGATATCAAAAAAAGACTGATAAATAATCTTCTTTTACTAGATAACACCTATGCATTTTTTACATAATTGTATAACTAAACGATCAAAATGACTAACAAGTATTAGTTGAAAATGATTTTGTTAAACAAAGAGCCTGTTAAAAGGGTAGAAAAAATAATTAAGGAATTCAGTCCAAAATTGAGGGTTAAAATATTAGATTCCTCAGCAAGAACTGCTACTGAGGCAGCTTTTTCATTAAATTGTGATGTTGGGGCCATTGTCAAAAGCTTACTTTTTAAAACTGATAAAGAATATACCTTATTTTTAATAGCAGGAGATAAAAAAGCCTCCTTAAAAAAAATTAAAAAAAATATCAAATTTTCTGATGTATCAATGGCTTCAGCTGAGGAGGTAAAAACAATCACTGGATATACAATCGGAGGTGTTTCGCCAGTAGGTCATTTGAAAAATGTTAGTATTTACATTGATAAGTCATTAGGAAGGTTTGCAAGTTTATTTGCAGCAGCAGGTCATCCAAATTGTATATTTGAAATAGACTTTTTAAATTTAAAAAAGATTACAAATGGAATAATTGAAGATATTACTGAATGAGACAACCAAAATTATTAGATTACATTCTGCTTACATTATTAGCGTTGATTTGGGCTTCCGCTTTTTTTAATATTAAAATTGCCACTTATTCATTTGGACCAGTGACTATTGCTTTTCTGAGAGTTTTTTTTGGAGCCATTCCTGTATTAATACTTTGTTTTTATAAAAAAATTAAAATTGAGGCCTTTTCTAAAGACTGGTATTGGTTTGCAATTATAGGCTTTATTAATTTGGTTGCTCCATTTTTTTTAATTGCCTATGGTGTACAGTCTGTTCAAAGTAATTTAGCAGCTATATTAATGTCAACGACCCCACTAAGTTCAACAGTATTGGGTCATTTTTATACAAAAAATGAAAAATTTAATTTTATTAAAACGATTGGCATTTTAATAGGATTTTCAGGCATACTTTATTTGTTTTCAGATAATATATTAATTAATGAGAATAATTTTTTCTCAGCTTTAATGATACTTTTGGGCTCCACATGTTATGTTGTAGGAGGTGTTTTAACTCTTAAAATAAGTAAGAAAAAAAACGAAAATGTAACAGGATCTATTTTGATATGGGCAGTTATTATATTATTACCTATTTTATTTCTAGTTGAGCAACCTTGGAATATTACCCCAAGAATTGACTCTACAATATCTGTAATTTATTTGGGCTTAGTTTCAACCGGATTAGCTTGGTTATTGAGATTTAAAATTTTAATAAATAATGGACTAATTTTCCAATCACAAGTTTCATATTTAATTCCAATTTTTGGAACTGTGTTGAGCTTTATTTTTTTAAAAGAATTGATAACTTACAAAATATTATTATCATTGATCGCTGTGTCGGTTGGAATTTACTTTGTTAGAAAAGCAGATAATAAAGTAAGCAAAATCAAGGTCGATTAATACAATTTCAAGTTGAAAACCTTATTGACCCATTTACATCAATCTAAAAAAGGTTTTAAATTATATTTATAAAAAATGGCTAAGATAAAAAGGAAAAAAGCTGTAAGTAAAAAAAGAAAGAAAACAAAAAAGTCGATTAAAAAAAGAAAAAAAATTAATGCGGGGCGACGAAAAAAACTTTCTTCAGCAAAAAAACCTAAAAAAATTCTTAAGTCAAAATCAAAAAAACCTAAAACAAGAGGAGTAAAAATGAGTGCAGAAGCAATGAAAGTGTCATCTGTATTGGATACCTCTCATTTAAAGGTTAAATTTCCATTTAAAGCTAAGTACGGAAACTACATAAATGGAAAATTTGTAGAACCTAAATCAGGCAAATATTTTGATAATGTTAGTCCGATTTCTAATGAGAAAATCTGTTCAGTAGCACGATCAAATGAACAAGACGTTGAAGCAGCATTAGATGCAGCTCACGCAGCTTTCCCTGAATGGGGAAAGACAGACATCACAACAAGATCAAATATCTTGTATAAAATTGCTGATGTTTTAGAAAAAAATCTAAATTTATTAGCCACTGCTGAATGTTTAGATAATGGAAAACCTATCAGAGAATGTATGGCTGCTGATTTACCTCTAGTGATTGATCACTGGAGATATTTCGCAGGGGTGATAAGAGCTGAAGAAGGCTCTATCGCTGAGATTGCTAATAATCAATATTCATACAATTTTCATGAACCACTTGGAGTAGTTGGTCAGATAGTTCCATGGAATTTCCCATTATTAATGGCAACATGGAAATTAGCACCAGCTCTTGCTGCAGGAAACTGTTCAGTTTTAAAACCAGCTGAGCAAACTCCAGCATCAATTATGGTAATGATGGAACTAATTGGAGATTTATTACCTCCAGGAGTCGTCAACATCGTAAGTGGTTTTGGATTAGAAGCAGGTAAACCTTTAGCATCATCTAAAAGGGTTGCAAAGGTTGCATTTACTGGTGAAACAACAACTGGAAGATTGATCATGCAGTATGCTGCTCAAAACATAATTCCAATTACATTAGAATTAGGTGGAAAATCTCCTAATATCTTTTTTGAAGATGTCATGGATAAAGATGATGATTTCTTCGACAAATGTATTGAAGGGTTTGTTATGTTCAATCTTAACCAAGGTGAGGTTTGTACTTGTCCAAGTAGAGCTTTGATACAAGAATCGATCTATGATAAATTCATGGAAAGAGCAATTGCGAGAACAAAAGCTGTTGTTCAGGACAATCCTTTAAAAATGGAAACTATGATTGGAGCTCAGGCGTCAGTAGAGCAGATGGAGAAGATTAAATCTTATCTTGAACTCGGTAAAAAAGAAGGCGCTAAAGTTCTTACAGGTGGAAGTGTTGCTAAACTTAACAGTGGTTTGGAAAAAGGTAATTACATTCAACCAACTGTTTTTGAAGCAAAAAATGACATGCGAATATCTCAAGAGGAGATTTTTGGACCTGTTGTATCTGTGATTAAATTTAAAGATGAAGCAGAGGCACTTAAAATTGCTAATGATACTCTTTATGGTTTAGGAGCAGCTGTGTGGACTAGAAATGGTAACATAGCTCACAGAATGGGAAGAGCAATACAAGCCGGAATAGTATGGACTAATTGTTATCATGCTTACCCAGCACATTCCCCATTTGGTGGATATAAACAATCTGGAGTTGGAAGAGAAACTCATAAAATGATGCTTAATCATTATAGACAGAATAAGAATCTACATGTTTCTTATGCTGAGAAAAAATTAGGCTTCTTTTAATCAAATAATATATACTGGTCCATGATTCGACATCATGGGCCAGAGAAAAAATATGAAAGTATCTGCTACACATTCGGCTTTAAGCCTGTTATCTGAACTTAAGGAAAAATATGGTGAGAAATTAATGTTTCATCAATCAGGTGGATGTTGTGATGGCAGTGCACCGATGTGTTTCCAGGAAGGTGAATTTCCACTAGGTGATAACGATATTAAGCTTGGAGAAATTGGCGGGGTCCCTTTTTACATGAATGGTGATCAATATGAAAAATGGAAACATACTGATCTTACAATCGATGCTGTCAAAGGTATTGGTGGCATGTTTTCCTTGGATAATGGTACAGGTAGAAGATTTTTAACGAAATCTGAAATATGCTTGGTAGTTGATAACGATAATCCAAATCATTAAAAAATTTTTCAATTCTATCACATGTCTGTTTTTCTAAGTTCCCAAAAAATTATTAAAGATTGGATTGATTATAACGATCATATGAATGTTTCATATTATCTATTGATGTTCGATAAATATGGTGCTGATACATTAAATAATATTTTTAAGATGGGAGAAGAGTCAGCAAAAACAACTAAGAAAAGCACAATGATCGTAGAGTCTCACATCACCTATAATCAGGAACTTCAACTAAATGATGAAGTAGATATTAATTGCGTTTATTTTGATCATGATAAAAAACGACTGCAATATAAAATGGAAATGATACACAAAGAAAAAAAATTTCTGGCTTCAACAATTGAAATTCTGGCTTTATATGTAGATCTTAATGAAAGAAAGGTTGCTGAATTTGAAGAAGAAAAAATAAAAATAATGGATGATTTTATTAACAAGAACAATTCTAAATTTAATAGTGAGAGTCTAAAATTTTCATCTAAACTTAAAAAATGAAAAAAATATTTTTAATTTTAACTTTAAGTTTATTAGCTTCAAGCAATCTATTTGCTGAGAGTTTAAATTGGTTTTTTAATAAGTGGCTTTCTGAAAACGGACATCATCAATATTTAAATGAGCAAGGATCTAATAATCTAAATATCAAAATAAAAAATAAAGCATTATCAGCTACTAATATTGCCTATCATTCAAACCCAAACAGAGATACGCTAATTTATTATTTATGGAAATATTCATATAGAGATAGAAGTCAACATTTAAAAGAATTTAAACCGACAAATAGTTCCTACGATTTTAAATTTAACTTAATTGAAGACAAATATGTTAAAAAACAAATGAAAACTAAAGGTATTTTAAGCTATTTATATTATCAAGATGGTCAGGTGTTGATTGATGAATTTTCTTCTAAGGAACAATTAGGAGAGTTTTTAAATAATGAAACAAAATTTTATTCAATGTCAATGGGTAAGTCAGTAACTTCTTATTTAGTAGGTCACGCAATTTGTGAGGGTTATATTGATGGAGTTGATGCTAGAGTAAATGACTGGCCCATAATAAAAGACTCTCTTTATCATGATCAAAAATTAATTAATTTTTTAAATATGAATACTGGTGATCAAAAATATATCGACGAATTTAAAGATGGTACAAGTAAATTAGGCCCATATGAAGACGAAGATATTGCAACAACCATGCGCTTTCACTTTAACAATCAAAATACAAAAAAATCTAAGGAAATTTATAATTACAATGGATTTGTCACTCAGTTAATTTTAAACTATATGAAATTTAAAATTGGTGAAGATTATGACAAATTTTATAGTAAAGTTTTCAACGAAAAAATAAAGATCAAAAATAGCATTCGTTATGGCTATACAAGTTTTAATGAACATTTTGGAAATGGACATCCCAACATAATGGCAACAAGATTTGATTATCTTAGAATAGCTAAGGCTATGATGGATGATTATCAAAATAATACATGTGTGGGTAAGTATTTAAAAGAAATTCACAAAAGAAGAATTCCTAAAAAATATAACGAGAATAAGAACGAGCCAGAATATAATAGAACAAAATCATATGGGGGGCAATTCCATATGGATTACCCAGGATTAAAAGATAAAGTTATATTTGGCATGGGCGGTTATGGTGGTAATGCAATTTTAATTGATATGGAAAATTCTAGAATTTTAGTTGTTAATTCGCTCCATTACAATAATGGTAAATATAAATATAATGTCAAAAAACTTTTAATAGACCCAATTAAAAACGGTAAATGAGAGTTATTTGGGGGATTAGAGGGACACATTATTCCACATTAAGCTACATCAAACTACGGTACTTATGCAGATAATCAAAAGTTTGAATTAAATAAATCGCTTTAAGATTCATCAATTTCACCTCTTAAACTCGAACTATACTCGAACTGGAAGAGATAAATCAAATAACCATTTTTAAAGCAAATAGAGACTTAATTTGATATTTTATTTCAATGGTTAAAATTAAACATATACCAAAACCTTTACTTAGAGAATGGGATTATAAAAAAAATAAAACTGATCCATTATTACTAAAACCATTTTCTCATAAAAAATATTGGTGGATTTGTATAAATAATCACAAACATGTTTGGCAGGCAGAATTAGCTAATAAAGTACAAAGGTATGTTAAAAGCAATTCAATAAAAAAAAATGGTTGCCCATGGTGTTCAAAAGCAAATACTAAAGTAACATCTTTTTATAATCTAAAAGTATATTTAACTGAAAATAAAAAAATTGATTTAATAAAGAAGTTTTCTAAAAATAACAAAATCCATATTGAAAAAATAAAACCAGGAGATAATAAAAAATTTTATTGGGATTGTGCCCAATGTAAAACGCCTTTTCTAGCAAGACCTCGTGATATTTATAGAAACGATCGAAGACAGGTTAAACATTGTTCAAATTGCAAATATATTACAAGAGGTGAAACTTTTTCAAAATTATCTATAAATAAATCCGGATCTATTCTAGATAGTAATCCAAAAATTAAAGAAATTTGGGATTATAATAAAAATAAAAAAGGTCCTGAAAATTATGCAAGATATAGTCACTCTAAAGTTTGGTTTAAGTGCCTATATGGACATTCATACAAAGGTTTTGTGTATCACAAAACAAATACAATAGGATGTCCCAAATGTTACTCAAAAGGAAGTAAGGCTGAGGTAAGAATTTATTCAGAATTATTTAATGTCTATAAAAATCAAATAGAATGGCACAAAAAAATTGATAATGTAGAAATAGATATTTTCATTAAAAATTTTTCCATAGGTATAGAGGTTGATGGTTATCCTTGGCATTTAAATTCAAAAATAAAAGAGCTAAAGAAAAATAAATTTTGTGAACAAAAAAATATTACTTTGATTAGAATAAGGGATCCAAAACTCCCATTTATACATTCGAGATCTATTATTTCGAAACTTACAGATTATAATTTTGATGAATTTAAAAAATTAGTCGATCTATTATACTTTCTGACAAAAGATAAAAAACTATTAGAGATTTATAATAAAAAAGATTTTAGCAATGAAAAATTATATCAAAAATTTCTAACAAATTTACCAAAACCATTTCCTGGAACCTCCTTGGGTGATTTAAACAAGAAATTATCTAAAGAGTTTGATGTGGATAAAAATTATCCTTTAACACCTTTTGATTTTGCACCAAAAAGTAATACTAATATTTGGTGGCTTTGTGAAAAAGGACACTCATATAAAACAACTATTGGCCAACGAAATAGAAAAAACAGTATAGAAAAAAATAAAGATGGATCTATTTATAAGAGAAGAGCAGGCACTGGGTGCCCGATTTGTTCAGGTAGAATTGCGTCTGAAGATAATAATTTTGAAAAATCTTATCCAGATTTATTAAAATATTTTGATTCTAAAAAAAATAAACTTAAACCAAAGGATTTTACACCTAATAGTAATAAATATGCTTATTGGAAATGTAATAACAAACATTCTTGGAAATTAAAAATTAGAGATATGGTAAGAAGAAAAAAATATAAATGTAATATATGTAAAAGATAAATGAAGGATTTTATAGGATAACTCGAACTATACTCGAACTAGAAGAGATGAAACAAGAAATGAGACAGTGTGAATAAAGAAAATGCTAGTAAACTCTGGAAAATTATTCAGGAAGCTGGCGATTAATATAACTTCCAGTCCGTAGCCAGAAGTTATATTAAATTATTATTGACCTGGGGCTTTATAACCAATTTTACTAGCTTTTGTTGTAGCTTTTGTAAAATCAATAGCCTCAAGCATTGTTAAGTTTTTTACAGCTCCAGATGCTTCAACAACTAATTTTATTGCAGCAAAATCATCAAAACTTGGAACGTCAGTAACAACTACAAAATCATAAGAACCTCTAACAATATCCATGCTGTGCATTGTTCCACCCATAGCTTTTGTTAGTTGTTCAACAACAGCTTTTCTATCACTTGTCGGATCTTTTAAAAAACCCTGAAAAGCTTTTTCAGTATAATTACCCATTATATATGCTTTCATTTATTTCCTCCTTTTTTAAAAAAAATTATAACAAATTTAATTGTGACGAGATATGTATTTTGGGAATTCCTAGTATGATTAATAAATTAATTACTAGCAATTCTATCCATTTCTTTTAATTCAACTTCTAGTTTATTTAATTCTTCACCACCAGCCATCATACTTAGAAGTTTTTCTCTTGAAATATCATCTTTTTTAAATGTACCCATGCTTCTTCCTCTATTTAAAACTGTAAAACTATTTCCAACTGGATAAGCATGATGAACATTATGTGTAATCAATATTACAGCTAAACCTTGAGAGGCTGCTTTAACTATATATTTTAAAACCATAGAGGCTTGATGAACTCCTAGTGCAGAAGTTGGCTCATCTAAAACTAAAACTTTTGCGCCAAAATATATTGCTCTTGAAATTGCCAAGCATTGTCTTTCACCGCCAGACATTGTCCCAACTGCTTGAGAAGGATCTCTAACATCAATACCAATTTGACCCATTCTTTCTGCAGCAATTTTATTAGCTTTTTCAATATCAAATGTTTTAAAGAATGGTAAACCTTTTTGAGGTTCTCTTCCCATAAAAAAATTTCTAGTAACACTCATCAATGAAACTAAAGCTAAATCTTGATACACTGTACCTATACCGATATCCAATGCATCTCTTGGTGAGTCAAAAATAATTTTTTTATCTTCAAAAATAATCTCACCTTCATCAGGTTTATGAACACCAGCTAATGTTTTGATTAGAGTTGATTTTCCAGCACCATTATCACCTAAAAGACACATGATTTCTCCTTTTTTTAATTTCATAGTAACGTCTTTTAAAGCGATTACTTTTCCAAAAAATTTGCTGATATTATTAAATTGAACTAAATACTCAGACATTATTTAGTCTCCGTAACTTTTTTTCTGATATAATTGTTAAATACAACAGCAATTAACATCATTGCTCCTAAAAATACTTTAAACCAATCTGTATCTACATCTGTATAGAATATACCCATAGAAACTGTACCAAAAATTATTGCGCCTAATGCAGCTCCTATAGCTGACCCATACCCTCCAGTTAATAAACATCCACCTACCACTGCAGCAGCTATTGCTTCCAATTCTTTTAATGTCCCTCTCATAGTGTCGGCAGAGCCGGCATCTAAAACTTGAATACACGCAAATATAGTCGAAGCAACTGCAGTTCCTATAAATAAACTTATTTTAACTCTTCCAACAGGCACTCCAACATTCGTTGCACCTACTTTGTCTCCACCTGAAGCAAAGATCCAATTTCCATATCTTGTTTTCATAAGTATCCAAGTTGCAAATAAAGTTAAAGCTATAAACCATATTACCGATGGTGGGATGCCAGTTGCTAAAGGAGTTCCATCAGTTCTTAATTCAATTAGCTTCATTGATCCAAGCCAGGTGAAGAGCCATTGAAAAGTATCAGTGGCAAATATCCATGCTATTGGATCATCTTCAATTAATACTCGTAATCCTGGGACTTGAGTTCTACCTGTTATCAATCTTGTAATTGCTAAAGTAGCACCTCTTAAGATAAACAACATTGCAAGCGTAACTATAAAAGATGGAAGTCCAGACTTTACAACCATTATTCCATTAAAATATCCAATTAACACTGCCATCGCAAAAGCAAAAATAATACTAGTCCACAATGGCCAACCCCAATAAATTGCTGGAATAGCTATACATATCCCAGCGAACCCAATCATAGATCCTATTGAAAGATCAAATTCTCCTCCAATCATTAACATAGCAGCTGCAATCGCAATGATACCTAAGTTTGCTGACACATCTAAAAAATTTAGTGTACCATAAGCACTAAACATTCCTGTGTCACCAGCAACTATTCCAAAAAATATAAATACTAATATTGCTCCACCTAAAGCTCCAAGCTCAGGTCTATTCAATAATACTCTTAGCGGAGAAATTTTTTTAAGTCTTTCATCTTTTCCAGTTTCTTTCTTAGATTCGATACTTTGAGATTTTACAGACATAAAAAACTATAATTTAAAAAACGCCAAAAAAAAAGGCCTGACTGATATTCAGTCAGGCCTTTAAATTATTTCTTATCTATAACCTTGAGCTGCCCACTTTATAACTTTAGACGCATTGTCAGGAGTTACAAATCCAGGTCCAGTCATTACCACACCGGCTGGCATTGTTCCCCATCTCATGTATTGTCCAAAGATAGCAATAGGTAGGTAACCTTGTAGGTATTGTTGTTGGTCAATTAAAAACTCTACTTTTCCTGCAGCAGCAGCTTTTAACATATTTGGAGACATATCAAATGTTCCAAGTCTTACTTTACCAACTTTTCCAGAAGCCTCTAAAGCTTTTAGAGCTGCTTCACCAGATAAACCAGCACCTAAAGTTAAGATAGTGTCATATCCACCACCTAATTTCGCAGCAACAGCTTTTTGAATTTCTGTTGGGTCATTTGATGTACCTAAAATATCTACTGATCCACCAAATCCTTTTTTGAAACCTGCACATCTTCTATCTAGTGCAACGTTACCAACTTCATGGTTAACACATAATGCTTTTTTTCCACCGGCAGCTTTCATTTTTTGTCCACCACCTACACCAGCTTCAAACTCAGTTTGACCAACATGAGCACTTATTCCTAAAGATGCATAGTCATCAGAACCAGAGTTCATTGAAATAACTGGAATACCAGCAGCAATTGCAGCTTTAACAGATTTTCCTAAAGCAGCAGCATCTGGTAATGTAATCACGATACCTTTCGGTTTTTGTGATACAGCATTGTCAATTAGTTTTGCCATTTCCACCATGTCAAAAGTAGCAGGTGCAGTATATTTACAAGATACTTTCATATCTTTACATCCAGCATCTACTCCGTTTTTAGCAACTGACCAAAAAGGGTCATTAGCTTGACCGTGAGAAACTACAATTATATCTACAGCTAAAGCAGACACAGACATCATAGCCCATGCAACTAAAGCTAAAATAAAGTTTTTAATTGTTTTCATTATTCCCCTTTAATTAAAGTTAACTTTTAAAAACAAAATCTAATCAAAATATTATTTGGTTGTAAAGATGATAGGTTGTGTTCTAGTGTTAGTTGATTCAATTAGAAAGTAAGTTTTTCAAACTTTTTAGAACCGAGAGATTTTTTCGCAGCATTTGCCATTATTAAAGCACGTCTACCTTCCTCAAATTCTGCAAGTGGGCGAATATTTTTATTAATAAATTTTGAAAAATCATTCAATTGTTTTTTATATGCATCTTTATATCTCTCAATAAAAAAATTTAGCAAAGGAGATTTGTTTGAAGTTGAATTTGATGAATAAAATGATGTTTCGTTCTCTCTTATGTTTTCAGATATGATCATTCCTTTAGATCCAAATATTTCAACACGTTGATCATATCCAAAACTACAATGCCTTGAGTTTGTAATTATACATTGAACACCATTTTTAGATTGAATCATACACGATGCCAACTCAAAGTCTCTGATTTTATCAAATCTTTTATCTGAGATGTTGCTACCTGATGCAATTAATTTTAAGGGTTCATCTTTTCCAAGATAGAAACGTACTAAATCAAAATCATGTATCATCATATCTCTAAATATTCCACCTGACTCTTTTAAGTATTTAATTGAAGGTGGTGCAGGATCTCTACTTGTAATTATAATTTTTTCTAATTTTCCAATCTTACCATTCAATAATTGTTTTTTAAGGTTGTTATGACCTGGATCGTATCTTCTATTGAAACCAAGCTGAATTTTTGGATTTAGGTTTTTAATTTTCTTTTTACACTCATTTATTTTTTTTATACTTAAATCTAATGGTTTTTCACAAAAGATTATTTTTTTATTTTTAACCCCCTCAAGAATAAATTTAATATGAGTATTTGTTGTTGATGCTATAAAGACAGCCCTAATTTTTTTATCTTTAAATATTATATTTGGATTATCAACACTCTCTGCTTTGAGTATTTTTGAATATTTCTTTGTTAAATTTTTATCGATATCATAAACATATTTTAGATTAAAATCTTTATTACGCATCAAATTCTTGCCATGCATAATACCAATTCTTCCAAGACCAAATAAAGCTATATCAATCATTTAAAATTTGTATTAAAAGATATTTTAACTAAAAATAATTATTATGTCAGTAAAATTAGGAGTAGCACCAATAGCATGGAGTAACGATGACATGCCAGAACTAGGTGGCGACACATCATTAGAACAATGTTTAGATGAAGCGAGTCAAGCAGGATACATTGGAATTGAGTCTGGCGGAAAGTTTCCAAAAAAATCATCAGAATTACTTCCAAAATTAAGTCAGTTTAATCTTCAACTTTGCTCAGGCTGGTATGGAGCAAATTTAAGAAAAAATACAGTAGAGGAAGAAAAAAAACTAATCCAAGAACAATTAAAATTGTTTAAAGAGTGTAATTCACCCTGCATAGTGTTTGCAGAAGTATCTGGATCAATTCAAGGAGATCCTAATCGAAAATTATCGACAAGACCTCAAATGGAAAAAGATGAATGGGACGGATTTTGCAATAAAATTTCAGAAATGGGAAGATATCTTGAAGATCAAGGAATGCCATTAGCATATCATCATCACATGGGCACCATTATTGAGACACAAAGAGATACAGAAAGACTTTTAGATAATACACATGATAGCGTTAAATTAACTCTGGATACAGGTCATATGCTCTTTGCAAAAGGGGACTCTAAATCGATATTAGAGAATTATAATGAGAGACTTTTTCATGTTCATTGTAAAGATATAAGAAAAGATGTTCTTGAAAAATCTTTAAAAGAAAATTTGAGTTTTAGAGCAGCTTTTCTTGAAGGTGCATTTACTGTTCCAGGTGATGGTTGTATCGATTACGACCCATTATTTGAAGTTTTAAAAAAGAATAATTATTCAGGTTGGTTGGTAGTAGAAGCTGAACAAGATCCAGCAAAAGCTAATCCATTTGAGTATGCAAAGATAGGTTATAAATATTTAACTGAGACTTTGAGTAAATCTAAAATTGAAGTTTTCAAAAATTAATTATCTATAAAGCGAAGTTAATTCGTTGTTACCTGCTGCAACACATGGGGATTTAAAACATGTTCCCACAACCCATTCAGAACCAGGTTCAGATAAAAAATTTGATGACATAACAAAAATTACTCCCATCTCTACTGATTGTCCTGCTTTTCCTTCAGCTTTAATTCTTGGATCTGGATCAGTTTTTACTTTTGAGTCTGTTGAAAAAGGATTTTCAATATTTAAATTATTATTTATATAGTTTACTATTTTTGATGAAATCCATTCTTCATTGCAGGCATCACCCCAAATAGTTTTCTTATCCTCATCATTATTTCCACAATTATTTATTTCGCCATTTATAAAATCTACAACTTTTTGATGATTTTCTTTTACCAGATTTGCTTTTGCCTCAACCGCAGGTCTGGTACTTGCTGTCCATATAAGCATTCCAACAACATAGATGACTGACATAGTTACTAAAGCTTCCAAAAGACCAAAATTTTTAAAATTTATTCGCATAATTAAAGTTTAATTATTTTAGATTTGTCTAATTTTTTTTCAAAAAAATCAATAATATTTTGTATTGTTTCTTTTCCCATTCTTATCATACATTCTTCAGTGAATGCTGCAGTGTGAGGACTTAAAAAAACTTTATCATTTTTAAGTAATGGGTTATCAGACTTAGGTGGTTCTGTCTCAAATACATCTAAACCTGCACCAAAGATTAGATTTTCTCTTAATGCTTTATCTAAATCAACTTCATTAATAATTCCACCTCTAGCTGCATTAACAACAATACAATTTGTTTTCATAGATCTTAAAAGATCATAGTTTACAATATTTTTTGTCTCATCGTTAAGAGGCATATGTAAAGAGATAGCATCCATCTCTTTAACTGCTTCTTTTAAATCATTTACTTTTTTTCCACCCAAAGATTTTATTTTTTCATCATTTATATAAGGGTCATAAACATAAACATTCATTTCAAAACCCAAACATCTTTTTATCAATGCTTGTCCAATTCTACCAAAACCAGCAATTAAAATATTTTTTCCCCAGAGTTCAATTGTTTTTGGTAATTTATTTCTGTCATTAAATTTTCCTAATTTTACTGATTGATCGTACATATCTTTTCTTTTTGAAATATTTAAAAGCATAAACATCACATGTTCTGCTACCGCAACAGCATTAGCAGTTGCTGTTATAGTTAAGGTTGCTCCAATTTCCTTTGTGCTTTTAAGATCAATATTATCGTAACCAACGCCGTGTCTTGAAATAACCTGAAGTTTTTTAGCAGAGCTAATTATTTCATTAGGTAATTTTGCTGTTCTTATTGAGATTGCATCGCAATCAACTATTTTCTGTTTCAAGTCCTCATTAATTTCATCAAAGATCTCAAATTCATAACTGGAATTACCTTTGAGCAAATTTATACCTTCTTGATGAATGTTTTGAATTACAAGAATTTTCTTTTTTTCTGGCACTTTTTAATATGCTTTTGACTCTTCTTTTTTATTTGATGAGCCTTTCATTTTATCAACTATTGCTTTAGCACCAGTACTCATTGCTCTTTGATCTGCTCCAATAGTTACAAAATTAAATCCTTTATCAATCATTTTTAAAGCATATTCAGGCGTACCATTATGAATACCTGCAAAAATTTTATTTTTTTTAGCATGCTCTAAAATTTTTAGAATTTGAGAATATGCTTTTGAATTTTCCGGTTTATCAAATCCTGGTTCTTCACCAATAGCTAAACTTAGGTCCGCTGGCCCAATATAAATACCGTCTAAACCTTTTACAGACATTATTTCATCAAGCTTGTCTAAAGACTCTTTAGTTTCTATCATTGCAAACTTAAGCATTTCTTGATCTGCATGTTTAGCATAATCAGATCCCCCGTAAATAAGTCCTCTTACTGGTCCAAAACTTCTATATCCATTAGGTGGATACATACAAGCTTGTACAAATTTTTCAGCCTCTTCTTTGTTACTGACCATTGGACAAATGATACCATAACAACCTGCATCTAATATTTTCATTATTTGGCCTGGTTCATTCCAATTAACTCTTGCTAATGGAGTTACATTTGTAGATGAAATAGTTTGCAACATTGGAAGAGCATTTGAATAATCAACTAAACCATGTTGCATATCTATAGTTAAAGAGTCCCAACCCTGATGAGCCATTGCCTCTGCAGACACGGTACTTGGTATTTGAAGCCAACCATTGATGACTGGTTTACCCTCATTCATCATCTTTTTTATTTTATTTTCTCTCATTTAATTTTTAAGACCGAGATGAGTATATTTAATATTTAAATAATCTTTAATTGCCATTGATCCACCTTCACGACCATAACCAGTCTGTTTAATTCCTCCAAAAGGTGCTTCAGCAACTGCTACAGCGGCTGTATTAACTGCAACACATCCAGTTTCCATTAACTCAGAAGCCTTGTGAGCTTGCTCCATTGAGTTTGTATAAACATAACTACATAAACCTAAATCATTATCATTAGCTCTCTCAATTACCTCATCGAAAGTTTTGAATGACAGCATAGGAACTAGTGGTCCAAAAGGCTCTTGTTTCATGATTGTAAAATCATCTTTTACATTATCAAACACAGTAGGCTCATAAAAATAACCTTTATTAAAACCAGATGGTCTTTTTCCACCTAGTAAAACTTTAGCACCTTCTTTTTTTGTTGTTTCAACAAGCTCCTCAATTTCACTAAGTCTTTTTGCTGTTGTCATTGGTCCAAGCTGAACACCTTCATCTAAACCATTTCCTATTTTAAGCTTTTTAGTTTTTTCTATAAATTTATTTATAAACTCATCTTTTTTACTTTCTTGAATATAAAATCGATTAGGAGATATGCAAACTTGACCATTATTTCTAAATTTTGCTGTAATCGCCATGTCAGCTACAGTATCTATATTTGAGTCCTCAAAAACAATAAAAGGCGAATGACCACTTAATTCCATGGTAACTCTTTGAACTTTATCTGCAGCTTTTTTCAAAATTAGTTTTCCAACTCTAGTAGAACCAGTAATAGAAACTTTTTTAACAATATCCGACTCTATAAGTTGTTCCGAAACAGATGCTGGATCACCAGAAAGCAAGTTTACGACCCCTTCAGGTACTCCACTTTCCCTACAAATATCAACCAATTCCATTACGGTTCCAGGTGTAATTACATCTGGTTTACAAATCACTGAACAACCTGCAGCAAGAGCAGTTGATATTTTTCTTGATGCTAATATTAATGGAAAATTCCATGGTACTAATGCAGCAACTACACCAACTGGCTGATAATAAACATGGACTCTAGTATTTGGAAATCGACTTTCTACAGTTTGGCCATATATTCTTTTTGTTTCTTCAGCATTCCATTCAAATATATCAGCAGCTCCTCCAGCTTCACCTACACCCTCTGCTAAAGGCTTTCCAACTTCTAAAGTTAACCATTTTGCGAGAACGTTTTGCTTTTCCCTTATCTTGTCTGCTATTTTTCTTATTATATTAGATCTTTGCCATGGGGCTGTGTTTCTCCAAACTTTCAATCCTTTTTCTGCAGATTTAAGAGCCTTTTCAACATCAGATCTTCCAGCTTTAGACGCTTTACCAATTATTTCCTCAGTTGCAGGGTTGATTACTTCGTAAGTTTCATTTTTCTCAGATTTTTGCCACTTCCCATCAATGAATTGCCCAAATTTTTCGTACATAAAAATATTTCTAAGTTTTTTAGTGAAATTAATTTATAATTTTGTTTTATATACTCAATTATGAAAAAATTAAAGCTTACATGTGCTCATGCAATAGTTAAGCACTTAATTGCTCAAAAAATATTAATTGATGGTAAAAAACAACCACTTTTTCCTGGAGTGTTTGGTATCTTTGGTCATGGAAATGTTGCTTGTCTAGGTCAAGCTTTAGAAGAAAATAAAGATAAACTTCCGACTTATAGAGGCCATCACGAGCAGAATATGGCTTTGACTGGAGTAGCATACTCAAGAGCCAAAAGAAGAAAACAAATTTTTATCGCTACAAGTTCAGTTGGACCGGGATCTACAAATTTGCTTACAGCAGCAGCCGTTGCTATGAGTAATAGAATACCAATATTATTTTTACCTGGTGATACATATGCAAATAGAATGCCGGATCCTGTTCTTCAACAAGTTGAACATTTTAATAATCCAGGAATAACTGCAAATGATGCTTTCAAATCAGTTACGAGATATTTTGATAGAATTACAAGACCAGAACAAATTTTGCAATCTTTACCACAAGCTATTCAATTAATGATAGATCCTGCTGATGCTGGCCCAGCTTGTTTATCTTTATGTCAAGATACTCAAGGTGAAACGTTTGATTATCCAGAAGAGTTTTTTAAAGAGAGAGTTCACAACATTAGAAGACCAAAACCAGATGATTTTGAAATTAAGAAAGCAGCAGAGAAAATTAAAAGTTGCAAAAATCCAATAATAATTTCTGGTGGGGGCGTTTTTTATTCAGGTGCTATGGAAGAATTAGGAAACTTTGCAATTAAACATAATATACCTGTTACTCAAACAGTGATGGGGTATTCTACTATGAAAAGAGATCATTCACATTTTCTTGGACCTATTGGAGGTTTAGGCGGTAAAGCGGCAAATAATTTTGCAAAAAAAACTGATCTTGCAATAGCCGTTGGAACTAAATTAGCTGATTTTACAACAGGCTCGTGGGCAAATTTTGAAAATCCGGATTTTGGATTAGTTTCATTAAATATAACAAGACATGATGCAAATAAACATTTAGCTCAAGCCGTGGTTGGGGATGCAAAAGTTTCATTAATCGAACTTTCAAATGCTTTAGGAAGTTGGAAAGCAAATGATGATTGGTATAAAAAGTCTAGAGATGAATTAAAATCCTGGAATGAATACGTTGATAAAGAAAGTGGTCCAACAAATCAAAAATTACCAAGCTATGCTCATGCAGTTGGTGCAATTTATAGAAATTCAGATCCCTCGGATATTGCTGTAACAGCAGCAGGTGGTTTGGTTGGAGAAGTGGTTCAAGTTTGGAGACCAAGAGAATTAAATACTCATGAAACAGAGTGGGGATTTAGTTGTATGAGTTATGAAATTTCTGGAGCTCTCGGGATTAAAATGGCCAATCCAAATAAAGATGTAATTGCATTCGTTGGAGACGGTTCATACTTATTATATAATTCTGATATTTATTCCTCGGTTATAACAAATAATAAATTAATCATCATCGTCTGTGACAATGGTGGTCACGCTGTAATTAATAGACTTCAACTCTTTAAAGGTGGAAAAGAATATAATTGTTTACTAGAAAGTTCTAATACACCAAATCTAGTTGGTGTTGATTTTGCTAAACATGCAGAAAGCATGGGAGCTAAATCTGAGCAAGTAAACTCTATTTCCGAATTAGAAGAAGCATTTAAAAGAGCAAAAAAATCTGATGTGACCTATGTTATTTCAATTAAAACTCATTCATATCAATGGCTAGAGGGATCAGCTTACTGGGAAAGTCCAACATTAGAAATTCCAAACACCAAAGAAAATGAAGAGGCTTTAAAATTACATAAAGAGGGAAAAGCTAAACAAAGACAAGGTGTATAAATCAACTAAATGAATAAAGTTTTTAAAGTTGGATTGATAGGTTGTGGCCATATAGCTGAAACTTATTTTAGAGCCCATAAGTATTTTAATAACTTCAAAATTATCAAATGTGCAGATGTAAAGAGTGAAGCAGCAAAAAAGTGTGCTAAGACCTATAGAATCCAAGCTGTATCTGTAAATGAATTGTTAAAGGATAAAAGAGTAGAGATCATTTTAAATTTAACACCACCAAAAGTTCATTATCAAATTGCAAAAAAATCTTTATTAAATGGAAAACATGTTTATTCAGAAAAACCTTTGGCTATTAATCTCAAAGATGGAAAAGAATTACTAAAAATTTCAAAAAGAAAAAAATTATATTTAGGAAATGCTCCAGATACATTTTTAGGTGGTGGTAATCAAAAATCTAAAGAATTGTTAGAAAATAAGAACATTGGAAAGGTAAATTTAGGAAATGCAATTTTTGCCTTTCCCGGTGTTCAATCTTATCATCCTAATCCTGAGCCATGGTTTGCTAAAAAAGAAGGGGGACCAGTTATTGATATGGGTCCATATTATCTTACTGCTTTAGTAAATTTACTTGGACCAGCTAAAGAAGTTAAAGCCGCAAGTTTAATGAGAGGAGCTAGTTTTAGAACAATTGGTATTGGACCAAAAAAAGGAAAAAAAATTAAAGTAGAGTGTCCGACAACATATTTTACAACTATAATTTTTAAAAATGGAAGTATTATTAGATTAACTCTTTCTTTTGACGTTATTGCCCATCAAAGAAATCATATAGAACTTTATGGCACTAAAGGATCAATGATCGTCCCTGATCCAAATATGTTTGGTGGATCAGTTTTTGTTTGTAAAAAATTAGGTAATCCTTGGAAAGAATTTAAGACAAATCATATGAAATTAGGAAGAATAAATATCAGAACTCAAAGTTCTAGAGCAAATGAGTCCCCAACTAACGCTAATTATAGAGGAGTAGGGCTAGCAGAGATGGCTTATTGTATTTATAAAAAAAAAATTCACCGATGTAACGGTGAGGTATCTTTACATGTTCTTGATTTAATTCAATCAACTATGAACTCTGCAAAAACTAATAAGGCAGTTAAATTAACTACTTCATGCAAAATACCAAAATTGTTTACCTATAAAGAAATTCAAAAAATAATGAGATAATTTATGCAAATAGGGATTGATCTTGGAGCTAGTAAAATAGAATATGTTTTGTTAGACGATAGCGGTAATGAACATCACAGAGAAAGAATAGAGGTTCCTAAAGATTATAAAAATACTTTAGCAGTCATAAAAAAAATAGTAATTGATTTAGAAAAAAAAGCTGGAAAAGAGTTACCTGTAGGTGTTTGTCATCCAGGTATTCATTCTATTCAAACTGGATTAGTTAAAAATGCGCCAAACTCTTTTTGGATTAACGGTAAACCTCTACAGAGAGATTTAAGAGCAGAAATTGGTAAAGAAATTTATTGTGAAAATGACGCTAATTGTTTTGCTCTATCTGAGGCAATCGATGGATCTGGAAAACATTATAAGATTGTTTTTGGAGTAATTTTAGGCTCTGGCGTTGGTGGTGGATTAGTTATTGATAAAAGAATAGTAAATGGACCAAATGGGATAACTGGAGAGTGGGGACATAATCAAATTCCAAGTGTTTGTATTGATGGAATTCAAATAAAAAAAACAAACTTAAGAGCTGGGGAAATTGAAAATTATGTTGCTGGTTTAGGAATTTCTAGAGCATTTAAAAATAAATTTAAAAAAGATTTACCTGCTCAGAAAATTTTTGAAATGCACAGAAAACTTGATTTAGATGCAGAAAAACTAATTGATAATTATAAAGATCAACTAGCGATGTCGTTAGCAACTGTTGTAAATATCATAGACCCAGATGTATTTGTTTTTGGAGGTGGTGTTTCAAATGAAATTGATTTTTTAGATGAGATTAAACAAAAAATGAAAAAATTTGTCGCTGGAGGTGAATTCGAGGGAACATTTTTAAAACCAAAATTTGGAGATGCTAGTGGTGTCAGAGGTGCGGCGAGATTAGCAAGAACAACAAATTACTAAATAAGTTTATTATTTGCATATCATCAAGTTGAAATAATAAATGATTTAACCTATTATTAAATTGAAGGAGTAAAAATAATGAAATTATGTAGAATTGGTAATATTGGAAATGAAAAACCAGCATTAATCGATAATGAAAATAATTACAGAGATTTATCATCTGTAATAGATGATTTAAATCCAGAGACATTAAATTTTGATACAATTGAAAAAATTAAGAATACTGAAATTTCAGCTTTGCCAAAATTGGACTCCAAATTAAGAATAGGCGCTTGTGTTTCAAAACCAGCTAAATTTATTGGAATAGGATTAAACTTTAAAGATCATGCTGAAGAACAAAATTTACCAATTCCAAAAGAACCGATAATTTTTTCAAAGTTTACAAGTTGTATTACTGGACCTAATGATCCAATCATTGTTCCTAAAGGATCTAATCATACAGATTGGGAGGTTGAATTAGGTTTTGTGATTGGAAAAAAAGCAATAAATGTTAGCGTTGAAAATGCATTAGATCATGTTCTTGGTTTTTTTCTTGTTAATGATGTTAGTGAGAGAAACTTTCAAAAAAATAAAGGTTTAACTTGGGACAAAGGAAAAGGTTTTGATACTTTTGGTCCTATAGGTCCATATATAGTTACAGCAGATGAGTTGCCAGATTTTCAAAAACTAAATATGTTTTTAGATGTTGATGGTAAGAGAATGCAAACTGGAAACACTGAAAAAATGATATTTGATGTAAAAACTTTAGTATCATATATGAGTTCTTGTATGAGTTTGCATCCCGGTGACATTTGTTGCACAGGCACACCTCCAGGGGTTGGAGAAAATATGAAACCACCATATTTTCTTAAAGGAGGGGAAGAAGTTGTTTTAGGTATTGATAAATTAGGGCAACAAAAACATCAAGTTATTCCTTATAAAGATTAATATTAAATTGAATGATTGAATTAACTATTGCTTTAGGAGCGGGTTTGATAAGTTTTTTATCCCCTTGTGTTTTACCTCTTATTCCTGGTTATATTTCATATATTTCAGGCAGTTCGTTAAACGAGTTGATTGAAAAAAAAAATGTGAATCTATTTCCACTCATTTTATTTACAATAGGTTTTTCTATAGTTTTTATAATTTTTGGAGCAGCCTCGACTTTTTTAGGAAATATTTTGTTACAAAATTCTTATGAATTAAGAATAGTGGCTGGTTTGATAATCATCATTTTATCTCTTCATATAATTGGCCTGATAAATCTAAAATTTTTGAATTATGAAAAAAGAATTCAAACTAATATAAGCAAGAACCTTTTTAGTCCGATTTTAATAGGTATGGCTTTTGCTTTTGGATGGACACCTTGTATAGGCCCTATTCTTGGATCAATTTTAGTGCTTGCATCAACTGAAGAAAGTTTATCTCAAGGTATCTTGCTTTTATCATTTTATTCAATTGGTTTAGCTATACCATTTATTTTATCTGGATATCTTATTCAAAAATTTCTTTTGTTTTCAAAAGATTTTAAAAAAAATATTAACAAAGTGTCAAAAATTGGTGGAGTAATATTACTGATAACAGGGTTATTAATTATTACAAATCAGTTACAAGCTTTAGGTTTTTATTTACTAAATATATTTCCTTTTTTACAAAATTTTGGATAATTACCTTATGAAAATTTATCAAATAGACTCAAGTGCTAGAAAAGATGGATCAACTTCAAGAGCGTTGGCAAAAAAAGTTTTACAAAAAATTAAAAAGCCTAAAGATGAAGTAATTTATAGAGATTTAAATGAGGAAATGGTTTTTGTGACTGGGTTGACAGAGTCAGGAATGAACATTGATGAAAAAGATCAAAATGAAAACCACAAAAAAATGTTTAAACTTTCAGACCAGTTAGTTAAAGAATTAAAGGAAAGTGATGTGATAATAATTTCAGCACCAATTTATAATTATGGTCCACCAGCAACTTTAAAAGCATGGTCAGATTTGGCAGCAAGAGTTGGGGAGACTTTTAGATTTAAACCTAACGGTAGAAGAGAAGGTCTATTAAAAAATAAAAGAGCCTATCTTGTTATTACTTCTGGTGGGACAAAACTAAATAGCAATGAGGATTTTTTGACTCCCTGGTTAAAATATATTTTAAATTTTTTTGGAATTGAGAAAATCGATATAATTTGTGCCGATCAGATGGCATTAAATTACGAAAAATCAATTAAAGATGCTGAAAAGCAAATTGAAAATATTTCTTAAAGATTAAATTTTCTTTTGAGATGTTTTAATTTACCTTCAGTGCTATCATAATCAATATAGCATCCTTGCAAGAAGCGATTTCCCTCATTTGCATCATAAGTAGTTCTACCATGAAGCAATCTATAATTATCTATCATTAATAAATCACCAGGCTTAAGTTTAAATTCAATTTTGTAATTATCAGAATTATAAAGTTCAGATATTTTATTTCTTGCAGCATAATATAATTCTAATTTTTCTTTATCCATCAATGGTACAAAATCCAATCTAGGACTAAACCTTACTTGTTTAAAATTACCCAATTCATCTAATTGAATCATTTCAGCCCAATCTTCTAAAACTACATTTTGATCAATAAATTGAAATCGTACTTTGATCTCTGTTAATATTTTATAATAATTAGGAAAATCTTTTTTTAGTTGCTCTGTTACGGTAAAACCATCAACTAGTGTTGACAAACCTCCACTAACTTCATTTTCTATACAATGTAAAATTTGAATACATGGAACTGGGTTTCGATATGGATTATCTGTATGAGGCGCCAAAGGCAAAGATGTATATGCTAAATCATTTGGGTTTGGTATAGACTTAACATTAAAAAACTCACCAAAATTTGTTCTTCTTATACTTCCAATAGAGTTTGCGAAATCTACAATAAAATTATTTTTAGTAGGGACTTTTTTAAATATTACAAAACCATATTGATAGAAATCCATTAAGGCCTTATACATTTTCTCGTTTTCAAAAAAATTTTTATTAAATTCAAAATTATTCAAGACTTTTAAAGATGAGTCCCATTTGATTTTTTGAATATATTTTACATCATTTATATTTGTAAATTCTTTAAGAATGTTTTTTATTGCTAATTTTGTATGAACTCCATCATTAAAAGTAACTTCTAAAAAGTCATTAGAGATGTTTAATGAATTAATTTTGATATTTTCTTGAATCTCAGTCGGATCAAATAATCTTTGTTTAGTTCTTTTATCTACAAAACTGTCTCCATTCACTCTTTCTCTAAGCCAAAATGGATGAATTTCTTTTTTTAATCCTTGATTATTAAAAAATACCTTATTATTTTCTAATTCAATTTTCATAAATTATTTAAATCATTATTTAAAATTTAGCTTTAATCAATAGGAATAAAATAGTATTAGTCCCATGTACTAATGATAAAATCGTCAGATTATAAAGCTTTTTCCAACTTCACTGAGAGTTTAGCTAAGAAATTAACTAAATTTTATTATTCTAAATTAAATAAACCTTTTAAAATATCTAATAAGCTTAAAGGTAAGGGGTATGATCCAGTTACTAGTGCTGATAAAGCATTTGAAAAGTTTATCAGAAAGGAAATCAATAAAAAATTTCCTACTCACCAAATAATAGGAGAAGAATTTGGTTATAAAAAATCAAAAAGTGACTTTTCCTGGGTGATTGATCCAATTGATGGAACAAGATCATTCGTTATTGGTAACCCAACATGGAGTAATTTAATTTCTTTAAACTACAAAGGAGATCCTATATTAGGTCTTGCTAATTTTCCAATACTTAAAAAATATTATTTTAACACTTCTTTAAATTCTGCGTACGTTTCAGAGAGTGGAAAAAAAAAAAGAATAAAAGTAAATCATAAGGCATCTTTTTCAAACATGAAATTATCTGCGGCTTTTCATGGAAGCATATCTTTAAATCAACAAAAAAGAATCCCACAAATATTAAAACGAATGCAATTTCCTTGCTCAGATGCATTAAGCTATTCTCATTTTGCTGAAGGTAAACTTGATGTTGTCATACAATGTGGAAATAAAATTTGGGATATTCATGCTTTAATCCCTATAATTAGATCTGCCGGGGGTATAGTTACGACTTGGAAAAATTTGGATGCGAAAAAAGCTGGAAATATTATTTGTTCAGCAAACAAAAGCCTTCACAACAAAATGATTAAAATTTTAAAACCTGTTACTAAGTAGTTTTTCCAAGTGTATTTAGCAAAATTACTCCAATAATGATTAATGATATTCCAATAAATCCATACAAGTTTGGTATTTGATTATATTTAAACACTCCAAATAAAGTGACTGCAGCAATAGTTAATCCTCCATATGTTGCGTAAGTAAAACCAACAGGAATAATATTCATCGCTTTGGATAAACAAAAAATACAGGCTATTATCGAAATTGCACAAAAAATGGTTGGACCAAGATTAGTAAATCCATCAGTTGATTTTAAAAAACCATTAGATGTTATTCCAAGAACGATAGCCAATAAAAGAAAAATATATCCAGATAAATTTGTCATAGATTTAGCCTGTTTTACCAAGTAAGTTAACTATCAATACTCCCGATATTATTAAACCTAAACCAATGATAGTGTAAAGATCTGGTATTTGATTGAATTTATAAATTCCAACGAGTGAAGTAGCTATTATACATAAACCTGCAAAAGAAGCATAGGTTATACCAACAGGAATAGTTTTCATAACAATAGATAATGTAAACATACAACCAACTATAGTTATTGCTGTTAATAAACTTGGCATTAACAAAGTAAAACCATTTGCACTTTTGGCAAAACCGTTTGCGGCAGTACCTAAAATAACTGCAAATATAAGCACTATGTAGGCAATTATATTACTCATGATCAAAAGAATATTATTATTTGGTAATTTTATCTACAAATTTTTCTACTATTGGAGCTACTATTGTTGTTGCTATCATTGCTACCGGTAAGCTAACGGACCAAGCTTTTAAAAATCTTTTATAATATAGTTCATCGTAACCAGTATTTATATAAGTAATTATTAGTGTCATAAGCAAACTCATGCCAAAACCCATAAAAAATATAAATAGTAATTTTGAATATTTTTTCGATAACATAATTTTTCAAATACTCTCTTTTTTTATTTGTAATTGCAGTTGTTCAATCATTATGATTGGAGATTTCATAAATGGATGGACTTTATGAGCTTCGATATAACTATCAATTGCTTTTTGATAATTTTTTAAAGCTGTTTGAACCAAACCTTGACCTGTTAATGCACCAAAATGTCTTTTTTCAATCATAAGTACTTTATCAATATCAGCTTGAGATAACTCATATTTTCCCATTAAATATAATACCGTAGCTCTTTTATTCCAAGCTTCCGCCCAGCTTGGATCTAGTTTAGTTATCTCAGTAAATTTATCTAAAGCAGTTTCTAGGTTATTTTTCATCATCGCTGAAGAGCCATCAGCCAAGAGTTTTGTTAAATTTTCTTTAGAAGGGTGGGTTGTCCAAAGATCCCAAATTTTATCTTCTATCTTTTTGGAATTTTCAAAGTTTATAGCACTTTTTAATTGAATAAATAATCTATCAATTTCCTCTTTTTTTTCATCAGCAAACAAAGGCAATGCAAATGTAAAAATAAAAAGAATAAATGAAATTTTTTTCACTTACTTAGACATTGGAGTAGCGCCAGTTTCTAAACTAATAATTTTCCCATCTGAATATTTATAAACTGCCATTACAGCTTCAACATTTCCATCATTAAATTTAACTATAGAATGGTGTACACCGACTTCATTGTTTTCATAAACAACTCGTGCTTTATCTTGATTAATATCACCACTCATTGCCCATTTGATTACATCTGCTTTTCCTAATGAATTCCCAGATTTATGCATTGTAAATTTAAAATCATCATGCAAAAGTTCATCCATAGTTTTTTCATCTTTGTTATTAATAGCATCAGTATACCTTTTTAAAATTGACATAATCTTCCTTTCCTAATTAAATATAAATTTTATCAGCAAGACCGTAACATAGAACTGCACTTAAAATAGTCAAAACTAAAGGAGCATAAATTCCTTCGTCTGATGTTTTATCAGTATGACCAAGTTTATTTATTTTTGTATTGTAAAATCCAACTATAAAGGCAGATAAGTTTTGTAAAAAGATAAGGTTAAAGAATCCCCAAGTTGCCTCTAAACCATTAGGTCTTATGAAACCTACATAAATAGCCATGACCACAGAACCAAAAAATATTGATCCAAAAAATCTAACCATTCCAGCACCGGTATCATCAATACCATACTGATCTAAAAAGGATTTAGTTTGGAAAACGCATCTAAATCCATAATATGCAAAACCTATAAAATGAATTATAAAAACTGCAAAATAAAATATTCCATTAAATTTTTCTATCATTTTGTCTCCTTAATCGTTGAATACCATTCTCATTTCGTCTTGTATTGTACCTTCTTTAAAAACACCCTTCATTTTTTTTTGAAGTTCAATAAATTTAGGATCAGCAGACATATTCTGATCATTTTCAAAAGCTTTGTCAGTAAATTGTTCTCCAACTAAAGTTTCTCTAACTGTTCTAGGATTTCCACCAATTTGAAAAGAAAAATAAACTTCATGATCAGGATAATGTTTTTTTCTAACTTCAGCTAAACCTTTAGAAATTTCCATGGCCTCACCAAGTTTATCATCATAAACACCGATAGTTCTTGTGTAGATTGCTTTCATTTTTACTCCTTTTTTAATTAGCTGAGTTTTAATTCCCCTCAACTAAAACTAGATGAGCTTTGGCCGCTGATTCTCTAACCGCTTTAGCCGCTTGATATTTTTCTGACTCATAGAATTTACGAGCAGCATCAATGCTTTCAAATTCAATTAATACAACAGTACCTAAATTTTCACCTTCTCTTACGTCAGGACTGGGTTCACGAACAAGAACTTTGCCACCGTGCTCTCCAATAGTTGGTCCGGACATTTGTCTAAACTTTTCCATACCTTCTTTATCGTGTTCTTTAAGATGTGCTATCAAATATCCTTTGCTCATAATTTTCTTCTTTTAAGCGTTATAGTCCATCACTTGATCAGTGCACTCAGTAAATTTGTGAGGTTCAAAAAAGTCATTCATTTGACCTAGTTGATTAATTATATCTTCCTCACTATTTCCTTTCCACCAGCAAAACATTTGCATTGTATCAGCTGGCGTATTCCAAGTCATTTGACACGCAGCTTTATCACTGGTCATTGATTTAATAATATCCTCCATTTTCATTGAGGCTACTGTTTCGCTAAATTTATCTTTCATTTCTTTAGATTTGAAAGTGTGAGTTACCATATAGTTTTTCATTTTTCTCCTTTGTGTTTAGCTTTTAAATAAAGCAAGAGCTTCATTCAAAAGTTTTTCAGACTTAGCATGATCACCATTATTATGGGCATCCATACCTTGATCTTTAAGTTCTTGAGCTTTTTTAATTTTTTCATCAATATTTTTGGCTAACATCGGACATGAACCTGCATATGCTGAGCTAACAAATAAGACCAAACAAAACGTTAACATTATTTTTTTCATTTATACTCCTTATAAATTTACTTCAGATAGTTCATATAATTTAGCGCTCTCTACACATTCTGCGTAAATAGCCTTCGCGGTAGGATTGTTCCCAGTTACAAATTCTTTCATTCCAGCTTCATTATGAACATTCACTTTAAATAACATCCCACTTTTATCTGGAATCATTGCTCCAACAGTTTTTTCTGGATAGGCAACGCTTTTTCTAACACCCATCCCTTCATCTGATTGCATCCAACCCATGAAAGTTTCTAATTTACCCTCTTTAAGCTTAAGATGTACTAACATTTCTTTTTCCATTTTTTCTCCTTTTAAATTAATACAAAGTCTGAACTACTTTTTTTACTCTTTCAGCTCCATTCGGAACTAAAGCTTCGACAAATGTATGACATTTTTCAGTTTTAGCTTGGTCGTATTTGGAGCCATAATGCTTATCAACTGCTTTGTTTACTCCAGCATCCCAATCTTTTTCTGGAATACCTATTTCAAGAGCATAAGTTTTTAAAACTTTCACAGTTGAAATTGATTTTTCTTTCATTCCGTACTCAAATTTTTCACCTGATGGAAGAAAGTAGTTAGCCATATAAATACCAACACAATCCCATGCTTTTGATTTATCTTTGTCACTCATACCTGCGTTTGCAGATGTAAAAATGAAAAAAGATAATACGATAATAATTTTTTTCATAATTCCTCGAGGTTAAGTATTATTAATACAAAATTGTAACTGTTTTGTTACATGGCTGGTATGCGATATTATAGCCAGCTCGGAATGGGGAGATTTTTTTCCCGTAAAAAAGACTTATTAAACATCTTTGAGTTGTATTTATCAGATCTATCACAAAGAATTGTAACAATTGTTTTTCCTGGACCCAATTCTTTTCCTAATCTGATAGCACCTGCAATATTTACTCCGCAACTAGTTCCTAAACTTAACCCCTCATGCTGTATTAAATCGTAAAGCACAGGTAAAGACTCTTGATCACTGATTGAAAAAGCGCCATCAATTTTAGCTTCAGCAAAGTTTTTAGTTATTCTGCTTGAACCAATACCTTCAGTTATTGATCCACCCTCAGCTTTAAGTTCACCATTCATAATGTGATTATAGAGTGCAGAGCCTGTTGGATCTGATAAATAAATTTTTACATCTTTATTTTTTTCTTTGAGAAATTTACTTACACCACCGATGGTGCCACCTGTTCCTGATGCGCAGACAAAGCCATCTACTTTACCATTAGTTTGTTCCCAAATTTCAGGCCCAGTGGTTTCGTAATGACCTTTTGCATTAGCAGTGTTATCAAATTGATTAGCCCAAACTACACCATTATTATTCGTGCTTTTTAATTCTTCAGCAAGACGACCTGCAACTTTTACATAGTTTCCATCATCTTTATAAGGTTTGGGTGGTACCAGTCTAAGATCTGCGCCAATATTTTTTAAAGTATCTTTTTTTTCTTGAGTTTGGTTGTCATTCATAACGATTATTGTCTTATAACCTAAGGAATTTCCTAAAAGACACAAACCAATCCCGGTATTACCCGCAGTACCTTCAACAACAATCCCACCTTCTGAGATCAATTTCTTTTCTTGTGCATCTTTTATTAATGCAAGAGCAGCTCTATCTTTAACGGATCCACCTGGATTTAGGTACTCTGCTTTTCCATAAATATTACATCCAGTGATTTCAGAAGCTGCTTTTAATTTTATTAAAGGTGTATTTCCAACTGACTCGATAAAGTTATTTTTAATTTGTGTCATTTGTCTTTATCTTTATCAGTAACAGCATAAGGTTGAAATCCTTTAGTAGCATCACCAACTCTTGCAGCTGGAATTCCCACCATTATTGATTTCTCAGGAACATTTTTAGTAACCACTGCATTTGCACCAATTAAGGAATTTTTACCAATTGTTATTGGCCCTAAAATTTGAGCACCAGACCCAACGACTACATTATCCTCTAATGTTGGATGTCTTTTAGTATTTCTTTGGTCATTAGTATTTATACTTGGAGCAATTCCTCCCAAAGTCACGTTGTGATATATTGTTACGTTATTACCTATTTCTGATGTTTCCCCAATAACCACTCCCATACCATGATCAATGAATAAATTTTTACCTATCTTAGCTTTAGGATGAATTTCTATACCTGTTAAAAATCTTGAAAATTGAGAGATGATTCTTGCAATTAAATCAAATTTTGCTATCGCAAAAAAATTTGCAATTTTATGAAAAAAAATAGCCTTAACCCCTGGGTAAGTTAATACTAGACTTAACTTAGATTTTGCCGCAGGATCTCTGTCTATTATAGATTGTAAAAAATCAGTCATTTAATTTTGTCAGCTTGATAAAAATAATTAATGTCTATATAGTGTTTTTAAACAGTATTTAAAGGAGAAATAATGTACAAAAATACTAATTGTTTTCATCTAGCAATCCCATGCGGAGATCTAGAAACAGCAAAAAAGTTTTATAGCGAAACTTTGGGCTGCCGACTTGATAATTCAGCACAAGAGTGGGCTGATGTTGACTTTTGGGGAAATGAATTAACTCTCCATGCAAGTGAACATAAACTAGATAACGAAAGACACGATGTAGATATGGGTAACGTTTCTGTTCCACACTTTGGAGTTCATTTATCAAGAAAAGATTTTGATACTTTAAAAAATAGATTGAAAGAAAAAGGTGCAAAGTATTACGATGAACCTTATCTAAGATTTAAAGGAACAAAATACGAGCAAGAAACATTTTTTGTAAAAGACCCTAACGAAAATATTTTAGAGATTAAAACTTTAACAGCTAATCCAGAATAATTTTAGTTTAGATGGAATACCTGGTATTAGGTTTTATTACCGGGCTTAGTTTAATCCTAGCGATTGGTGCTCAAAATATATTTGTAATAGAACAAGGGCTTAAAAAACAGTATGTTTTTTTAGTCTGTTTAATTTGTTCCTGTTCAGACTTAATTCTAATATTTTCAGGTATTCTTTTATTCTACTTTTTTCATCAATATTTTAATATATTTGTAGAGCTAACTTTAAACATCTGTTTAATAATTTTTTTAATCTATTTCATATATTCAAAAATCAAATCTTTTAGTGTTAGTGCTAATTTCAATATTGAAAAAAAAGAGACTACTAGTGCTAAGATTATATTAAAGACACTTGGTTTCACCTACCTAAATGCACATGTTTATTCTGATACAGTTTTCTTTTTAGGAAATTTTTCAAAAAATTTTTTATTTGATGAAAAGATTTATTTTGGTATTGGCGCTTCTGTAGCATCTTTTATATTTTTCTTTTTACTTGGTTATTCATCAGTATATTTCTCAAGATATGCGCAGAGTGATAAAACGTGGAAATATATTAATGGATTCATTATTAGCTTCATGTCTTTGCTGACAATTTATATAATTAAAGAAACGGCATATTTTCTTTAGTTAAAAGCGTTTTTGAGTGACAATTATAGCGCATGTTAAAATCTCAATTTAAAATTAATCTTATTTATTATGCTTTTAAGAAGAAAAATTTTAAAATTATTTGGACTCTCTGTACTTTTTATATCATTACCTTATCAATTCTTAAAATCAGCTACAAAAAAAATTATTAATCCTGATCTAACTAAAGCTCAAAAAGATATAATGTTTAATGAGGGCACTGAGAGACCATTTACCAGTGAATTACTCAAAGAAAAAAGAGATGGATTTTATCATTGTGCAAATTGTGGAGCAAAGTTATTTTCATCAAAAGCAAAATTCGATAGTGGAACGGGTTGGCCTTCTTTTTCTGAAGCTTTGCCAGGTGCTTTTAAAACCAAGATCGATTATTCTTTTGGAATGAAAAGAATTGAATATCATTGTGCAAACTGTGGTGCACATCATGGCCACGTTTTTTTAGATGGACCTACTGCTACTGGAAAAAGATTTTGTAATAATGGATTGTGTTTAATTTTTGTACCAGAGAATTAATTAGAAAAACCATATTTTCTAAGTCTTACATCTCCTGTTCTCGCATGAGCTTCCATTCCCTCATATCTAGAAATTCTAGCTGCAGCAGCACCAACTAATTTAGTAGATTCTTTTGTCATTCTTTGAAAGCTTAAAGTTTTAATAAATTTTCCAACAAATAATCCGCCCGTGTATCTTCCTGCACCTTTAGTTGGTAAGATATGGTTTGTACCAGAACATTTGTCGCCGTATGCAACAGTTGTTTCTTCACCTACAAACAATGATCCATAATTTGTTAATCTTTCATGAAACCATTTTAAGTTTTCGGTCTGTACTTCTAAATGTTCAGGTGCATATTCGTCACTAATTTTAACTATCTCTTCATCAGTGTCACAAAGAATTACTTCACCATAATCTCTCCACGCTGCCTCAGCACTTGTTCTTGGAACTTCTGGAAGTTCTGCAATTAATTCTGGAACTCTTTTCATTACTTTTTCGGCTAATTCTTTACTAGTTGTATAAAGCCAACATGGTGAGTTATATCCATGCTCAGCTTGTCCTACTAAATCTACAGCAACAATTTCTGGATCAGCTTTAGCATCAGCTATAATTCCAATTTCAGTTGGTCCTGCAAACAAATCAATACCAACTTTTCCATATAAAATTCTTTTAGCCTCAGCTACAAATTGATTTCCTGGTCCTACAATTATATCTGCAGGGGGGTTTTTAAATAATCCATTGGTCATTGCTGCAATTGCAGGAACTCCTCCTAAATTTAAAATAACATCTGCACCGCAAAGGTCAGCTGTGTATACAATAGTAGGGTGGGCACCGACACCTTCTTTAGGAGGACTACATGCAATAATATTTTTTACTCCAGCAACTTTTGCTGTAGTTACACTCATTACAGCAGATGCAATGTGAGCGTATCTTCCACCGGGGATGTAGCAACCAGCTGTATTTACAGGTACTAATTTTTGACCTGCATACAAACCATCTGAAAGTTCTACCTCAAAATCTTGTCCATAATTTTTAAGTTGTGCTTCAGCAAATTTTCTAACCCTTTCAAATGAAAATTGAATATCATCTTTAGTTTTTTGATCTAACGTTTTTTTAATTTCCTCAATTTTATCTTTTGACACTATGATGTCCCCATCATATTTGTCGAATTTTTTTGTTAGATCTATGCAACCTTGTTCTTTTGTAGTTTCAATATTTTTCAGTAAATCCTGAACTATTCCAGTAGTCTTGTTGTCATCAGTAGATGAGGTTTTTGGAGATTTTTTTAAATAAGTAACAGCCATTAATACAATTTTATAATTGATAATGTATTTAAGACAAATTTAATTTTATTGCAATCAAACATTTAATCTAGTGCAACAACAGCTGCAGCTATTGATGCTAGTCTAGCAGGTGCTTCATCAGAGCGGCTAGTAATTACCACAGGTACTTTACCACCTACAACTACTCCTGCAGCACATGCGCCACTAAAATATATTAACATCTTAACCAATGCATTACCTGTCTCAACACTGGGTACTAATAAAACATCAGCAATTCCCGCAACATCATTTTTAATACCTTTAATAGTTGCAGATTTTTTTGATATACTATTATCGAAAGCCAAAGGCCCAAATACATCAGCATTTAAATTTTCTTTTTTAGCAAGATTTGTAATTTCTTCAGCTTCTTTAGAACTTGGAACACTATCTAAAACTTCTTCTGTGGCAGATAATACTGCAATCTTTGGTCTTTCAATTCCAATTCTATTAGAAAAATTAATTACATTTTTTAAGATATGCATTTTGGTTTTTACATTTGGCAATACATTTAAAGCACCATCAGTAATTATAAGAGGTTTATCTTCTTTTTCTAATGTCATATGCCAGATATGACTTAACCTTGTTTTTCCCAACAAGTTATATTCTCTTTTTAAAACTTCTTTCATTAAAATATCTGTATGTATATGTCCTTTGACTATAATTCTTATTTTTCCTTCGCTAGCAAGTTTTGCAGCTATACCTGCAGTATTATTTTCAACTGGTTCATTAATAATTTCATATTTAGAAATATCCCACTTTAAGTTTTTTGCACACTTTAGAATTTCTTTTTCATCTCCTATAAAAATCGGATCAATTAAATTTTCTTTGACTGCATCTTGAACAGATAACATTGGTAATGGTTTCCCAGCATTAACAATTCCAGCTTTCACTCCTTTATTCTTTAGAGCAGCATTTAATAGATTATTTGGAACAATAATTTCTTTATTTGAAAGCATGATTAGTTTTTTAGAATTTCAAATTCTTTTTTAATAATTTTAGACATTTTAATTTCTTTTTTTAAATTCATTTTATATCTTTTATATTTATTTTGCCCTGGATACATTATTTCTTTTATTCCTTTAACTTTAGGTAGTCGTTTTACTTTTTTGATATTATCTTTAATTCTTTGGTTATAATCTTTTACAAATAAATTTGTTTTAAATGTGATAAATAAATGCCCTATATTTTGTGGTCCAGTAAAATCTTCAAAAGGATCTTTAACTCTACCAGCATGATTTCCACCAGTTAAAACACCACTCAATATATCAACCATCCATGCTAAGCCTGAACCTCTAAATCCTGCAATAGGTAATTGAACACCTTTCAGTGCTTTGTTCGCATCGATTGTTGGTTTACCAAACTTATCTAAAGCAACACCTAATGGTAGTTTCTGATTATTTTTTGATGCAAATCTAATCTTTCCTCTATTGATCATGGAGATTGATGAGTCAAAAATAAAAGGTATTTTTGAACCACTAGGAGTTCCGAAACAAACTGGATTAGTACCAAATAAACTTTTAAAAGCTCCATGTGGAGCTACAGCTGGTGGACCGTTGGTATAAATCATGGTAACCAGATTTTTTTTTACAGCTTGTTCTGCGTAATAACCAGAGAGACCATAATGACCACTGTTTCTAACAGCAACTAAACCTATTCCAGTTTTTTTGGCATTTGAAATAGCCTTTTTAATAGCTATATCAGCTGCAACAAACCCTATACTATTATCAGCATCAATGTGTGAAATTGATTGTGATATCTTTTTAATCTTTATTTTTGGTTTTGGATTAATTACTTTTTTTGATATTCGATCACAATACATTTTTAATCTTGAAATACCATGACCGAAAGCACCGACAAGCTCTGCGTTGATCAAAGCATTAGCAGAAATCTTGGCGTGGTCTTGACTTAGACCATATTTTTTAAATATTTTGATAACTTCTTTTTTTAGTATTGGAGCTTTCAACTTAACCTTTTCCACGCCATGGAATTGTTTTATCAATTATTTTTCTAAGTGTTATATCAAATAATAGTCCAAGCATTCCCATGATAAAAATTGTTATCCAAATCACTTCATATTGAAAATATTTCTTGGCTACATTTTCAACAAAACCAATACCAGTAGTACCAGCTAAAAATTCTGCAGCCACTAATGTTCCCCAACACATACCTACGGCTACTCTTATACCTGTAAGTATTTCTGGTAATGAGTTTGGAAAAATTACATGTCTTAATATTTGTCTTTTAGATGCCCCCAATGAATGAGCAGCATGAATTTTTGATAGCTGAGTTCCAGAGGCGCCAGCTCTAGCTGAGATTATCATTATTGATAAAGAAACCATAAATAATAAAAATACTTTTCCAGTGTTATCAATTCCTAAGACTGAGATGATAAGAGGTGCCCATGCAAGAGGTGGAACTGGTCTGTAAAGTTCAATTAAAGGATCAAAAAAACCTTTCGCAAATCTATTTAATCCCATAAAAAGACCAAGAGGCACACCAATTAATATTCCAAAAATTAAGCCAAGAAAAACTCTTAAAAAGGAGTCCCAAATATGTCCATAAGGAACAGGCACTTTGAATAAACTAAAATCACCAGTTACAATTTTTAGAACTCCACCTTTAAAGTTCTGTTTTACTATTCCATCTTTTGTATGAACAGGGTACTCTCCTGGCAAAATATCTGCAATCCAGTCTGGTAAAATGAAGCCAATCATTTTACTCACATCAACCATTTGTATCCACAATAGAGGGATATCTTTATAGCCAACACTAGGCTTTGACATTAATATAAATTTATTAAAAGTATCAGATGGTTTGGGCAGCCATCTTCCAGAACCTTGTTCTGAACAACTCGGACCACTAGCAACTATTGTTCCAGCAGGGAATAAAAATATATCAATAAATCTAAGTCCTCCTTGAGCATCTATTTGCGCATTGTCAAATTTGATAATTGCTTTTTGCATATTATCCAATGCATTTGGAGGATAGATACTTGCAAATTCAATTCTTCTAGCAATCTTGACAATGTTTTTTGCATATGTTGATGCCACTTCGTCATTTTCTCCTAAATCTTTTCTGTAAGATTTAATTTCCTCTTTTAGTTCCTTAATCTGACTTTTAAATTGAGGGTTATGATTCCTTAATTTAAAAAATTCATCACTTATCAAATTTAGCTCCTGGGCTGCAGCATGAAATTTCAATCCTCTATAAGTTGCAGGGACCAAGGGTACTTCTAATGTATTTTCAATAGAACCTGAACCTGCATCTACTTTGGTTATACCCCAACCACCTTCTTGATCTACTGCCTTAAGTCTTTCCCTTAGGTCTTGCTCAGTTTCGAAAGGATAATCAGGTTTTTTAAAATTTTCAGTCAAAAGATTAATTTTTCCAGTGATTTCGTCTATTTTTTGTCTAGTCTCATTTTCAAGTAAATCTTCATTAGTGAGTAGAGGGATAAGTTGATTTGTTTTGCTTATAAAAGTAATTAATATTGTTTTTTGTTGATTATTGAGGTTTTCAGAATTTTCAATCTCATTTTGAATTATCTTTAAATTTTTATTCTCTTTTTTTATTTGTGAGGTGCTTTTAAATTCTCTTTCTTCTATTGGAAATTGATATTTTAATCCAAGCAAAGAGTCATTAACTTTTGCAACTTGGCATAGCTCATTAGCAGATTTTGGATAAAATCCTTTTGCAATATCCCAAGAATAATAAAGCCAAATTAAAAGTAAAAAACTACTTCCAACAATTACCCAGTGAGTGCCACCTAATGCTCTTTCGGGATTTCCAAAAACTGCATCTACTTTTTCAGTCTTTATTAATCTTCTTCCATAAAGAATGCATCCAACTACAGCAAAAAAGATTAAAAAAGTTAATATTTGAGTTAACATTTAGTTATCTTTTCCCATTATTTCTTCTTCCATATTCCAAATCATTTCGAGAATTTCTTCTCGTTTTTGAGAAAATTCTTTATTTTTTTTAATTTCTCTTAAATCTTCTTTTAATCCCATTGAAGCGAATGGCAGATTATACTCTTTATGTATTCTTCCAGGTCTTGGAGCCATCACGTATAATCTTTCCCCAAGAAGCAAAGCTTCTTCAACTGAATGTGTAATTAGAATGATTGTTTTACCAGTTTCTTTCCAAATTTTTAAAACTAAAGACTGCATTTTTTCTCTTGTTAGAGCATCAAGTGCACCTAAGGGTTCATCCATTAAAATTAAATCTGGGTTATTAATTAAACATCTTGCTAGAGCTACTCTTTGCTGCATTCCTCCTGACAACTGATAAGTTGGTGTATTACCAAATCCTTTAAGCCCAACAATTTCTAACCATTCATCTACTTTCTTTTGAGTTTCAACTGGATCCTCTTTTTTCATTCTTAGGCCAAAATTGACATTTTCTGAAACAGTCAACCATTCAAATAAAGCTCCTTGTTGAAAAACCATACCTCTTTCAACTCCTGGTCCATCAATTTCTTTGTCATTTAAAGTTATGACTCCTGAAGTGGGTCTTATAAATCCTGCAGTAATGTTAAGTAAAGTTGTTTTTCCACAGCCAGAAGGACCAAGAACAGTTAATAACTCACCTTTTTTT
>CACJFJ010000007.1 GCA_902592675.1 uncultured Pelagibacteraceae bacterium
TTGGTGCTGCTGATGCAGCTGCAAATTTATTATGAGAATTTAATATTGCTGAAAAGAATGACGAGAGACAAACGAAAATTAGAAAAGGGAAAGTAATTCTTGTAAGTTCAATTGCAAGTGTAATTTTTTCTGTATTTTCTACAAAGCCAGGGGCAATTAAACTAACAAAAGCTGGCATAAAAATTTCTGCCAATAAGACTAAAAAAAATAAACTAATCAGAAGTAAATTGAACACATTATTTGCAAATTTATTCGATCTTGTTTTATTCTTTACTAGTTCAGATGTATAACTTGGAACAAATGCAGCATTAAAAGTTCCCTCTGCAAATAATCTCCTAAATGTATTAGGGATCCTAAAAGCTACAAAAAAAACATCTGCTAAAAAACCTGTACCCAGAAAAATTGCAATTAACACGTCTCTAAAATAACCAAGTAATCTACTGATTATAGTATAAAAACCAAAAGTCCCTGTTGACTTAACTAAATTCATAAATCATATTAGTCTTAATTTTACCCCATTTGTACACCTAATTAACATAAATGAAAAAAACAAAAATTGATCATTACACAGATAAAGAAGCTTTAGATTTTCATAAATATAAAAAGCCAGGCAAGATTGAAATATCTTCCTCAAAAAATATGACTACAAAAAGAGATCTGGCTTTAGCATATTCTCCTGGAGTGGCAGCTCCTGTAAGAGCAATCAGTGATGACCCAGAGGCTGCATTCGATTATACTAGTAAAGGAAATCTTGTAGCAGTTATAAGTAATGGTTCAGCAATTTTGGGTATGGGAAATTTAGGTGCATTAGCCTCTAAACCAGTTATGGAAGGAAAAGCTGTTTTGTTCAAACGTTTTGCTGATATTGATTCTATTGATTTAGAAATAGACTCAGAAGATCCAAAAGAAATTGTAAATAGTATAAAAAATTTTGCTCCAAGTTTTGGAGGCATAAATCTTGAGGATATTGCTGCACCTGATTGTTTTATAATTGAGGAAAAGCTCAAAGAAATACTTGATATACCTGTATTTCACGATGACCAACACGGCACAGCAATTATTACGACAGCAGCATTAATTAATGCTTTGGATATAAGTAAAAAAAAAATTGATAAAATAAAAATAGTAGTTAATGGTGCTGGGGCATCAGCAATGGCGTGTGCCAATTTATTTAAAAAAACTGGTGTGCCTCAAAATAATATCACGATGGTGGACAGAAAAGGGGTTATTTTTAGAGGTAGAGAAAATTTAAATCAATGGAAATCAAGTCATGCAATCGAGACGGATCATAGAACTTTGGATGATGCAATTATTAATGCTGATGTTTTTTTAGGCTTATCAGCAAAAGGGGCGCTAACAAAAAACATGGTAAAAAAAATGGCTAAAAACCCAATTATATTTGCGTGCGCAAATCCTGATCCAGAAATTACACCAGAGGAAATTGAGGAAGTTAGAGATGATGCAATTATAGCTACTGGAAGATCAGATTATCCTAATCAGGTAAACAACTTAATAGGTTTTCCTTACATTTTTAGAGGCGCTTTAGACGTAAGATCAAAAACAATTAATGAAGAAATGAAAATTGCAGCTGCACAAGCAATTGCAAAATTAGCTAAAGAAGAAGTGCCAGATGAAGTTATAGCTGCTATGGGTGGTGAAAGACCTCACTATGGTAAAGGTTATATAATTCCATCAACATTCGACCCAAGATTAATTAGTGTAATACCTGCTGCAGTAGCAAAAGCAGCTATTGATACTGGTGTTGCAAGAAAAAAAATTGATAATTTTGATATTTACAAAGACCAACTAAAGCAACGATTAGACCCAACAGTCACGATTATGCAAGGTGTTAATAGTTATATTAAGAAAAAACAAAAAAAAGTTGTTTTTGCTGATGGAGAAGATGAGAATACTCTTAAAGCTGCAATAGCATTTAAAAACTCTAAACTAGGAATACCAATATTGATAGGAAAAGAGGAATTAATCAAAAATCAAATTAAAAAAATTGGTTATAATGAAAATTTTGACATTGAAATTGTTAATTCTAAAGATACTCCAAAGAGAGATAAGTATGTAAAATATTTATTTAAAAAACTTCAAAGAGAAAAAGGTATGTTAGAACGAGATTGTGACAGACTGATACGAAATGACAGAGTCATTTGGGCATCATGTATGGTTGCGTGTCAAGATGCTGATGCAATGATAACTGGAAACACTAGAAGGTATTCATCATCACTTGAGAAAATATTAAAAGTTGTCGATTCTAGACCTGGTGAAATTATGTTTGGTCTTAACTTGGTTGTTAATAGGGGAAAAACAATCTTTATTTGTGACACATCGGTCATAGAATATCCGGATGCAAGTCAATTAGCTGAAATGGCAAAATCAGCTGCAAGAGTTGCAAAATTATTTGGTTTTGATCCCAAAGTAGCTTTTTTATCTCATTCTACTTTTGGGGAGCCGGCTACAGACAGAACGAAAAGGTTAAGTGATGCTGTTGAAATTTTAAAAAAGAATAAAGTTGATTTTAAGTTTGATGGAGAAATGCAGCCTGATGTTGCTTTAGAAGAAATGTATAAAGAACTTTATCCATTCTCTGAAATAGTTGGTAGCTCAAATGTGTTGATTATGCCTAGTCAACATAGTGCTGCAATTTCTTATAAAATGATAAAGTCAATGAGTAGAGCAAAAGTGATTGGGCCTTTATTAATTGGCCTTGGTTTGCCAATTGAAATTGCACCATTAAGGTCATCAACATCAGATATATTGAACCTAGCCTCTATCGCAGCTTATTCAGCTGATGTAATTGATTATAAAAAATAATTAATTCTTTTGAATTCTTAAATCGTCAACTAGCAAGATGCTTGCTATGACATCTTTAACATCATTAATCTCTTTAGCCAGCTCAATAACAATATTTTTTTCATCAGAACTCATTGCAATACCATATACATAAATTTTTTGTTTATATGTATCAATTTGGTAATTAGTTGCTTTTACATTTTTATCAATAATTAAAGCAGTTCTAAATTGAGATGTAATAAGAATATCTTTGGCTGATTGTTTAAAGTTAAAGGCTTCTTTAATCTTGATATCGTTCCTGACTGATCTCACTCCGTCCGTTTCCCAGGCTAATTTGGTTAGTTTTAACTTTTCCTCAGGATTTTCAACTTTGCCCGTCAAAAATATTCTTCCATCTAAAACTTTAGATTTTACTGAAATTAAATATTTCTTATCTAATATAATTATTCTAGCAGATAAATTTTTCTGCATTATAGAATCGTCTATTTGTGTTCCAACTGATCTGGGATCCAGCGCAACTGAAACTCCTGTACCAAATATTCCTTTAGATGAGACACCAACACAGCTTGTTAATATAATACCAGCAAATATTATGAGTAAAAATTTACTTTTCATCTTTAATACTTATGCAATAGCTGTAAATTTCTTTTTTTGAAATATTTTTGGACTGATTTATTAAGTTGGAAATTTCTTTAACTGTTAATTTATTTATCATCTTATTAATTAATTCTTTATCTGATTCAGAGAGCGATTGCGAATTTTTTTTGTTATCTTTTTCAGATATAACTACAGTTAATTCACCTTTAGTTTCAAATTCAAGGCTATCAATTTTCTTAACATCTGATCGAATAAATTCTTCGTAAAATTTGGTCATTTCTCTACAAATTAATATTTTTCTATCCATGAAAAATTTCTTGATGATTGGAAATATTTTCTTAATTTTTTTTGAAGAAACAAAAAAAACTATCGACGAATTGAACAATGATAAATTTTTCAAGTCTTCATCTAAAATTTTCTTTTTTTCTGGAAAAAAACCATAAAAGAAAAATTTCTCTGAAAAACCACTCATTGAAACAGCTGAAATTACAGATGAAGGTCCTGGCAAGGGTATTACTTGTATGTTATTTTTAATACACTCATTTACTAAAATACTTCCTGGATCTGATATACTAGGAGTTCCAGCGTCGGAAATTAATGATATTAGAAAGCCTTTTTTTAATAATTCAATTATTTTTGATAAGTTTTTTTTTTCATTGAATTTATGATTAGATATAAGTTTTGAACTAATATTATATTTTGATAACAAAATTTTTGAAACTCTTGTATCTTCACAAAGAATATAATCAGATTTTTTAAGTATTTCTATGGCTCTAAGTGTAATATCTCCCAAATTTCCTATTGGTGTTGAGACTAAATAAAGCCCTTTTTTAATTTCATTCTTATCAGATTGAGAATTTCTCATCATAATTTAATATAGGATATTATAATATCACCAAAATGAATAAATTTTTTAAAAATTTTATACTAATACTTTTGAGTTTTCTTTTCTTATTTAATTCGGTCTTAAGTCAAGAAGAAAAAATTAAGATAGGTTTATTAGTTCCGGTCACTGGTGATAACAAAGAAATAGGTAATCAAATTATTAAATCAACAAGATTAGCGTTGAAAGATATAAACTTTAAAAATCTTGAAATTCATCTTAAAGATACTGGTTCAAATCCAAATAAAACAATGAAGTCTGCTTTAGAATTAAAGGATATGGGAATTAATATTGTAATCGGTCCAATTTTTCATAAAAATCTAAAATATCTAGATGAAATTGAGGATTTAATCTTTCTTTCATTAACAAACAAGACAATTGATCTTCCTAATAATGTTATAAGCACTGGTGTTAATGCTACATCTCAACTTAATGCGATAAAAAAATTTATAAACATTAATGAAATTGATAAAACTATTCTTCTAACACCAAAAGTTGATTATGAAATTGAAATAAAAAAGGCAATTAAACAGTCAAAAATAAAAATTTTAAAACATTATATTTATGACACTGAACCCACGAAACTCACAGCTCAAATTGAAAAAATTACAAACTACAAAATAAGAAAACAAAATTTACAAGATGAAATTAAAAGAGTTGAAAATTCTGAGTTAATTGACAAAGAAAAACAATTAGAAAAACTAAACAAAAAATACACTATAGGAAAAGTAAACTTTAACTCAGTAATAATATCTGACTTCGATGAAAGTCTCAAAAGTGTAATTACGTCTCTACTCTATACCGATGTATCTCCAAAAAATAAATATATTATAACATTTAATCAATGGTTTGATCAAAGTTTGTTGAATGAAAGAACAATTCAACCAATTTACTATCCATCTATAAATAAAAAAAATTTAGAGAATTTTGAAAAAAGATTTGAAAATGAATTCAATGAACTTCCAAATTTTCTATCATTATTAAGTTATGATTTAGTAGGACTTATTTATTACCTATCTATTCAAGATAACTTTACAAATAACAATCTATTATTTAAAAAGAAAAATACTTTTAAAGGGAAAATTGGGATTTTCGATATAGAAAATAATAAAATAAACCATAGGCTTAACCTTTATCAAATTGATGAAGGCAAGCTCAAAGAAATTTTTTAATTTTTTTAAAAGCTTGATATCTATGATCCATTTTATATTTTTGGTAATATTTCATCTCTCCAAAAGTTTTTTTCTTTTTTAATGGTATGAATATTGGATCATATCCAAAACCATTTTTACCTTTTGGCTTATCCGTAATAGTTCCTTCAACTTTTCCTGATACACATGCAATCACTTTATTTAAATGACTCAGAGATAAAGCACATACAAAACGAGCTCTAATTCTTTTAATTTTCCAGTTTTTATCTTTTTTAGACAATTCTTTAAAAACCCTCTTAATAGCTTTATTAAAATTTTGATTCTTACCTGCCCACCTTGCAGAGTATATACCTGGCTTTTTTTTTAATAAATCTATCTCAAGGCCAGAATCGTCTGCTATGCATATTAAATTTGTTTTTTTTGAAAAATATCTCGATTTTATAATTGAATTTTCTTTGAATGATTGACCATTTTCTGCGGGGCTTTTTAAATTAAATTTTGACGTAGAAATTGATACTAACCTTTTTGGAAGTAAATCCTTAATTTCTTTTAATTTTCCTTTATTATTAGTCCCTATTAAAATTTTTTTTTTTTTCATCTAGAAATTTTTAATTTTCTAACCATATAAGATACTATGGAGAAAGAATATAGCCAAAATACAGACGATAGTGTCTCTCAAAAAGAAGACATTAATAACGAGTCTAGTGATGATGCTATCGAGACATCAAAAAAAGAGGGTGATGATCAGCATCCAGAAGCTGAAAAAAGTCCTGAAGAAAAAATTGTTGAATTAGAAGATAAACTAACGAGATCTTTTGCCGAAATGGAAAATCAACGAAGAAGATTTGAAAAAGAAAAAGAAGAGGCATATGAATACGGTGGGTTTTCTTTTGCAAGGGAAGCGTTAAATTTAATTGATAATCTTGAAAGATCTAAACAAATTCTAAATAACGACGAAACATTAAAGAATTCTGAAGCATTAAAAAAGACACTTGAACATTTGGAGATAATTAATAAAGATTTACTCTCTATTTTCTCAAAAAATAGTATTAAACCTATTGAATGCTTAAATAAAAAATTAGATCCAAATTTTCACCAAGCTATGATGGAAATAGAAGATAATCAAAAGGAGCCAGGTACAATTATACAAGAGATCCAAAAAGGCTTTACAATTAAAGACAGACTTTTAAGGCCTTCTTTGGTTGGGGTATCAAAAAAAACACCTCATACGGATCAAAAAGATAAGGAAAATAAAGAAAATAATGAGACTAAATAATGGCGATATCAACTTGTAGAATAAAATTTAACCCCTATATGAGCAATATAAATTATGAGTAAAATTATTGGAATAGATTTAGGGACAACAAATTCTTGTGTAGCCATTATGGAAGGTACTCAAGCGAAAGTCTTAGAAAACGCAGAAGGGGCTAGAACTACTCCATCAGTCGTAGCTTTCACGGATGATAAAGAAAAATTAATTGGACAACCAGCCAAAAGACAAGCTGTCACAAATCCAGAAAATACAATATTTGCAGTAAAAAGATTAATTGGAAGAAACTTTGAGGATCCTACTGTCAGAAAAGACATCGAAGCCGCTCCTTTCAAAATAGTTAATTCTGAAAAAGGGGATGCATGGATCGAAGCAAAAAATGAGAAATATTCTCCTTCACAAATATCTGCTTTTATTTTACAAAAAATGAAAGAAACTGCAGAAAAATATCTTGGTCAAACTGTGACCAAGGCTGTGATAACTGTTCCAGCTTATTTTAATGATGCACAGAGACAGGCTACAAAAGATGCTGGTAAGATTGCTGGTCTAGAAGTATTAAGAATTATTAACGAACCTACTGCAGCATCATTGGCTTATGGTTTAGATAAAAAACAAAATAAAAAAATTGCTGTTTATGATTTAGGTGGTGGAACTTTTGATGTCTCTATACTAGAGTTAGGTGATGGCGTGTTTGAGGTTAAATCAACTAATGGTGATACATTTTTAGGTGGTGAAGATTTTGATAATGCTGTAGTGGAATACTTAATTGATGAATTCAAAAAGGACAGCGGTATAGATCTTAAATCAGATAAATTAGCTCTCCAAAGACTTAAGGAAGCTGCAGAAAAAGCAAAAATAGAACTTTCAGCTGCTGAACAAACTGATATTAATCTTCCATTTATAACTGCGGATAAAACGGGTCCAAAACACATAAATCTCAAAATGACGAGAGCAAAACTTGAGGCCTTAGTTGAAGAACTAATTGCAAGAACAATCCCACCATGCAAAACTGCTTTAAAAGATGCTGGTATCTCTGCAAGTGATATTGACGAAGTTGTTATGGTCGGTGGAATGACTAGAATGCCAAAAGTTATAAATGAAGTAAAAAACTTTTTTGGTAAAGAACCGAATAAAAGTGTTAACCCTGATGAAGTTGTAGCAATGGGTGCTGCTATTCAAGCTGGGGTTTTACAGGGAGACGTAAAAGATGTCTTATTACTTGATGTAACGCCTCTTTCTCTTGGTATCGAAACATTAGGTGGTGTTTCAACCAAACTGATTGAAAAAAATACAACTATTCCAACAAAAAAAAGTCAGGTTTTTTCTACAGCGGAAGATAACCAACCTGCCGTTTCAATAAGAGTTCTACAGGGTGAACGAGAAATGGCGACTGATAATAAGTTGCTAGGTAATTTTGAGCTTGTAGGTATTGCTCCAGCACCAAGAGGAGTTCCGCAAATTGAGGTGACTTTTGATATTGATGCTAACGGAATAGTAAATGTTTCAGCAAAAGATAAAGGTACTGGTAAAGAACAAAAGATTCAAATTCAAGCATCTGGTGGCTTGAGTGATGAGGAAATTGAAAAAATGGTTAAGGATGCAGAAGCAAACAAGGAAGCCGACAAAAAGAAAAGAGAGTCTGTAGATATTAGAAACCAAGCAGATACCCTATTACATTCTACTGAAAAAAATCTTAAAGAACATGGTTCTAAAATTTCTGATGCAGAAAAAAAATCAATAGAAGACGCATCTAACTCCTTAAAAGAGTCATTAAAAAGTGAGGATGTTGAAGATATCAAGAAAAAAACCGAGACTCTCGTGCAGGCTTCAATGAAGCTTGGAGAGGCTATTTATAAATCACAACAAAGTACAAAACCAGATTCTGGTAAAGATGAAAAGGAAAAAAAAGACGATAATGTTGTTGATGCGGATTTTGAGGAAGTAAAAGACGAGAATAAAGAAAAAAGCGCTTAACTGACATCTATTTGTCCAGGTTATACAAATGGCTAAAAGAGATTATTACGATGTCTTAGGTGTAAATAAAAATGCTAGCCCAGAAGAACTAAAATCTGCATATAGAAAACTCGCTGTAAAATATCATCCAGATAAAAATCCAGGTGACAAGTTAGCTGAGGATAAGTTTAAAGAAGCTAGTGAAGCTTACGGTATCCTTTCCGATAAATCAAAAAAAGAAAATTACGATAATTTTGGACATGCCGCTTTTGAGAATGGAGGTGGAGGCCAAGGTGGTTTTGGGGGGTTTGGAGGTTTTAGTGGTGCAGATTTTTCAGATATATTTGAAGATTTTTTTGGAGACTTTGGCGGAGGTAGAAGAAGTTCAAGAGGAAGAAGTTCAAATAATAGAGGATCTGATCTTAGATATGATTTAACTATTACTCTTGAAGAAGCATTCTCTGGAAAAAAACAGAATATTCAATTCTCAACTTCAGAAAAATGTAACACCTGTAAAGGAAATGGATCAAAGCCAGGATCAAGTCCGGACAGATGTTCTTACTGTGGAGGAAATGGTAGAGTTCGATCTAACCAAGGATTTTTTACAGTCCAACAAACTTGTCCGCAGTGTGCTGGCAGCGGAGAAGAAATTACCAACCCATGCTCAGATTGTAATGGGCAAGGCAATAAACAAACTTCAAAAAAAGTATCTGTAACTATTCCAAAAGGTGTAGACGACGGGACAAGAATAAGACTTGCAGGTAAAGGAGAAGCGGGTACTAGAGGTGGTTCTTCAGGTGATCTTTATTTATTTATAAACGTGAAATCTCACGAACTTTTTAAAAGATCTGATGTAAACTTATTTTTTGAATTTCCAATTTCTGTAGCAGATGCAGCATTAGGAACTACAATTGAGATACCAACAATCGACGGAAAAAAAGCAAAAATCAAAATTCCAGACGGCACACAAAATGGTAAACAATTTAGATTAAAAGGTAAAGGAATGCCGTTTATGAGGCGAGGTGATTATGGAGATTTATATGTCCAAGTTAAAACAGAAGTTCCAATTTACTTAAATAAGGAGCAAAAGGAATTACTAGAAAAATTTAGAAAAATAGAAAATGAAAAGTCCAATCCAAGTATTAAAAAATTTTTTCAAAAAGCTAGAGATTTTTGGAAAAAATAAAAATGGGATTTGAAGAGATATTTGCTGCAATTTTTTTAATTATAGTTTTAATTATGGTTTTACCAGGATTTATAACTTCTAATGTCATATCAAAACAATTTTCTAAAAATTTGTTCATCTGGACTATAATTGTTGCCTCTATTGTGTTAGTGGCATATCTTATCTATTAATGAAAAAAATAAACTTGGCTATTACTGGTTGCATGGGACGGATGGGCCAAGAGATAATAAAATCTGTTAAAAGAGATAAAAGTTTTAAAATAGTGGCTTTAACAGAAAACAGAAAAATAAATAAAAAGATAAACGGAATAAAAATCGACTTAAATTCTGAAAAAGTATTCGAAAAATCAAATTTAATAATAGATTTTACTATACCGGAATGTACTCTTAAAGTTTTATCTATGGCCTCTAAATTAAAAAAAAAGGTAGTTATAGGCACCACAGGTTTTTCTAAAAAAGAAGAAAAAATAATTAAAAAATTTTCAAAAAAAATCGCTATTCTAAAAGCAGGTAATATGAGTCTAGGTATTAATCTCTTAATGTACCTCACAGAAATAGCATCTAATTCTTTAGGAAAAAGTTTTTTAAGTAAAGTAAACGAAATACATCATAAATATAAAAAAGATTATCCCTCTGGGACTGCTCTTATGTTGGGTAAAGGTATTGCAACAGGTAGAAGAAAAAATTTTTATAGCCAGATAGGGAAAAAATATTTTAACAAAAAAAATTTTCCTTATTCAAATAAAATTAATTTTAATTCAATTAGAAGAGGTGAAATAATTGGTGAACATGAAGTTAAATTTTCGAGTGGAAAGGAAATTATAACTTTGAACCATGAAGCTTTTGATAGAGCTTTATACTCCGAGGGCGCTTTGTCAGCTGCAAAATGGTTGATGAACAAGAAAACAGGTCTTTATTCAATGAGGGATCTTTTGAATTTCAAAAAATGAATGAAATTCAAAGAGCTAAAATAATTTTAAAGATTTTAAATAAAACCTACCCGACAATAAAAGTCCCTTTAAAAAGTAGAAATGTTTTTACTTTACTGATATCTGTGTTGCTTTCTGCTCAATGTACAGATGTAAATGTAAATAATGTTACTAGGGATATCTATCCTAAATACAATCAGCCAAAACATTTTGTAAAACTTGGAAGAAAAAGAATTGAAAAACTAATCAAAAAAATTGGTATTTTTAGAGTTAAAGCAAAAAGTATTTACAATCTATCAAAAATATTAATTGAAAAACATGGTGGCAAAGTTCCAAAAACTTTTGAGGAATTAGAAAATCTACCAGGCGTTGGCCATAAAACGGCTAGTGTTGTCATGTCCCAGGGATTTGGTTATCCAGCGTTTGCTATTGATACACATATTCATAGACTTGCTCAAAGATGGGGTTTAACAAATGGAAAAAATGTAACTCAAACTGAAAAAGATTTAAAAAAATTATTCCCAAAGAAAACTTGGAATAAGCTTCATCTTCAAATCATTTATTACGGAAGAGAATATTGCAAAGCTAGAGATTGCTATGGATTGACTTGTAAAATATGCACTACTTGTTATCCTAAAAGAAAAAAACCTGTTAAAACAAAAAAAGCATAATATGAAAATACTGGGTATAGGAAACGCTATAGTAGACGTTATTTGTAAGGTAAACGAAAATTTTATATCTGAAAATAATTTAATTAAAGGAACTATGAAATTAGTTTTTGACGAAAAAGAATTTAAAAATTTATTATCAAAATTTCAAATAGAAAAAACTGTTTCAGGTGGATCAGTTGCCAATTCTATTGTAGGATTATCTCAACTTGGAAACGATGTTGGTTTTATAGGAAAAATTTCTGATGATAATTTAGGAGTAAAGTATGAAGAGGGTTTAAAAAAAGAAAAAGTTAGTTTTTTTTATAGAAAGAAAAAAGAAAAACTTCCAACAGGTACATGTCTAATATTAGTAACGCCAGACTCTGAGAGAACAATGTGTACTTTTTTAGGAACGGCTGGAAAAATAAGTGAAAAAGATATTGAGATAGAGTCAATAAAAAAAAGTGAAATAGTTTTTTTAGAAGGTTACTTGTGGGATGAAGGTGAACCAAAAAAAGCTTTTGATAAAGCAATTAGCAATTCAAGTAGAGTTGCAATGTCATTATCTGATCAATTTTGTGTTGATAGACACAAAGAACATTTTTTAAGTTTAGTAAAAGAAAAAATCGATGTTACTTTTGCAAATGAGGGAGAAATGATGTCATTAGTGAATACAAATAAATTTGAAGATATAATAGAATTTGCTAAAGAAATTAAGAAACATCTTGTTATAACAAGAGGAGAAAAAGGTTCTATATCAATTATTGGAAATCAAATTTATGAAGCTGAAGCAAAAAAAAATTTGGATATCGTAGATTTAACAGGTGCAGGTGATTTATTTGCTGCGGGGTATCTTCATGGATTAATAAATAATTTCTCTGTAAAAGATTGTTTGAAAAAAGGGACCGAAATGTCATCTAAGATAATACAAAAGATTGGCGCTCGGCTTTAATTTTTTTTTCTTTTAAAACTCCCTTTTCCTTTTTTTGGTTTGATAACACGAGGTTTAAATTTAAGTGTAAATAAATTTTTTGCTACTATGTTTTTTTTTCTTTTCAATTTAAAAAGTAACCATCTTTTGAACTTAAAATAAAATTTTCATCGTTAAATTTTTGTTTTATTTTTTTTCTCAGACGATAAATATGAGTTTCAACAGTATGAGTTTCCAACTTAACTCCATAATCCCAAACTTCTTTCTGAAGTTGATCTATTTTCACAGGTGTAGTTGACTGATTTAAAAATATTATCAAACTAGCCTCCCTCTCTGTAAGATCAAGTTTTATTTTATCTTTACTTATTTCTCTTGAATTTAAATTTAAATCATAACTTCCAATTTTTAATTCAGATTGAGAGTTAAATTTATCTTTAAGAAATTTGATATTAATTTTTTCAATTAATTTTTCAATTTTAATAGGATGATCATCCATAATTAAAGAATTTTCTACTTCATTATTTTTTTTGCTAATAATGACTAAATCGGAATCAATTTTTTTTTTAAATTCATTAATATTTGATCGGTCTGCTTTCACAATATCAAAATGTAAAAAATTTTTTATTTCATCGAATATTGAAAATAATATATCATTATTAAAAAAAACTACTTTTTTTTGGTTCATAGTTTGATTATGCACATTATTCTTAAAAATAAAAATACACTTATATTTGATGAATTTCAATTTAGCTGCTGTATTGGGAAAAATGGGGCAACTAAAAAAAAGGTAGAGGGTGATAAAAAAACCCCTATAGGCAAATTTTCATTAGGATCTCTTTTTTATAGAAAAGATAGAAATAAGAAACCAATAACAAAACTTAAAATATTTGAGATAAAAAAAAATATGGGCTGGTGTGATGATAGTACTAGTAATCAATATAATAAATTAATAAAAATAAAAAAAGGAATTAAGCATGAAAAGATGTTTAGGAAAGACACAAAATATGATTTTCTCATACCAATTAAATATAATTACAAGAAAGTGAAAAAAAAAGCCGGTAGTGCAATTTTTATTCACTTAACAAAAAATTTAAAAACAAAAACTTTAGGTTGCATAGCATTAAAAAAAAAAGATTTTTTAATATTATTAAAATTAATCAGTAAAAAAACTAAAATAATTATAAATTAATCTCTTTGTCCAAAAATTTTAGATCCAATTCTTAAAAAACTTGCTCCAAAATCTAAAGCATCCATATAGTCATTTGACATTCCCATACTCAGTTCTTTTAAATTAAATTTTTCTCTTAATGAATTCATCATCTTAAAATAATGAATATGTTTTCCGTCATTAGGTGGAATGCACATTAATCCAATTACATTTAAATCTAATTTTGACTTACAAACCTCAACGAAATTTTTTGCCTCAGAAATAGCTATCCCATTTTTTTGCTCTTCGTCTCCTACATTTATTTGAATAAAAATTTTTGGTTTAAAATTTTTTTTTTTCTGCTCCTCTGATATTCTTTGAGCTAATTTCAAATTATCAACAGAGTGAATATAGTCAAATAATGGTAAAACAAATTTTACTTTGTTAGTTTGTAGTTTTCCAATTAAATGTAAATTAATATTCTTATTATCAATTTTTATTTCTTGCCATTTTTTCATTGCTTCTTGAACCTTATTTTCTCCAAAATGTATATGACCATGCTTCACTAAAGGTAAAAATTTGTCAGATGTAAATGTTTTTGAGACTGCTATAATTTTAACTTCTGGCTTACTCTTTAGCACTTCATTTTCAATCCGTTTTAGATTATTTACAGTGTAATGTTCCATCATATAAATATTTACTATTTTATAAACGAATTCAATAGAGAAGAAATTTTAAAATTAGATAAAAAAGTAAACATCATTTACCGAAACTATGAAGAAAAAGTAAATTTTAAAACAATTTTAGATATAAAAAAAACATGTAAAATCAGTAAAAGAAAATTTTTCATCGCTAACGATTATAATACAGCCATAAAATTTGATCTTGATGGAATTTATATTCCGGCTTTTAATAAAAATCTGAAGATAAAATATAAAAATTTTAAAAAAATCGAATTAATTGGCTCTGCTCATAATTTCAAAGAAATTTTTTATAAAGAAAAACAAGGAGTGAAACAAATTTTTTTATCACCAATATTTCCAATAAAAAAAAATAAATTTTTTTTAGATATTGTTAAATTTAATCTTATTTCAAAAATTACTAAAAAAAAACTTATCGCACTAGGTGGAATAAATCAGAATAATATTAAAAAATTGAAAATAGTTAATTGTTGTGGATTTGCATCTAAATCTTATTTAAAAGATAGTATTAAAAATGAGTGAAGTAAAAAAAAAAATTGAAAAAATTTTAAATTTTTATAATAGCGCGAATTATCAAAAAGTAATCGAATTATCAGAACTATTTTTAAGAAAGAATCCTGAGTCAGATTTTGTATTAAACATTCTAGGACTTACATATCAAAAAAAACAAAATTTTGATAAAGCAGAGAAAATTTTTTTTCTTGGCCATCAAGTAAATACTAATAATATAAGCATTATAAATAACCTAGCTAATAACTTTAAATATAAATATGCTTTTAGCAAAGCTAAAGAATTTTATAATTTAGCACTATCTAAAAATCCAAAAAACACATCAACTCTTCTTAATTTTGGAAATTTAGAATTTTTATTAAATAATAATGAAAAAGCTTTAGAACTTTTAAAAGAAGCTCTAAACACAAATAACAAATTAATACCTATTCATCTTAATTTAGCAATAACATATCAAAGTTTAGGAAATTTTGAGAAAGCAAAAGAACATCTAAAAAAAATTACTCAAATAGACGTTAATTTTACAAGGGCTGATAAAATGTTAAGTGCCTTAATTGATTATAAAGAAAACGAAGAACACTTGGGGGAAATGTTAAAAAAAATAAATAATGAAAATTTAAATGCATCACAAAAAATTTATTTGTATTTTGGAATTAGTAAAGCCTTTGAAGATCAAGGCAAATACGAAGAGGCATCAAAATATATTCATCAAGGAAATCTCTTGAAAAGAAAAAATTCTTCATATGATATAAATAATGACATCACAAAAATTAAGAAAATTAAAAAAGAATTTGAGTCTTTTGGATTTAATAAAGAAAAATATTCAAGCTCGCTTGAACCTATATTTATTGTTGGTATGCCAAGGTCTGGAACTACTTTAGTTGAACAAATTATCTCTTCTCATAAAAATGTAAGAGGGCTTGGAGAATTAAATTATTTTAATAAGGCGGCCGATTATGAATTTAATTATTCTAAAGAAAATAAGCCTGAAAATAATAAATTTTCAAACATAATTGAAAAATTTGATACATACTTAAATAATTTCAACTTTAGTGAAAAAAAATTCACAGATAAGACACTATTAAATTTTTTTTGGATCGGTGTAATGAAAGAATGTTATCCAAATGCTAAAGTTATAAATTGTAAAAGAAATCCAAAAGATAATTGCCTTTCAATTTATAAAAACCTTTTTGATTATGAGGGGGGCTGGTGTTACGATGCAACTGAGCTCGAAAAATACTATAAACTTTATCAAGAGATTATCAAATTTTGGAACGAGAGATTACCAAATTTTATTTTTGAAGTTCAATATGAAGAGCTAGTAAAAAATCCTGAAACACAAATTAAAGAATTAATAAAATTTTGTGATATAGAATGGGACAAAAACTGTTTAAACTACTATCAAAACAAGACTGCCATTAAAACCTTGAGTGTAAACCAAGCCAGAAAAAAAATATATTCAAGTTCTGTTGGCTCATTCAATAATTATAAATCCTTTTATAAGGATTTTTTCAAAGACCTATAAAAAAAACGGCCCCATAAAGGGGCCGTTATTTGTAATTCAAATTCTAAAATAATTAGAATGCAAGTAATAAACTTACTTCAGTATGCTCTACAGATTTAGCTGTAGATGAACCTGCTAAGTTATCAGTTTCAGCTCTTAATAATCTTAATGAAGCTGAACCCATAGTGTAAGATATACCAACACCTGAAGTTTCTTCAGTTGTGTTAGTTCCACTTGGTACGTCAAACTCGTTATCCATTTGGTTTACTGAGATAGATAAGTTATCATTTACCGCAAAAGATGCACCGTAAATATCAACGATGTTTCCTTTTGCTGCAACAGAACCACCATTACCTTCTGACATTTGGTAACCTAATGTTAAGCCACCAACTGCATAAGTAACGAATCCAGTTGTAAACGTATTATCTTGCTCTCTTAGTTGAGAGTGATCTTTTTTCTCTTCTTTACCATAACCAACACCTACAGTTAAACCATCAAGTGGGCTACCTGTAATTGCATAGTTATAACCGCTATCAATAGCGCTAGCGCCAGTGTTTCCACCGTCACCAGATCCACCTTTAGCACTGTTGTCAGTGTGTCCTGGATCAATCTCTAATGATAAAGTGTAACCCGCAAATGTGTTTTTGTAACCAAGTACGTTAGTTCCACCTGCAGCTCTTAAACCATTTGAAGCACCTGTATATGTCCAGATTTCTTCGTAAGCGTAAGGCATTTTATCATCAATTGTACCAACACCAAACTCACCTACACCTTGGTCAAAACCAACTGTTCCCATATCACCCATGTCAATCATTAGTGAAGAAGAAGCAAAAGTTTCTGAAGTGTTTGAGTTTGCTTGACCACCGTCTCCGATAACAGCTGTGTAAGTAGCAGTCATACCATTCATATCTCCTGAACCAGAGAAAGTAAGAGCATTTCCATTACCAAATTTGTTACCGTTAGTACCGTCAGTAGTACCTGCGTAAGTTATTTCAGTTTTACCAGAAACTGTAACTTCTACAGCATTTGCTGAGAAAGCTACAAGTGATCCAGCTAATGCTGAAAGACCTACTTTTTTTAAGTTATTCATAATTTACTCCTTTATTAAATTAATAATTATTAATTATGATGGCCAATAATTACCAATTAACCCCTTTAATTTTGATTAATTTGTATATAATTTGGAAATTTTATTGATTATGTGACATATTTATCACAAAAAATACATTATTTTTTACCATTTTTTAAGGATTTTTAGTATTTTTCTTTTAATAATATAATTAACAATCAAGAATATTTATAAATTATTTAATGACAATTTCTCCAAAATTAAAATTATTTTTAGGGTTAATCACTATCTTAATTTTTATTTCAACTCTTCAGAGTTGTGGAATTTATAAACCTGTTGATGCAAGAAAAGTTTCTCCAAACGATGAGGAGAGAATAAAAAAAAATATGAAAGAAGGTAAAGGTATATCAATTGGTAAAGTTTTTGGTGAGTCTGGAGGAACTTTCCAGTTTTCAAGTTCTAACGAAATGTGGAGAGCTACATTAGAAATACTTGATTTTATTCCCTTATCAGATGTGGACTACGGTGGAGGAATAATAATCACAGACTGGTACACCGCACCTAAGGACAAAATGGAGTCGTTAAAAATTATGGTTCAATTTTTAACTAACGAAATTAGAGCAGATGGAATTAAGGTTATGGTTTATAAGAAAAAATGTCAAACCGAAGCAAGTTGTGAGTCATTTGTTTCTAATAGTGACTTAACAGGAGAAATTAAACTAGCAATACTTAAAAAAGCAGCTCTCATTAAAAAAGAAGATCTAGAAAAAAAGAATTAATTTTAAAGAATTTTAAGATTTAATGATGGATAAATATAACTTTAAAATTATTGAAAAAAAATGGCAAAATCTTTGGGAAGAAAAAAAATCTTTTAAAACTAAAATTGATAAAAAAAAGAAAAAATTTTATTGCCTTGAAATGTTTCCTTATCCATCGGGAAAAATTCATATGGGCCATGTTAGAAACTATACGATAGGTGATGTTTTAGCCCGTTATAAATCTTTGAATGGATATAATGTTTTACATCCTATGGGGTGGGACTCATTTGGTATGCCGGCCGAAAATGCAGCCAGACAGAACAATTTAGATCCTAAAAAATGGACTGAATCTAATATTAATAATATGAAATTACAATTAAAGGAACTGGGAATTTCTGTTGATTGGGATAGAGAAATATCTACTTGTTCTTCAGATTATTATAAACATCAGCAAAAAATTTTTCTCGAGTTTTATGATAAAGGCTTGGTTTACAGAAAAGAGAACTATGTAAATTGGGACCCAGTTGATCAAACAGTTTTGGCCAATGAACAAGTTATAGATGGAAAAGGATGGAGATCTGGGGCCTTAGTTGAAAGAAAAAAACTTAATCAATGGTTTTTTAAAATTACAAAGTTTTCAGAAGATCTTCTGAATGGATTAGAAAAATTAAATGAATGGCCCAACAAAGTAAAAATTATGCAAAAAAATTGGATAGGCAAATCATTTGGATGTGAGATAGATTTTAAAATTGAAGGTAGCTCCAATATAGATAAAATAAAATGTTTCACTACTAGACCAGATACGCTATTTGGATTTTCATTTTTAGCTTTGTCTGTAGATCATCCCGTATCAAATTTTTATAAGGATAACAATAAATTCGAGGAATTTAAAAAAAATTGTTCTAAAACAGGAACTACAGAAGAGTCAATTGCCCAAGCTGAAAAAATTGGTTTCAAGACTGATCTTTTTGCTGTTCATCCTTTAGACAAAAATATAAAGGTTCCTGTTTATTTTGCAAATTTTGTTTTAATGGATTATGGGTTTGGTGCTGTCTTTGGATGTCCTGCTCATGATCAAAGAGATTTAGATTTTGCATTAAAATATAAATTACCCATTAAGACAGTTGTTAAGCCAGATGATGAAGGTGATGATTTTACAGTTCAAAAAGAAGCTTACGACGGCCCTGGTGTGATAATAAATTCAGGTATTTTTAATGGTCTAAAAGCACCTGAAGATTCTATTTCAAAAGCTATAGAGGTACTTGAAAACAAACAAATTGGAAAAAAACAAATCAATTTCAGATTAAAAGATTGGGGAATCTCAAGACAAAGATACTGGGGATGCCCTATACCTATCGCTTATGATGAGGAAAATAATATAGTTAAAGTTCCAGATGAAATGCTTCCTATAAAACTACCTGATGATATAAATCTTAAAACCCAAGGTAATCCACTTGATCATCAAGAAGACTGGAAAAAAATTGTGATTAATGGAAAAAATTGTAATCTTGAAACTGATACGCTTGACACCTTTGTTGACTCTTCTTGGTATTTCTTAAGATTTTGTTCTCCCAAAAATAGTTCACCATTTGATTTGGAGGAAGTTAATTATTGGATGCCAGTGGATCAATACATAGGAGGGGTAGAACATGCTATTCTACATTTACTTTACTCGAGATTTTTTCTTAAAGCATTGAATTATAATACTAACAAAATTGATAGCGACGAACCTTTTAGAGGACTTTTTACACAAGGAATGGTTTGTCATGAAACATATAAAGATGAAAATGAAAATTGGTTGAGTCCTGATGAAGTAAGCAGTGATGATGGAAAAAATTTCTTTTTAAAAAATAAACCTTCTTCAAAAGTTATTGTTGGATCTTCAGAGTCAATGTCTAAATCCAAAAAAAATACTATCAATCCAGAGGAGATAATAAAAAATTATGGAGCAGATTCTGTAAGAATATTTATACTTTCTGATAGTCCTCCAGAAAAAGATATACAATGGTCTGAACAAGGAATGATGGCAGCTCATAAATTTATTCAAAAATTTTGGCTGTTGCACTCTGAAATAAAAAAAAATTACATAGATAATCTTAGCAATAAAAATTATAAATTTGATGAGGACTTGGAAAAATTTACTAATCAATTAATAAATAAGATTAATTACAACTTGGAAAAATTTAGCTATAACGTAATTATAGCCAATTTTCATGAGACATACAATTACCTAAAGAATAAACTAGTTGAAAAATCATTATCAGAGAATTTTCTTATCAATTACTCAAAAATTTTATCTATGATGATGCCTGTTGTTCCTCACTTAGCTAGCGAATGTCTCGATGAATTAAATCAACTTAAATCAATTAAATGGCCTGATTTAGATAAGAAATATTTGACTCAATCAGAATTTAATATTGTGGTACAGATTAATGGAAAAAAGAAGGCTATTATAAAAGTAAATGAAGAACTAGAGGAAAATGAATTAATTTCAAAAATAAAAAAAATGAAAGAAGTTTCTAAAATATTTAAAGAAAAAAAAATAAATAAACATATTTATGTTAAAAATAAGATTGTAAATTTTATTGTTCATGATTAAAAAAATAATTCCAATAATTTCAATAATTTTTTTTCTATACAGTTGTGGATACCAACCTATTTATACAAATAAAGATAAGGCTACTATAAGTATAAGTGAGATAATTATTATTGGAAACAAAGATTTAAGTAAACAAATTTTGTCCTCTATAAATATTAAAGAAAGTTACGGCGATGATAGTTATGTATTAACTTTAAATACAGAACATATAGACAATATAACATCTAAGGATAACTCTGGAAATCCTCTAACTTTTCAAAAAAGTATCAATGTAAATCTAAATTTAAAAAAAGACACAAATATTATTTCAAAAAACTTTAATGCTAATTTTTCTTATTCAAATAAAGAAAGTAAATTTGATCTAAAAGAGTACCAAAATACTATTAAAAATAATTTAATCAGAGAAATATCTGAAAAAATAAGTATTTTCTTAAAACTACAAAAATGATTTTAAAAACAAAGGATTTAAACTTTGAAAAAATTAGTAATTCAAGTTTTTTTCTTTTCTACGGTGAGAACCAAGGTTTTAAAGAAGAAATTATAAAAAAATATTTCAAAGAAAAATTAGAAGAAATTTTCACATATGATGAAAATCAAATTTTAAATAATAGAGATACTTTTTATGAAAATGTTTTATCGAACTCTTTTTTTAATAATAAAAAACTTATAATTATCAATAGAATTTCAGATAAAATTTTTCCCATTATAAACGAAATAATTGACCGGGACATTTCAGATATAAAAGTAATTCTTAAAGCTAATTTATTAGAAAAAAAATCAAAAATTAGAAACTTATTTGAAAAGAGCAAAAAAACAATTTGTGTAGCTTTTTATGAGGATAACATACAAACTTTATCAGCATTAACAGATAATTTTTTAAAACTAAATAAAATAAATTTATCCCAACAAAACATTAATATTATTATTGAAAGAGCAAATGGTGATAGAATAAATTTAAAAAATGAACTTCATAAGATCGAAAATTTATCTAAAACAAAAAAAAAGATTGAAACTGAGGATATAATAAAACTAACTAATTTAGCTGAAAACTTTGATGTAAATGAGCTAGTGAACAGTTCGTTAGCAAAAAATAGAAGAAAAACTCTAAATATTCTTAATGAAAACAATTATGGCACCGAAGATGTTATTTTAATATTGAGAGTGTATTTGGCTAAACTCAAGCGACTTTTAAAACTACACACTATGATTAAAGAAACAAAGAGCGTAGAAGAAGCTATTGTATCATATAAACCCCCAATTTTTTGGAAAGAAAAAGATTTAATAAAAAAACAAATAAACAGCTTAAGTTTAAATCAGGTTAATGAATTAATATTAGAAACAAACGAAATTGAATTAATTGTTAAAAAAAATCCAAATAGCGCTTTAAATATATTTACAAATTATATACTTGAACAAACTCAATAGTTTGCTTTTATTATATCAATAATTTTATTCAGTTGATCAATATCGTGGTATAAAAAAGATATTACTCCTTTATTGTTTTTATTATTTTTAATACTCACCTGAATACCTATTTTTTCTTGGATGGAATTTTCTAAATCTTTAATATTAGCATCTTTTGATTTAATATTTTTTTTTGTTTTTTTAAAAATTTTTACAAAGCTTTCAGTCTGTCTAACTGATAACTTTTTCTCTACGATTTTGTTAGCGATAAATATAGCATTTTCTAAACCAACTAATATTTTAGCATGACCTGCACTTATTTTTTTTTCATTAATCAGCTTTAAAACCTCTGATGGTAAACTCAAAATTCTCAATGAATTAGTTATATAACTTCTGCTCTTTCCAATAAATTTTGATACTTTTTCTTGATCGTAAGAAAAATCATCAATAAGTTTTTTATAACCCTCTGCCTCTTCAAGAGGATTTAGGTCATGTCTTTGAACATTTTCTACAATTGCAAACTCGAGTGATTTTAAATCATCTGCTTCAGTTACCACAACGGGAATTTCATGTAAGCCAGCTTTCCTAGCTGCAAGCCATCTTCTTTCACCAGCAATGATCTCATACTTAGATTTTCCATCATTAGATCTTCTAACTATTATTGGTTGGATTACTCCTCTTTCCTTAATAGAGTTAGTTAAATCTGCTAAATTATTTTCATCAAAATCTTTTCTTGGCTGATATTTGTTTGGAGATATATCCCCTAAAGATAATCTATTAGTATTATTTTCTATCTTAGTTTCACCTATTAAAGACGATAAACCTCTCCCTAAACCTTTTTTAATTTTATTCATTATGCAGCACTCCCAATTTTATTTTCTTGTTCCATGAACTCATCTGTAAAACTATAATATGACTTACTGCCTGGACAATTCTTATCATAAATCAATACTGGAATACCGTGAGATGGCGCTTCAGATAATCTTACATTTCGAGGTATTACAGTTTGGTAAACTTTGTCTTTGAAATAATTTCTTGCTTCTTGTTCAACCTGTGACGAAAGTTTATTTCTTCGATCATACATAGTTAAAAGTATGCCTTGAATCTCTAATTCAGGATTCAGGTTAGTTTTAATTCTCTCAATAGTCTTCATAAGTTGTGTAAGTCCTTCTAAAGCAAAAAATTCTGTTTGTAATGGCACAAGCAGTGAGTTAGATGATACCAAAGCCATTACAGTAAGAAGACTCAAAGATGGGGGGCAATCTATTAGAATATAATCATATGATCCTCTAGAATCATTTAAATAAGCGGTTAATTTAGTCTTAAGTATAAAAGCTCTATCATTATCACCGGCGGTCTCAACCTCTAATCCAGACAGATCTACATTAGATGATATTAAATCAAGATTTTGAAGCTTTGTTTTTTTGATTACGTTTGAAATCGACATTGTCCCATTAAGAATTCCATAAATTGTCTGATCAGATTGAGAGTTGTTGGACAATCCTAATCCTGTGGTAGCATTCCCTTGAGGGTCTAGATCAATTACTAAAATTTTTTTACCAAGTTGAGATAACGCTGATGCTAAATTAATAACGGTTGTTGTTTTTCCAACTCCACCCTTTTGATTAATAATTGAAATTATTTTCATGAAATCTTTTTTTTAATTTTTTTGATGTTTAATATAAATGAGTCGTTGCTTGTTAAACTTTTTTTTTCTTCATAATCTAAATCCCACTCTTGAAGTGTTTCATTAAGAATTTTTCTTCCACTACTTCCCATAAAAAAAATAATATTTTTATATTTTTTAAAATTTTCATTAACCAGGTTTAAAATCACAGGCATTGGCTTAAACGCCCTAGACATAATTGTTCCTGTCTCAATATTTTTAAGTGAAAAAATATCTTTCTGAATTATTTCTGTATTTAAATTTAATTTTTTTGAAACTTCTCTAAGGAAAGCACATTTGTGGTAGCTCTTTTCATAAAGGTTTACCTTCAGGTCGTTTTTAATTTTTTTCATCACTATAGCCACTATTAATCCAGGCATTCCACCCCCTGTACCTAAATCTGAGGTTGTATTGCAATTTAAATCAACAAAATCAATAATTTGCGCTGAATCTATTATATGGCGCTCTCTTATTGCCTCTTTTTCATACATTTTTTTACTTATAATATTAATTTTCTGATTTTTTTCCTGTATCATCGTAATTAAGCTCTCAAGCTCATTACAAGTTTCACGTGAAACATTCAAATTGGAAATTTTGGAATAAGAATTTAAAATTAAGTTATCCATTAAGCTATATGCTTAATAGACTTTCTTTTGACGTGTGACAACAAAATATATACAGCTGCAGGGGTTATTCCATCGATTCTTAAGGCCTGTCCCATTGTTTTAGGCCTTATTTCTTTAAATTTGGCTTTTACTTCATTAGAAAGGCCTGAAAATTGATCATAGTCAATATTATCTGGGATTGTTAAATTTTCATCTCGTTTAAAAGCTAAAATATCAGCCTTTTGTTTCTTTAAATATCCTCTGTAATGAGAGTTAATCTCAATCTGTTCATCAATTTCATTCCCATAATCAGCTATCTCAGGCCAAATATTCCTAATTTTTCTCATATCAACACTTTTTTGGGTAAGAATTTCTTCTGCTGATCTAAAAACACCGTCTTTGGCTATTTTTATTCCAAATTTATCTGCCTTAGAGGGTGAAATGTTTAAATTAGACATTTGAAGAGATATTTTGCTTAATTTATTAAATTTGTCCTCAAAGAGTTGTTTTCTATTTTCTGCTATTAAGCCAATTTTAATTCCCTTATGGGTAAGCCTTAAGTCTGCATTATCTGACCTAAGACTTAGTCTATATTCTGCTCGAGATGTAAACATTCTATAAGGCTCAGCAACACCTTTGGTAACTAAGTCATCTATCATAACGCCAATGTAAGCATCTGATCTATCTAAAATAAAAGGTTCCATATTCTTTAAAGATAGAGCAGCATTAATACCCGCTATAAGACCTTGAGCAGCTGCTTCCTCATAACCTGTAGTTCCATTAATTTGACCAGCGAGATAAAGATTTTTTATTTTTTTTGTCTCCAATGTTAAAAAGAGCTCTCTCGGATCAATATAATCATATTCTATAGCATATCCTGGTCTAATTACTTTTACATTTTCTAAACCACTGATATTGTTGAGTATTTCATATTGCACAACCTCAGGTAGAGATGTAGATATGCCGTTAGGGTAAATAGTATGATCATTTAGACCTTCGGGCTCTAAAAATATTTGATGTCTTGTCTTATCAGCGAATTTTACTATTTTGTCCTCAATAGAGGGACAATATCTAGGACCAACACCTTGTATGCTTCCGGAATACATTGCACTTTTAGATAAATTCTTTTCTATTATTTTATGTACTGTCTCATTAGTATAAGTCATAGAACAAGACACTTGTTTATTTAAATTTTTTTTAGTCAGAAAAGAAAAAAAATATGGATCTTCATCGGCAAACTGTTTTTCCAAATTTTCAAAATTAATTGTTCTAGAATCTAGTCTAGGAGGTGTGCCTGTTTTTAATCTTCCAATTTTGAAATTATACTTTTCTAATTGTTCACTTAAACCTGTACTCGGTTTTTCATTAAATCGTCCAGCAGGAGTTCTTTCATCACCTATATGTATCAAACCATTCAAAAAAGTGCCTGTTGTTAAGATTAACTTGTTACAACTCACTTTGTTGCCTTTAAGTGTTATAAATCCACTTATTTGGTTATTTTCAAAAATAAACTTTATTACAGGATCCGAAAAAATGCTTAAATTACAGTAGTTTACAAGTTTTTCTTGCATATATTTACGATATAATGATCTGTCAGATTGAGTTCGGGGTCCTCTAACTGCAGGTCCTCTACTTCTATTTAATAATCTAAATTGTATTCCTGACTTGTCAGCAACCTCTCCCATAACACCATCTAAAGCATCAATTTCTCTAACTAAGTGACCTTTGCCTAAACCACCTATAGCTGGATTGCATGACATTTCTCCGATTGTATTTTTGTTATGTGTAAACAAAGCGGTATTTGCACCAAGTCTTGCTGAGGCCGTTGCAGCTTCACAACCAGCATGACCACCGCCGATAACAACTACATCAAATTGGAAATCTTTTTTCATGGACTAAATTTATATTCGATTGGAATATTTACAAGATTTGTGTTTTTTTTCTTAAAAAAGTGTTGTTTATCAACGAAAATCAGTAAAAAACTTCAAAAAAACCCAGTAAAACGGTTGTTATTTTCCAATGCAAAAATCATTGAAAATACTGCCTAATATCTCCTCTACATCGACTTTACCGACAATCATACCTAATTGTCTTGTAGCTAACCTTAGATCCTCAGCAGCTTTATCAAAATCTTTTTGATCATTTTTGTCTGAAAAATTTTTCAAGTGTTCAACACACTGTATCAAATGTTGCCTATGCCTCTCTCTTGTAATTAAAATATCCTCCTCAGATATAAACTTGTTTTGTAAGTTGTTTTTTATTTTAGAAATTAGTTTATCTATATTTAAATTATCTTTAAGTGAAATCAAAACATGGTTAAATTTAGAAACCTCTGGATTTAGTTCTTCCTTTAAGAGATCTGATTTGTTGATAACCAAAATTGCATCTTTTTTTAATAAATCATTCAAAAATCGGCTAAAATCAACATTTTTAGCATCAATTACAACCAACTTTAAATCAGCATTTTCAGCTTTTTTTAAAGATAACTTAATTCCTTTTTGTTCAATTTCATCTTTAGAATCTCTTATACCTGCAGTATCAGAAATTATAACAGGGTAACCGTCTATGTTTAAATGTGTTTCAATAACATCTCTTGTAGTACCAGCAATCTCAGAAACAATAGCGACATCTCTATTTGATAAATTGTTAAGTAAACTCGACTTCCCTGCATTTGTTGGACCTATAATAGCAATTTTAAAACCTTCCCTAATAATTTCTCCCACTTTCTGGTCATCTAAAATTTTTTTTATTTCATTCTTCACATCTGAAGTGTCTTTTTTTATTTGTTTAATGTTTTCATCTGGTAGGTCCTCCTCGGGAAAATCTATTTTAGCTTCGACAAAAGATAAAATTTTTAGTAATTTTTCTCTTAATTGATTAAATTTTTCTGATGACCTTCCATTCATTATTTTTATTGCTTGAGATCTTTGAATTTCAGTTTCAGCAGATATCAAGTCACCAATGCTCTCGGCTTTAAGTAAATTTATTTTTCCATTTTGAAAAGCCAATTTTGTAAACTCTCCAGGTTCTGCAAGTCTGCAACTTTTTATATCTGAAAGAGCATTTAATAGAGATTCGACTACAGCTTTACCTCCATGAATATGAATTTCGACCATATCTTCGCCAGTGTAGCTCTGTGGCCCAGGAAACCATAAAATTAATCCCTCATCTATTAGCTCAGAAGTGTTGATATTGTTTATTTTTCGAAGGGTAGCTACTCTTGGCGTTGGTAATTCATGCCTAGTCAATAATTTCAGTACTTTTGAAGAATCCGAGCCTGAAATTCTTACAACAGCTACCCCGGAGACGCCAGGTCCACTAGATAATGCATAAATTGTCATAGATAGAGTTAATAACAACTTTTAACAGATAAAAAAATGATTATTTACTGTCTTTTCTTGTCAAATATTTATCCCAAACGTTTTTTATTATGCTTGAAAATTCTTTTCCAAACAAGTCTGTATCAAACAAGGGTGAATTAATAGCATTTTGCCTTAATGAATTCCTTATTTTAGATAAATCTTTTTTTTTACTATTTAATAAAACAGCTTTGGCTACATAATCATCTTCATTCTCTGCGATAAAATCTTTAAGACCTAAATTTAGATTAATGCTTTCACCACACCTTGAAACAAAATCTTCCCCTTTTTTTGTCAAGACTGGTACCCCCATCCATATTGACTCAAAAGAGGTGGTAACACCTGGATATGGAAATGTGTCCAAACTAACATCAATTTCTCTATACATTTTTAAATGATCAATTCTTTCTTTTTTACTTTTTTCAAAATTGATACGTTTTATATCAACATTATTTTTTGAAAACTTACCTAAAATTTTATTTTGAGCAATTTCAGCATCTTTTGAAACAGCTTTGATAATTAGTTTAGCACCTTCAATTTCATTTAATATTTTTGACCATACGTTAATGCATCGATCTGAAATTTTTACTGTATTATTAAAACACCCAAATGTGATATATCCATTTTTCAAATATGGTAACGAGCTAGGCTCAATTTTTTCATCAAACCCCTTATGACAATTCCATATAGTATCTAATTTTAAAACTTCTTCAGAATATAAATTTTCCTCACCCTTTTTGATTAGGTTTTTATCAGAAATAATATAATCAATTTCCTTTACCCCTGTTGAGTTAACGTAACCCATCCAAGAAATTTGAATAGGAGAGGGTTTAAATTTAAAAATAGAAATTCTATTCCTTAAAAAATGTCCAGTTATATCTATTAAAATATTAATTCTTTTTTTTCTTATTAAGTTTGCAGCATCAAGATCATTTAAATTATGGATATTAACCCACTCATCACAATCTTCTTTCATATTTTGAGAGATATTATCTAATTCGTCTGGGTTTCTTAAATTAAATAATAGAACTCTGAATTTTTTCCTTCTTAGAGCATCTATTGTACCCTTTAAGAAATAATATACAGAGTGTTCTTTAAAATCAGGGGAAACAAATCCTATCTTTATCTCATCTGATAAATCTAAATCTACTAATTTTGCTAATTGGTCCTCAGGGACAGCCAAGTTACTTTCGATTTTAGTACAATATTTTAAATAATCCTTTTGGGAAAAATTAGGGGAATAGTTTAATGAAGATAGATAATGTGATGCGGTTACTCTATTGAGATCATTGTTATCTGCTGTTTCTTTAAATATATTTAGTACTTTATCTATCTCTCCCTCAAAGAAATATATTCTTGCTAAAGCTTCATTTATTTTGTGATTATATTTCTTCTTTCTCTCTTCTATCAATTTATTAAGTGCACCATCATAATCTCTGAGTTTAACGCATACATTTGCATAATTACAAAGAGCATCTATATAATTTTTGTCTTTATTGTGAGCATCAAGAAATAAATCGCGCGCACTAATCCAATCTTTATCTCCATCTTTTTTTCTCAACTTTGATACACCTAGAAGATTTGACAAGAATGCCGACCTTGTTTTTGGATCAGAAATCATCTCAATTTCTAACTCCAATTCTGAGAATCTCTGTTCACTATAAAGTTTATGAAGTCTTTTCTTTTGCTCGTTACTAAGCAAAGTCATTATTTTAAGCTGGTTTATTCATTGAGTTAAAGAATTCAGCATTATTTTTTGTATCTTTTAATTTTGAATTTATAAACTCAATAGCGTCCATGGTTCCCATTGGAGCTATAATTCTTCTTAAAACATTCATTTTTTGAAGATCATTTTTATCAAATAATAACTCCTCTCTTCTTGTACCTGATTTCGTTATATCAATAGCTGGATATATTCTTTTATCGGCAATTTTTCTATCTAATACTGTTTCACTATTACCTGTGCCTTTAAACTCCTCAAAAATGACCTCGTCCATTCTACTTCCTGTATCAATTAGAGCCGTAGAAATAATAGTTAGAGATCCGCCCTCTTCAATGTTTCTTGCTGCACCAAAAAATCTTTTTGGTCTTTGTAATGCATTTGCGTCCACTCCACCTGTCAAAACTTTTCCTGAACTAGGAATAACAGCATTATATGCTCTTCCAAGCCTAGTTATCGAATCTAATAAAATCACAACATCTTTCTTATGCTCGGTAAGTCTTTTTGCTTTTTCAATAACCATTTCCGCTACAGCCACGTGTCTTTGAGCTGGTTCATCAAAAGTTGAACTTATTACCTCACCCTTTACTGTCCTTTGCATATCAGTTACTTCCTCTGGTCGTTCGTCAATTAATAATACTATTAAATAACATTCTGGATAATTCTTAGCGATCGAATTTGCTATACTTTGTAAAATCATTGTTTTTCCAGCTTTGGGAGGTGAAATAATAATTGATCTTTGTCCTTTACCAATGGGACTTACAAGATCTATTAGTCTTGGAGTCAGGTCTTGTTTCTTTTCAACCTTCGTTACCTCAACCTCCATAACTAATTGCTTGTCAGGGTACAACGGGGTCAAGTTATCAAAAGCGATCTTATGTCTTGACTTCTCAGGTTCCTCAAAATTAATTTTGCTAACTTGAAGTAAAGCGAAATATCTTTCTCCCTCTTTGGGTGCTCTGACAGGACCTTCGACTGTATCACCCGTTCTTAGACCAAATTTTCTTATTTGGCTGGGGCTAACATAAATATCATCTGGTCCAGGTAAATAATTTGACTCCATTGCTCTTAGAAAACCGAAACCATCTTGAAGTAGTTGAAGAACTCCCGCTCCTGTAATCTCTTCTTTTTCCGCAACTTTTTTTAAGATAGCAAAGAGAATTTCTTGTTTTCTTAAAGTGCTTGCATTCTCTATACCAAGTTCTTCTGCCTGGGTAATAAGCTGTTCTGAAGATTTTAATTTTAGTTCTTGTATGTTCATGAGTGTATTATTAAGGACTTAATAATTATCTTAATATATATGTTAATATAAAAAATTCAACCCTAGATAGGCTTAAATATTACAATAAAAATGATCAAAATAAGCAATAATGTAGGTATTTCATTAATATAACGGTAAAATTTATGAGAACGTTTATTAATATCTAGTTTGAAAAGTCTTAAAATTCTTCCAAGATAAAAATGATATAAAGTTAAAATAACCACAAAAACTAATTTTAAAATCATCCATTTTTGTCCTAATTGTTCAAAACCAATTTCATGTATTAATAATAATCCAAATAACCATGATAGAGCCATTGCTGGAGTCATAATGTAAAAAAAAAGTTTTCTTTCCATTACTTTAAATAAATCGGATACAAGTGGTTTGTCATTATTTTGTGAATGATAAACAAAAATTCTAGGCAAATATAATAAACCAGCCATCCAAGAAATTACCGCTATTAAATGGAGAGATTTAAATAGTAAGTAAGTATTCATCAATTATACGCTTTTTTGAATTAATGATTTGAACAGAGCTATATGGTCGTCATTATCATTTAAGCATGGCACCATATCAAAATTTTCACCACCAGAATCTAGGAAGCTTTCCTTGCCTTGGATAAGAATTTCCTCCAAAGTCTCAACACAATCTGAGGAAAAACCCGGGCATATCGCAAGTATATTCTTTTTGCCTTCTTTTGGTAATTTTTCTAAAGTTTTATCTGTGTAAGGTTCAAGCCATTTTTGAGGGCCAAATCTTGACTGAAATGTTGTTTTTATTTCTATTGAATTAAATTTTTCTGAAATTAGTCTTGTGGTTTTTTGACAATAACAATGATACGGATCTCCTTTATCAAAATATTTTTGTGGTATACCATGATAAGAAGCTAATATTAAATCTGGTTTCCAATTAATTTCCTTGATCTTCTTATTAAGAGAATTTACCAAGGCATCTATGTACAAAGGATGTGACTCATAATGTGGAATTATTTTTATAGATGGTTGCCATCTCATTTTCATAAGAGTCCTGTAAACTTCGTCACACACGGTTGCTGTTGTTGCTGCGGCATATTGAGGATATAGGGGGAGTATAATTAAGTTTTCACACCCTTTATCTTGTAGGCCTTTTATTTTACTTTTTATACTTGGGTTTCCGTACCTCATAGCGTAATCAACAATTAAGTTCTCTTCAGATATCAAATTTGATAATTTCTTAGCTTGCTGCCGAGTGTAGTAAAGCAAAGGAGAAATGTTCTCTTCTTTCATCCAAATTTCTTTATAAGCTTTTGCGGTCTTTGATGGTCTAAAGTTTAAAATAAATAAATTTAAAATTGGTTGCCAAATTAACGGGTTTACTTCTATAACTCTTCTGTCCGAAAGAAATTCTTTTAAATATTTTCTTATATCAAACCAATTTGTTGAATCTGGCGTACCTAGATTGATTATCAAAACGCCTGTTTTTCCAAATTTAATAGGGGGATGATTATTGTTTATCATTTAATAATCTTTTACAATTTTCACTAAATCCTCAACCATTGAGGGCTTTGTTTCAGGCAGTATACCATGACCTAGATTAAATATATAAGGGTGATCTTTGAATACATCTAAATATTTACTGCTTTCTTTTTTCAAATTATCATAATCTGTTAAAAGAACTTTAGGGTCTAGTCCTCCTTGAACCGGTATATTAATAGCTTCACAAATTTTCTTAGGGTCCACATTGTAATCAATACTTATTACATCGGGTTTTACACTATCACAAAATTTTTTGTAATCTTTTATACCTCTAGGGAAACAAATTACTGGTACATTAAAAGATTTAGTGAAATTTACTAAATTTAAAGTGGGATTATAAATATAAAAAGATAAGTCTTTTTCATCAACTAATCCCGCCCAACTATCAAATATTTGAATAACATCAGCTCCGTTCTCAATTTGTTTTTTTATGTGTAATTTTAAAAATTTTTCTATGAGTGTAAGTAGTTTTATTATTAATGGTTTATCATTGAAAAAATGTATCTTTAAGTGTTGTTTAGGTGATTGTTTATTAAGCATATATACAAGTATTGTCCAAGGAGCACCAACAAATCCAATTGTGCTTTTTTTATCCGTGAATTTACTTTTACTTACAATGTTTATTGCTTCATAAATAGGATTAAGTTTTTCAATAAAATCATCTTCATGTAAATTCGTGGCTTCATTTACATTTAAATCACCCAATAGGGGACCAAAGTCTTTTTTAAAAGTAACACTTTGATTAAGACCATAAGGTAGCATCAATATATCTGAAAAAATGATTGCAGCATCTAAATTAAATCTTTTGAGTGGCTGTAGAGTTATTTCGGAAGATAAATCTTTATTTAGACATAGTTTAATAAAATCAGTATTTAACTTTCTTATTTCTCTAAATTCAGGTAGATATCGTCCAGCCTGTCTCATTATCCAAATTGGATTTATAACTGTTGATTTATTAACTATTACTTCCTTAAGTAGTGACATATATTAAATTAAATATATAAGATTGTATTATTAGTATATCCTGTGAATTATGATGATTAAATTTTACTAACATTTTATAAACTATTTGTTAACATTTAGACTTAAAAATTTATTAGATATATAAGTAAAATTGAAGCTTATAAACATATGAAAAAAGTATATAGAAAATTTATAAACATGTTTAAAAATGTGAATAAAAGCCCTTTTTTACAACAAAATTTAAAAAATACTAATATTGATGATTAAGTCATTAATTATACATATTTACCAACATTTAATACATGGAAAGTAACTATCAAATTTATTTAATATCAGATTCTACTGGTGAAACCCTAGATAGAATTTTTTTGGCCATAAAAGCTCAATTTAAAAATATCAATTATAAAATTTACACTTATTCATTTACTAGAACCGAAAACCAAATTTTAAAAATTTTATCCGAAGCTGAAAAACAATCTAAACCTATAATATTATATTCAATTGTAGACAGTAGCTTAGCCAAATATCTTGCTAATACTAGCAATGATAAACAAATTCCATGTTTTGGTGTTCTTGGTGATTTAATATTAAGTTTTTCAAAATTGTTAAATCAAAAAGCATCTCATCAGCCAAGCGGTCAGCATGAATTAAATGAAGAATACTATAAAAGAATTGCAGCAATTCAGTTTACAATGAACCATGACGACGGAAACTTATTAAAGGAAATTAATAAATCTGATATTATTTTATTAGGAGTTAGCAGAACAAGCAAAACACCAACAGCAATTTATCTTGCTAATAAAGGTTTTAAGACATCAAACATACCCTTAGTAAATGAAAATTCTATACCGGAAACACTTAAAGAGAATCCTAGATTAGCATGTGTAATCGGCCTTAACACGGAGCCAGAAAGGTTAGCAGATATTCGTAAAAATAGATTAAACTCATTAAAAAAGAATGAAGGCACATCATACACAGACCTTGAAAAAATTACTAAGGAAGTCGAAGATGCCAAAAAAACCTTTAAAAAATATAAATGGCCAACTATTGATGTTACAAGAAAGTCAGTAGAGGAAACTGCTGCCTCAATAATAAAAATTTACGAAATTTATAAAAAAAATGTTTAAAATTGTACTTGCTTCAAAAAGTAAAGTAAGAAAAGAAATACTTGATCAGAATAATATTTTAAGCAGTGTGATCCCATCAAATGTTGACGAAGATTCTATTAAAGAAAGTTTAACAAATCAAAAAGCATCTCCAGAGACAATTTCGATTAAATTAGCAGAACTAAAAGCTAATAAAGTAAGCTTAAATAATAAGGGATTAGTTTTAGGAGCTGATAGCGTGATAGATTTAAATGGTAGCATTATATCTAAACCAAGCAACAGAGTTGAAGCACTCAACATTTTGAAATCACTTAATAATAAATCACATTACTTAATAAGTTCAGTGTGTATATCCAAAGACGGTAATATGATTTGGAAATATTCTGAAAAAGCAAGATTAACAATGAAAAATTTTTCTGATGAAGAATTAAAAACATATTTATCCAAAATATCGGATGAAAATTTATATGCTTACAATGTTTATCAAATTGAAGGTGAAGGAAAAAAATTATTTTCAGATATAAAAGGAGACGAAAATACCATAATGGGCCTTCCAATTGACAAAATTAAGGATTATCTAAAAAATTATGAATAAATATTTAGTAATTGGTAATCCAATAGCTCATTCTTTATCCCCACTTCTACATAATTATTGGTTTAAAAAATATGGATTTTTTGACTCAATTTATGAAAAGAAAAAAGTAGAGAAGGGTGATCTAAAAAAAATAGTTGAACAAATTAAAAAGGAAGAAATAAAAGGTGTAAATGTAACGGTTCCTTTTAAACGAGAGATATTTAATTATATTGACGCCGCTCCAAACGATGTTCAGTTAACTAAATCTGTAAATACATTAGTTAAAGAAAATGATAAAGTTGTTGGATACAACACAGATCAACAAGGTTTTGAGATTAGTTTAGAGGAAAATAATTGGTTTTCTAAAAATAAAAAAATTTTAATAATCGGTGCAGGAGGTGTTACTCCTTCTATTTTATCAAGTTTTATTAAAGTTAATGGAGCTAAAAAAATTTATTTAACCAACCGGACACGAGAAAAAGCAGAAGAGTTAAAAAAATTATGGGATATAGCACTTGGTATTTTTCAAATGAAAGAAGATTCTATAGAAATTATTGATTGGGAGAAAAAATGTGAGTTATGTGATTTGGTCATAAACACAACCAGTGTCGGTTTGACAAAAGATGAAAAAATTAATTTTGATTTTAGCGATTATAATAATAAAAAAGAAGTGTTGTTTTACGATCTAATTTACAACCCTAGAGAAACAAATTTTCTTAAGGAGGCAAAAATTAGGGGAAACAAAACCATGAATGGAAAAATGATGTTTTTATGGCAAGCGCATTTAGCTTTCAAAATGTGGACAGGTGTTAGCCCTAAAATTGATGATGAAGTAATTAAATTATTGGATCAATGATAAAAATCGGAATTTTAGGTGATATTGGATCAGGAAAAAGTTACATAGCTCGATGTTTTAGATGCCCGGTATTTAATGCTGATCATGAGGTAAGTACGATATATAAAAATGATTTTAAAGTTTTTAAAAAACTTAAAAAATCCTTACCTAAATTTATTTATTCATTTCCGATTAGTAAAATTGAAATAACAAATGCAATTTTATCTAATAATAATAATTTAAAAAAAATAATCAAAATTGTTCATAAGGAGATTAAAAAGAAGATGTCTTTTTTTTTAAGAAAAAATAAAAATAAAAAGATTGTTGTTTTAGATATACCCCTTTTATTAGAAAATAAGATTAATGGTAAAAAAGATATTCTAGTTTTTGTTGAATCAAAAAAATCAGAAATCTTAAAAAGATTAAAAAAAAGGAATAATTTTAATAAAAAACTTTATACAAAATTCAAAAATATTCAGTTACCACTGAGCTATAAAAAGAAAAAATCTAAATTTATTATAAAAAATGATTTTACTGATAAATCTGCTAAAAGAGCTACTAAATATATTTTAAGTCAAATTATATAAATGAAAGAAATAGTATTAGATACAGAAACGACCGGATTATCAGTTAAAGATGGTCACAGAATAGTTGAAATCGGGTGCATAGAGCTTGATAATCTAATCCCAACAAAAAAAAAATTTCATTATTATCTAAATCCAGAAAGAAAAGTTTCTGAAAAGGCTTTAGAGGTACATGGATATACTGATAAATTTCTTTCCGATAAAAAAAAATTTGTCGATATAGCAGAGGAATTTTTAGATTTTATAAAAGGTAAAAAGTTAGTCATTCATAATGCAGAATTTGACTTATCGCATATTAATAATGAGTTAAAAATTCTTGGAAAAGATAAAATACAAAATGAAATCGTTGATACATTAATTGTTGCAAGAAATAAATTTCCTAGTGGATCAATTAGTTTAGATGCTTTATGTAAGAAATATAGAATTGATAATACAAAAAGAACTTTTCACACAGCGATTATAGACTGTGAGCTACTAGCTAAAGTTTATATAAATTTAATAGATCAGAAAGAACCTACTTTAAACTTTGATAATTTTAATTCTGATATAAATCAAACAAGCAATAAAGAAGTTATTTATTATAAAAAAATTATTAAACCGAGCGAGGGAGAAATTAATAATCATGAAAATTATCTAAAATCTAATTTAAAAAAAAATTTTTTTTAATTAAATTTTTCATTATATAATTTGTCAAAATCTATCTTTTTTTCTAATTTAATATCAGGATGACCAGAATTGTGAATTAAATTTAAAAAAGATTTTTCTAGTTCAGGAAAAATTTTATTTTGTACATCGCATAATATTACTCTTTCCAAATCTTTTTTTTCTTTTATCTCGTCATCAACTTTTATAATTGTAGCAAAAACTACTTCAAAATATGATTTCTTTTCATTGGGTTCTTTGTCTTCAAATCTCATTGTAGTATTTACTTCAATCAATTTATTCTTAAGAGCCTTTGATGTAATATCAATGTTCAATTGATATTTTGAAATATTATCTTTAACAAATAAAAAAGTTTCAACGTCAGGTGTCTCACTTGACATATCCTTAATATACTTAGCTAAAATTTTAAATTTTTCTGTCATCATCATTTTCTATATCTTCAAATTCGCCCTCAATAAAATCTTTATTTTCATTTCTTTTATTTTTAATTTTACTGGATAATTTTCCAAAAATTAATTTTCTTGTAATTGGAAATATGATTAAAAACCCCAAAACATCTGTTGCAAATCCTGGAATGATTAAGAGTAGCGCTCCGAAAGCAATAGCTGCGCCAGAAATTATTTCATATGCTGGTATTTCATTTTTTATCATTTGAGAAAATCCAGTCTTGAGGGTATTAAGACCTTCATATCTTGCGTAAGCAACACCTGTTATCGCTGTAACTAAGATTAATAGAATGGTATTAAGGGCTCCTATTTGAGAACCTATCTTAATAAAAAGATATATTTCTATTATTGGCACTAAAATAATCGATAAAAGCACTGTGTTCATTTGTCTTTAATGTAATTGTTGGTTGAAATTATTCAACAGAGTAATTACTATCATATTATGAATTACAGTTTCGAGTATATAGACATCATTCTATTAGCAATGATTGCTGGGTTTATTTTTTTAAGACTAAGGGGTATTTTGGGCAAAAGAACAGGCTTTGAGGGAAAACCACCCCCCCAATTTCAAGAAATATTAAAAAACGTTAATATTGAAAAAAATATAAAAAAAAATGACAATTTTGATAAGTCAGCACAACAGGATTTTCTTAAAGGAGCTAAAATTGCTTATGAGACTATCATCACAGATTTTAGTGATAACGATAATAAACTCACTACTTCCAAGCCGTTGCTAAGCCAAAAAATTTATAATCAATTTAATCAAGCACTAAAAGAAAGAAATGAAAGAGGTCATTTTGCTGAAATTACATTCATTGGCGTAAACTCCGCTGATATTAAGGAACACAGAAAAGTTGATAATGCTCTTCAGGTGACTGTAAATTTTGTAGGTGAGGTTATAACTTGTATAAAGGACAAAAATAAAAAAATTATATCTGGTGATCCTCAAAAGATAAAAAAAATCTATGATACATGGGTTTTTTCGAGAGATACAAGATCCGATAACCCTAATTGGAAATTAGTTGATACTTTAAATTAATTGATAAAAAAAATTACAGATAAAGACAAAGAAGATTGGATAAACTTTATTTCTAAAGACGAACCTTTAATTGATAAAGATATAAATCAAATCAAAAAAAAAATTTTCAAATCAGTTTCTTTTGATTTACACGGATACTCCTTAGAAGAAGCAAATGACAAAATAAGAGATATAATTATAAATTCATACAATAAAAATGTAAAAAAGCTTAAAATAATTACTGGAAAGGGTCTTCATTCTAAGAACGAAAACAACCCATATGTGTCAAAGGACCTCGGTATTTTGAGATATTCAGTTCCGAACTTTATTGAAAATCAAAAAGAATTAATCAGTAAGATAGAAAATATTGAAGAAGCAAGCGTTGAGGATGGAGGGAGTGGAGCTTTTTATATTTTCTTAAAAAAAAAATTATAATATAAATTTTGAAAGATCAGTATCTTTTATCAAATTATCTAAGTTTTTATTTATGTAGTCTTTGTTTATAACTATTTTCTCTCCAGATCTATCAGTAGCAGTAAAGCTGATATCATCTAATATTTTTTCGATAATCGTGTGAAGTCTTCTTGCACCAATATTTTCAACAGTTGAATTTACTTCTGAGGCAATGTTTGCAATTGCATCTATCCCATCATCAGAAAATTCTAAGTCAACATTTTCAGTTTTCAATAGAGCAATATATTGTTTAATTAAACTGAAATCAGGTTCTTTTAAAATTCTTTTAAAATCTTTACTCGTTAGAGCCTCCAATTCAACACGTATTGGTAAACGACCCTGTAACTCTGGAAGTAAATCAGAGGGTTTAGCTAACTGAAAGGCACCTGACGCAATAAATAAAATATGATCAGTTTTAATCGGACCATATTTAGTGTTAACAGTAGTTCCCTCAATCAATGGCAACAAGTCTCTTTGAACACCTTCTCTAGATACGTCGCCACCTACTCTATCTGATCTTCCTGAAATTTTATCTATTTCATCTAAAAAAACTATACCATTATTTTCAGTAGAAATTTTTGCAGCTTTTATAATTTTGTCTTGCTCAATTAATTTGTCAGACTCGTCATTTATTAATATTTCATGAGATTCTTTAACAGTCATTTTTTTCTTTTTCTCTTTTGATCCCATTGACTTTCCCAACATCTCACCAATGTTAATCATACCTACATTAGCCCCCGGCATACCTGGAATTTCAAAAGATGTGCCACTTCGTCCACTATCGCTGACTGAAATTTCAATTTCATTATTATCAAGATCTCCATCTCTAAGCCTTTTTCTAAAACTCTCTCTAGTTGCTAAGCTTGCCTTTTTTCCAACAATTGCATCTAGTACTTTTTCTTCAGCTAGTTTTTGAGCTTTTGCATACACTTCTTTTCTTTTTTTCACTTTTTCCATTGATATAGCTATCTCGATTAAATCTCTTACTATCTGCTCAACATCTCTTCCAACATATCCAACTTCGGTAAATCTAGTAGCCTCAACTTTTACAAATGGTGCCTCTGCTAATTTAGATAATCTTCTTGAAATTTCAGTTTTACCAACTCCTGTAGGACCAATCATAAGAATATTTTTTGGGAGCACTTCATTTTTCATCTCACCCTTTAAAGCCTGTCTTCTCCACCGATTTCTTAAAGCAACTGCAACTGCCTTTTTAGCTTTATTTTGTCCTACTACAAATCTATCAAGTTCTGAAACAATTTCTCTAGGGGATAAAGAACTAACAAGTGATTCATCGTTATTTATATCTTTATCTTTTTGGACTAAAGGTGTTACGTTCGATTTTTCCATGATTATTTAAACCTTTTTTGTTGTAATATTGTCATTTGTAAAAACACAAATTTCCGAAGCAACTTTAATCGCTTTTTTTGCAACCTCTTCAGCATTCATATTTGTGTCCATCAAAACCTTTCCAGCAGCTAAGGCATAATTTCCTCCTGAGCCAATACCTATTACATCTCCTTCTGGCTCTAAAACGTCTCCAGTTCCAGAGATAATATAACTTTTTTCTTTATCACCAACGGCCATTAAAGCTTCAAGTCTTCTTAAATATTTATCTGTACGCCAATCTTTTGCTAATTCAACAGCAGCTCTTGATAAGTTTCCAGCATGTTTTTCTAATTTAGCCTCTAGTCTTTCAAACAATGTAAGTGCATCAGCAGTTGAGCCTGCAAATCCTGCGACCACAGATCTTTTATCAATTTTTCTGACTTTAGCGGCAGTGCTTTTAACCACAGTATTCCCCATGCTCACTTGTCCATCACCAGCAACAACGACTTCGTTATTTTTTCTTATTAATACAATTGTTGTCATATGCTATAAATGGATACTAATTTAGATAGTTCAAGCCCAGGTTCAGCATTATTGCCATAATTGAATAATATATGTATACCTGTTTAAAATTATGAAGCGTAAAGGTAAAATTAGCCGGAAAACAAAAGAGACCAGTATTAGTGTCGATATAAATATTGACGGTAAAGGTAAATACAAAATTGACACAGGTATAGGGTTTCTTAATCATATGCTCGAGCAGTTATCAAAACATTCTTCAATAGATATGACCATTAAAGCTAAAGGAGATACTCACATTGATCTTCACCACACAACTGAGGACACGGGTATCGCTATAGGTGAAGCTTTAAAAAAAGCTTTGAAGAAATCTGTTGGCATAAGAAGATATGCTCATGCGATGATACCGATGGATGAAACTCTATCACGTGTTGCTATTGATATATCAAACAGACCTTATTTAATCTGGAAAGTGAAACTCAAAGTGGAAAAACTTGGTGAAATGGATACAGAACTTTTTAAAGAATGGTTTCAAGCTTTTTCACAGGCTGCTGGTATTACTTTACATGTTGAAAATATTTATGGCGATAACAGTCATCATATTATTGAGTCTTGTTTTAAAGGATTAGCAAGATCATTAAGAGCTGCATTAGAAATAGATCCTAGGAACAAAAAAACAATTCCTTCTACAAAAGGTTCTTTATAAGTTTAATGAACGTTACAATTGTTGATTATAATTCGGGCAACATTAGCTCGGTAATAAATTCTTTTAAAGAAGTTGCCAAAGATAAAGTGACTATCGAAGTTACTTCAGATTTAAATAAGATTAAATCATGTGATAAAGTGGTCTTACCAGGCCAGGGCTCATTTAAAAGCTGTGTAGATGCCCTGAATAAAATTAAAGGTCTTACAGACATATTAAATGAATTCGCAATAACGAATAAAAAACCTCTTCTTGGGATTTGTGTTGGTTTTCAGATGTTTGCTGACATTGGTTATGAAGAAAATGAAACTAAAGGCTTAGGATGGATTTCAGGAAAAGTTTCAAAAATAGATAATCAGAACGGTAAGTTTAAACTTCCCCATATCGGTTGGAATCAAATCAATATTGTCAAAGATAGTAAAATTTTTAAAGATATAGAAAATAATTCTCATATGTATTTTGTTCATAGTTATGAATTAGTTCCAAATGATAAAAAAGTGATTTCAGCAACAACGGATTATTCATCAAATATTGTTTGTTCTGTTGAAAAAGAAAATATTTTTGGAACCCAATTTCATCCAGAGAAGAGTGATAGGATTGGGCTTAAAATTATTGATAATTTTATAAATTTGTAAAATGAAAATATTTCCTGCAATAGATATTAAAGATAAAAAGTGTGTAAGATTAGTTAGAGGAGATTTCGATAAAAAGACTGAGTATGATCTGTCTCCAATTGAACAAGCAGGAAAATATAAAGATCATGGATTTAAAAATTTACACATAGTTGATTTAGATGGTGCTTTAACTGGTGAAACAGTAAATTTAGATATTATTCAGGATATAGTTAGTAAATTTAACTTAAAAGTTGAAGTAGGCGGTGGTATTAGAAATTCTGATAGCATTCAAAAATACATTGATGCTGGTGTAGAGAAAGTAATTCTGGGAAGTGCTGCTATTAAAGACAAAAATTTCTTAAAAGAATCATGTGAAAAATTTCAAAATCATATTGCTTTAGGTTTAGATGCTAAAGACGGGTATTTGTCAGTATCTGGATGGAAAGAAAGCTCTAATCAATTAACTTTAGATTATTTAAAAGAAATTAACGACTATGGTGTTAGTAGAATAATTTATACTGATATTAATAGAGACGGCATGAAACAAAGTCCAAATTTTAATGAAACAATGAAAGTTGCTGGTATGTCAAAGTGCCCTGTAATTATATCAGGGGGTGTTTCATCAATAGATGATATTAAAAAAGCGAAGAATTTAAAAAATGTTGAAGGTATAATAGTTGGTAAAGCTATTTATGATGGAGATATAAAATTAGAAGAACTGGTGAGAGAAGATGCTTAAAAATAGAATAATACCTTGTTTAGACGTAAAAAACGGTCGTGTTGTTAAAGGAATAAACTTTATTGACCTAAAAGATGCGGGAGACCCTGTGGAACAAGCCAAAATTTATAGTGATGGAGGGGCAGATGAAATTTGTTTTTTAGACATCACGGCATCGAATGAAAATAGAGATATTATTTATGATGTTGTTGAAAAAACTTCAAAGAAATGTTTTGTTCCTTTGACTGTAGGTGGTGGAATTAGAAGCGTAGAAGATATAAATAAATTACTTAATTGTGGCGCAGATAAAGTTTCGATAAATACAGCAGCTGTTGAAAATTCAAAAGTTGTTATAGATAGTTCAAAAAAGTTTGGATCTCAATGTATTGTCGTTGCAATAGATGCAAAAAAGAATGGAGAGAAATGGGAAGTATTTACTCATGGAGGAAGAAATAACAGCGGTATTGATGCCTTAGAGTACGCAAGACAAATGGAAGAGAGTGGTGCAGGAGAATTATTAGTTACCTCCATGGATAGAGACGGAACACAAGTAGGTTATGATATTGATCTAATGTCAAAAATTTCATCTAAAGTAAATATTCCAGTTATTGCATCTGGTGGGGTGGGTAATTTAGATCACCTAGTGGATGGAATTAAATTAGGAAAAGCTAGCGCAGTTTTGGCAGCTTCCATATTTCACTATGGAAAACACTCGGTAAAAGAAGCTAAGGATTATTTGGACTCAAAAGGAATACCTGTTAGACTTTGATATGCTTAGCACATTAGAAAACCTTTTTAATCTTGCGAGAGAAAGAAAAAAAACGCCTATAGATGGGTCCTATACTAACAAGCTACTTGGTGACAAAATTTTAAGCAAAGAAAAAGTTTTAGAGGAAATCGGAGAACTTGTTGAGGCAGTTGAAAAGAATTCTAATAAAATTCACGAGGCTGCAGATGTTTTTTATCATTTAATAATGTATTTAGAGGCTAATGATATAAAAATTGAGGATGTTATGAATGAATTAAATAAAAGAAAAAAATGAGTTACGACGATAATAATATTTTTGCAAAAATTCTAAGAGGTGAAATTCCATGTAAAAAAATTTATGAGGATGACTTTGTATTATCCTTTCATGATATCAACCCTCAAAAAAAAATACATGCTTTAGTTATACCAAAAGGAAAATATATTGATCTTGACGATTTTAGCTTGAAGGCTTCATCTGATGAAATGGTTGGATTATTGAAAGGTATAAACATTGTAGCTAAAAAGCTTGGAATTTCTGTAGATAAAGGAAAAGGTTACAGAGCTTTAGCCAATATTAGTGAACATGGAGGACAAGAAGTGCCTCATTTACATTTTCATTTATTCGGCGGAGAAAAAGTTGGTAAAATGGTCGAGTGAGCAAAAAGGTCGAAAGAAATTATTTAGAAATTAGTTCGTTAGAAGATTTAAACGAATGTAAAGTCTCACCAGATGGCTTTTATGTTCAGCTTTTAAAACCAATAAATTTTCAACTTAATAAATTTTTTTATAAAAATATTGGCAAGAAACATCACTGGGTTGATCGATTAGTTTGGAATGAAAAACAATGGATAGAATATACATCAGATGAAAAAGTAAAAACATATATCTTAAAAAAAAATGAGGATATTGCAGGATATTTTGAACTTATTTTTCATCAAGATAAAAGTGAGGTTGAGATTGCTTATCTGGGTTTACTTGAGGAATATCAAAACCAAAAATTAGGTTCCTATCTCCTATCTACTGCTATTAAAAATTCTTTTTTAGAAAAACCTAAAAGAGTTTGGGTACACACTTGCTCATTAGACCATAAAAATGCACTAAATAACTACATCTCGAGAGGAATGAAAATTTTTAAAAAAGAGTCAATAAATATTTAGTCTAATTTTTGATTGGTAGAATAAAAATTTCTTTTTTTAATTTTTGGTTTTTGATTATTTTTGTTAAATAAGTAATACTTAAATTTTGATAAATATCTAATGTTTGCCATCCAATCAAATTATAATTAGTTTTATTAAAAAAAATGTTAATTTCATTATCATTTTCAATAAAAGTATAATTAATAAATTTATCATCTATAATTCTTTCCTCTAACTCTTCAATTTTGCTTATCAAAAAATTTTTATCTAGAATTAGATTTAAAGGTGTTTTGTCTAAAGGATATATAAAATAACTAGAGTTTGTTTTTATAACTAGAGATTTACCATTTGAAATTAAAATTTTTTTATTTTCTAAATTGTAATTACAATTTATTTTTTTTGGATATAATATTGTGCACTGCCCGTTTTCTATTTTACCATTTATATTTTGTTCAAAATTAAAAGTAATATTGTTAATTTCAGTTAGGTTTTGAATTATATTTTCCTTAATCGAGGTAAAGGCTTCAGTTGAGTATAGAAAAATGAAAATAATAAGAAATTTTTTTTTCATTATAAGACATCTCTTTTGCCAACATGATTTGCTTTACTAACTATTCCTTCAGACTCCATCATATCAATTATTCTGGCCGCACGGTTATAACCAATTTGTAATTTTCTCTGAAGAAAAGATGTCGAGGCTTTTCCCTCAGATTTTATAATATCAACAGCTGATTGATATAGTTCGTCTTTATCATTTTGATTTTTGGGCCCTTCATTGAATTCTTTTTCGTCAGCAAAGTTTAAAATTTCGTCCACATAATCTGGTTCAGCTTGCGATCGAAGAAAATTATTAATCCTCTCTATTTCATTATCAGACACAAATGGCGCATGTATTCTAACAATTTTGTTAGCTGAAGACATATAAAGCATATCGCCTTTTCCAAGTAATTGCTCTGCCCCCTGTTCTCCTAATATAGTTCTGCTATCTATTTTAGAAGTTACCTGAAAAGAAATACGTGTTGGAAAATTTGCCTTTATAGTACCTGTAATAACATCTACACTTGGTCTTTGGGTAGCCATAATAATGTGAATTCCTGCTGCTCTTGCCATTTGAGACAATTTTTGAATGTAATTTTCTATCTCTTTACCGGCTACTAACATCAAGTCTGACATTTCATCAACCACAACAACTATATATGGCATTGGCAGTTTATGTTTTGAATTGTAACCATCAATATTTCTAACCCCCTCCTTGGTCATTAACCGGTATCTACTTTCCATCTCTTTAACGACCCAACCAAGAACTGAGGCAGCTTTTTTGGCTTCAGTAATTACTGGGCAAAGTAAATGTGGTATACCTTCATAGGCCGAAAGTTCTAACATTTTAGGATCAATTAAAATAAATTTACATTTTTCTGGAGTGTGTCTGTAAAGAAGCGACAGAATGATAGTATTTATACAAACTGATTTCCCTGAACCGGTTGTTCCAGCAATTAATAAATGAGGCATTGATGTTAGATCACTCACTATTGGTGCGCCAGAAATGTTTTTACCCAAGGCAATGGGTAATTTTATTTCTTTTTTTTTAAAGAATGAGTCGTTTAATATTTCACTTAAGTAAACGTTTTCTCTTGATAAATTTGGTAGTTCTATTCCAATAGTGTTATTACCAGGTATCGTAGAAATTCTTGCAGACTCTGAACTAGTATTTCTAGCTATATCGTCTGAGAGATTTATTATCTTAGACACTTTTACTCCTGCAGCTGGCTCAAATTCGTTTAGAGTTACCACCGGTCCTCTACTTACTTTTTTAATTTTTCCGCTGACACCAAAATCAGAAAGTATTTTTTCTAAAAAATTTGGGTCATTGTCTTCATTATCATTTAATTTTATTCTATCTTTTTTTGAAGGAATTTTTAAAAGTTCAGTTGAAGGAAGTTTAAAACTTGTTTTATTGTTTTGCTGACTTGTATCTGATTTTATAAAAGGAAGATCTTCTTGTATCAAATTTTTTATTTCTTCCTGAGGAATATACTCATTAATTATTTCGTTTTTGTTAGTATAATTTTTTATATTTTTTTTAAAAAGAAAATATAATATTGTCTTTATAGTTTTATTAAAATTTTGAATATCGAAATTCACACTGATTAAAAATAAAATGATTAATATAACAATAAAAAAGTAATAAAATACGTGATCGTATTTTATTATTAAGTTTTTTATAAATGTTTCATTTAAATAAATTCCAACAAAACCACCATTACCATTTATATTTAAAGAAAAAGAATTCTGATAATAATAACTAAAAAAAAATGAACCAATAAGGCTATAGAGAACAATATAAAATGTGCTCTCAACAAAAATGAATATCTCTTTTTTTCTTAAAATATTTAATCCGACAAAAAAATAAGTAATGGGTATTAAGTATGCAATTAGTCCCAAAGATTGAAAAAAAAGGTCAGAAATATAACTACCCTGAAAACCTAGAAGATTTTTGATTTCAATGTTATCAGGAAATATGAAATTTGGATCATTGGGTGAATATGAAACAAGAGCTATTAAAAATAAAATGCCAAAACCCAATACCAACAAGCCGAATATCTCTATTAGTCTATTAATAAGAAAAATTAGGGCTGAATTTGCAATTTTTTTTATATTCATTTTTGATGAATCAAATTTACCACTTTGTATCATCTAATTTTTGTTGTTAAAATTAAAATTATTATGAAAGTTTGTATATTAGGTAATGGCCTTACAAGTTTCACTTTGGCAAAAGCGTTAATTAATCAGGGTATAGAAGTCGATATTTGCTCAAATGTAAAACTTAAAAACTATAGTAAATTTCAAACACTGGGAATAACAAAAAGTAATATTGATTTTTTTAACAAAAATATTTTGAATATTGAAAAAATTGGTTGGAAAATTCACGATATTGAAATTTTTAGTGAAAATTTGTTAAATGAAAAGATTTTAAATTTTAATAATCGGAATGAACATCTTTTTTCAGTTATTAGAAATTTTGATTTATATAACTCTTTATATTTAAATTTAAAAAAAAATAAATTAATACATTTTAAAAAAGATTCAAATTACAAAGATTTAATTCAAAAATATAATCTTGTGTTCAATTGTGAAAATAAAAATATTATTTCAAAAAAGTTTTTTTCAAAAAGAATCGATAAAAAATATGAAAGTTATGCACATGTTACTACTATTTTACACAAAAAAATATCTGCCAACAATACAGCTAGTCAAATTTTTACGAAAGATGGACCAATTGCTTTTTTACCAATTTCACCCTCGGAAACTTCTATTGTTTACTCTAGGAAGGGTGGAAAACATATCAATTTTATAGAATTAATTAAAAAATATAATTCAAAATATAAAATTTTGAAAATAAATGATGTTTTTAGTTTTGAATTATTCTCATCAAATTTGAGAAATTATCACCATCAAAACATAATTGCTTTCGGGGACTCCTTGCATAGATTACATCCACTAGCTGGGCAAGGTTTTAATATGATAGTTAGAGATATCGAAGTGGTAGTTGATCTTATTAAATTTAAGAAAGAGCACGGGCTAGATTTAGATAATTCAATTTGTTTAAATTTTGAAAAAAAAACTAGGAGTAAAAATTATCTTTTTTCTTTTGGCGTAGATGCTATTTATGAATTTTTTAATTTTGAAAGTAAAATAAAAAACAAAAGTTTTGCCAAAACTATTAAATATTTTGGAAAAAATAAATTTTTAAATAAAATATTTACAAAATTTGCAGATAAAGGAATTATTTATTAATTTATTGAATCGTTGTGTTATTATATTGATCAAAAGAGTAAGTCGTTAGTATTTCTGCTATTTTTGTTTTTCTTGCATTCAAATTTTTTGCTTCTAATAAAACTTGTTTTTCTTGAATTGAAAATGGTGATGCCATCGCCAGAGCATTTATGGTCTCATCTAGGCTTTGTTTTTCTAATGCACTCCAATTAATAATAAATCCTCTTTTTTCAAAAAGAGATTTTAAGTCTTTAAAAATAAGTTCCAAATCAGAAAATTTAATATCTTCTTTTTTATTTTCCAAGTCATCATAATAATCCTCAAAATCAATATTACATTCTCTATATTTCTTACCTGATTGTATTTCATTTATTATCTTGAATCTAATTACACCTTTGAGCTCTATTAAAAATCTTGAGTCTTCCGTTTCTTTAAAACTAGTTATTTTACCCATACATCCTATCTCATGAAGATCTGGTTCATTAATGTCTTCATTGTTATCAGAAATTTTAGGTTGAATCATACCTATTAACTTATCTGACTTCATACTATCATTTATCATGTCAATATATCTTGGTTCAAAAATATTTAATGGAACAGTAGTATTTGGGAATATAATAAAGTTACTTAAAGGAAAAACAGCTAAGTTTTTTGGTAATTCATCTTTTTTCATAGAAAATTTATATCACATTTAATATTGCTTGAATTAGAAAAATTGTCTTACTATAATATTTATCAGGCGGGCATAGCTCAGTGGTAGAGCGTCTCGTTGCCAACGAGAAGGTCGAGGGTTCGACCCCCTTTGCCCGCTCCAAATTTATGACAGATTTATTAAATAAAAAATGTGTGCCTTGTGAAGGTGGTTTGACCCCATTCGACATTTCAGAAATACATAAGTATCAAAAAAAAATTGATGGATGGGAAGTATCTAAGGATAATAAAAATAATTATTTTATTGAAAAAAATTTTACATTTAAAAATTTTGTGGAAAGTCAAAGTTTTGTAAATAAAGTTGGAGAGATATCTGAAAATGAAGGTCATCATCCTGATATCTCATATGGATGGGGGTATGCAAAAATTAATATCTCAACACATGCAATAGAGGGTTTATCAGAAAATGACTTTATCCTTGCAGCTAAGATTGATAAAATAACTAATGTCTAAAATGCCTAGTCTTAGAAAAAACTAAGACAGTATTAGTTGAGTTTGCAAAATTAATTATTTCTTTATCTCTTATAGACCCTTCTGGTTGGATAACTGCGGTTACACCGGATTGCACTAGTTTCTCTATTCCATCAACAAATGGAAAAAAAGCATCGGAAGCTGCAACAATTTCTCCATCTCTTTTAAAAAATTTTTTCATTTTGTCTATAGCGATTTGACAACTATCAAGTCTACTAGGCTGTCCTGAACCGATACCAATAGTTGATTTGTCGTTAACAAGAACGATTGCATTTGATTTTACAAATCGGCAAGTATCAAAAGCAAAAATCAAATTTTCTAATTCAACTTTATTTGGTTTTCTTTTTGAAACTACCTTGAAATCCTTTTTAGATAATTTTTTATGATCTCCTGATTGAATTAGAACTGCATCACCAAAAGAATTAAATTTAAAGTTATTTTTAAAAGAAAAATACGACGCATCGATTAATCTTAAATTTTTCTTTGCTTTTAAAATTTTAAGAGCTTTTTTATCAAAACCATTTGCAATAATTACTTCAATAAAAATTTTATTTAATTCCAATGCTAAAGTCTCATTAATCTTAAAATTACAAGATACAATACCACCAAATGCACTTACAGGATCACATGCTAATGCTGTTTTAAAACTTTCAAGATTATCATTTGTAATTGATGCACCACATGGATTAGCGTGTTTAACAATTACTGTACCGGTGTTTTTTGGATAAGTTTTTGAAATATTTAATGCTGAAAAAATATCATTATAATTATTGTAACTTAATTGTTTTCCATGAATTTTATTTAGATTATTATTTTCAGCAAAGGAATATAAAGCACCTTCTTGATGAGGATTTTCACCATATCTCAATTTTTCTAAAAGATTTAAATGTGTTATTTTTTTTGGGGGAAACTCAGTTTTAAGAATTTTGTTAAAATAACTTGAGATTACGGAGTCGTAATATGCTGTTTCAGCAAAGGCAATCTGGGACATTTTTTTTCTAAACTCTAATGTTGTAGCACCCTTATTTTTTTTCAATTCATCTATAAGTTCAGAATATTGGTTAGTAGATGTTATGATAGTAACATCACTAAAATTTTTTGCGGCTGCTCTCACTAATGTAGGACCGCCGATATCAATATTTTCAATAATAGTATTATTATTTTTGGTTTTTTTAAGTGTTTGTTCAAATGGATAAAAATTTACAATAACTAAATCGATATTTTCAAATTTATTTTTTTTTAATTCTTTTTGGTGAGTTTTATTTTTTCTTATATTGAGAATACCCGAATAAATTTTAGGGTGCAAAGTTTTAACTCTTCCTCCCAATATTTCATCAAAATTAGTAAAATCTGATATTTGTGAACATTCAAATTTTAATTTCTTTATTTCTTTGTACGTTCCCCCGGAACTAATTAATTTAATATTATTATTTTTAAGAATTTTTAAAAGTGGTTTTAATTTTGTTTTATCAGATACAGAAATTAGAGCATTTAGAATTTTTTTCATTGAATTTTTTTTATTTCCCACTTGATATTCTCAGTTTGATAATTTGATATTCCAGATATAAATATATTTTGATTTTCAAAATAAGAATTTTTATTACCGAAATATAAACCATTATCAATGTTTATATCATAATTATCACATGTAAATTTCCACCCCTCATCATTTAATTCAATAAGTATCGATTTATTGTCCTGAGTTTTCATTAATTTTATATTTGGTTCCAAATGAAATCGGATATCAAATTTATAATTTTTTTTAGTTTTCTTTATAATTCTATCTGTTCCAATAAATACCATTTGCTCAGGGTAGAATTCAATTTCTCTTTCATGTATTGAATTGTATTTTTTAACATATCCGTCGTGTGAAGCTTCAATTTTCCAATAATTTTTTTCAAAAATAAATTTTTTTTTTAAAATTTTTAGACCTCTTTTTAAAATTAAAGTGTCTTTTACCTCAGCAAATTTACATGAAGAGTTGTCATCAATTATTAATGTACTATGAGTAGCTGATGTTTTCGATAACTTATTTAATTTCGAAAAATTTTTCGTGTGATAACCACAATTAGTAATAAGCTTCTTTCCATTTGAAATTATTTCAAGTGATAATGCTCCCGATTGATAATCATTTGAAAAATCTAAATTTGGAGAAGACCCAACATCCATTACTATACAAACGCCTTTATTTTTCAAGATTGCATATCCTCCAAAGTCATTTTTTTCATTTTTAAATTTATATCCCAGTCTTTTTAAATAATTGTCAAAATTTTTTTTATTAGATAAGTTGTTTCCATTAAAAAGAAGATCACAATCGACACCTTGTGAAATAAATGCATACCCCTTTCCAAGATAATATATAGTTTCTTCAATATGTTCAGGTATATTTATTTGAGATTCCTTAAACCACTCTCTAATTAAAATAAAATATTTAAGATAAAAAATTAATTGTTTAATATTTCTAGATTTTGGAAATCCGTTATTATCTAGAGTTGTTTTTGCAATTTTTTTAAGAAGAGAGGAACCAAAAGAAAGATATTTCTTTTCATCTTGATAACAAAGACCTACTAAAATAATAGACGCACAACCAATTAATTTATCATCAACAAATCCTGATTTATTTATCTCATTAATTAAATGGTTTGTTTGTTTTTGTATCATATGATTGAAATTATCTTTATAATCTTGTTTGCCACCCTCATAAGTTAAGTTATAGCATGAAAGCCAAGCTATAATCCTTTTCGCTGTTAAATCAAAATTCCAACTTTTAGAATTATATTTCTGATTTGTTTCAATCCAATTTTGGATTACTGATTGAGTATTTTCTTTTGATGACTTTAAGTCGAGACTGAAAAACCAATAAAAATTATTTAAATTTTTAAAATCTTTTTTACTCAGTTTTTTGTTATTCCAAATTTCACTTAATGAAAAGTCCTCAATTTTAAATTTTTTTTTTTGATATTTTATAAGTGACGAAAGTAAATGTGGGCTTGGTTTATAACTTATATTTTGAAAATTCGTTTTTGAAATTCTTTTGTCATAAATTTTAGAATTAAAATAAAATTTTCTAAAGTATTTTGAAATATTTAAAAAAAATTGATTTACATAAATCATTTAATTATTTTGATTTTAATAATTCAATATTCTTTTTTATATTCCCATTATTACTTTTAAAAATTGTAGTTCCAGATACCAAGATATTTGCACCTGCTTCTATTGCTAATTTAGAATTATCAAAGTTGATACCTCCATCGATTTCAATATCAAAACTAATATCTCTTTCATTCTGAATTTCTTTTAATGTTTTGATTTTTTTTAACACTTCGGGCATAAATTTTTGTCCTCCAAAACCTGGATTTACACTCATTATTAAGACTAAATCTATTTTATCCAAATAATTTTCTATTAATTCAATTTTCGTCTCTGGATTCAAAGAAACTCCTACTTTCTTATTTAATTCCTTGATCTTCAATATTGATAAGTTCAAATCATTAGTTGCTTCAGGATGAATTGTAATTATATCAGCCCCCGCGTCTGAATAGGCTTGAATATATTTATGCACTGGTGAAATCATTAAATGAACGTCGAAAATCATCGATGATTTTTTTTTTAATGCTTTAATAACTGGAGGGCCAATTGTTAAGTTAGGAACAAAATGACCATCCATTACATCAACATGAATCATATCAGCACCCGCTTCTTCTAACCTTTTTATCTCATTTCCTAATTGGCTAAAGTCAGCAGACAAAATAGATGGTGAAATTTTTATTTTTTTCATTGATAATTAAATCTACTAGTACCAAATTTTAAAATTTAATTTAATTAAAAAATTGATAAATTTGTCTCGAAATTTCACTTTCTAGAGGAAATGATAACATCCCCATGACTGAGTATCCCAAAACCCAAGGCATTAAGTAAAATCTAATCATAAAAAAAAACCAAGCTACATATAAAGGTACTATTGGTTGAATTATAAATGAAGGTGTAATTGGTTTAAATATTCTAATTAGTGGATTAGTAAACTTAACAAAAACTCTCATAAAGAAAAATTGAGAGTCTTCTCTTTGAAAAATATTCATTGCGACTCTTCCAATTAGAGTCCACATGATTACACCAAGAATATAATCAATTATATAGACTAACGGATGAAAGTTAGCAGACATTTAACAGTTTATATTTGAAAAAGAATTAAATTAAAAGGGGCGAATTTAATCGCCCCTTTAAAATATTATTTAATGTTGTTTTCCAAGGATCGATTTACCAGATGGTACACGAACCTCATCAACCATTTTTTGCGTTGCAGCACTAGGTTCTGAAGTAATTAAACTTACAACAACCATAGCTACTAAGCTGACAGCTGAACCGAAGATACCAAACGTTAACTGTGTAATACCTAGGAATCCACTTCCGCCGTTTCTTACCCAAATTAGGTAACCAGCACCAGAAATTAATCCTAAAGCCATACCAGCTATAGCACCTTCTCTGTTAGCTCTCTTCCACCATACACCAAGTACAAGTGGGAAGAACAATCCAGACATCGCAAAGTCAAATGCCCAGATTACTGAACCTAAGATACCTTGGATCTCCATTGCTGCAATAGTTGCTCCAGCAAAACCAATCACTACAAGTAATACCCTTGCAACAACTAGTCTCTTAGCAGTCTCAGCTTTTGGATCGATGATCTTATAGTAAACATCGTGTGAGATTGCGTTTGCAATTGCTAAAATCAAACCATCAGCTGTTGACATGGCAGCAGCCATACCTCCAGCAGCAACCAGACCTGAGATTACGTACGGTAATCCAGCTATTTCTGGAGTTGCTAACACAACGGCTTTACCACCCATGAAAAACTCGTTTAATTCAAGAGTTCCATTTCCGTTAAAGTCGCTTACATACATTAAGTTTGCTTGGTTCCAGTTTTGATACCAATCTATCGCTTGAACTTCTGAAATTGATTTACCGATAATACCAGTTGGTAATGACGGGTCAATCAATGACAACTTAGACAGTGTAGCTAACATTGGAGCAGAAGAATAAAGTAGGAAGATAAAGAATAATGACCAACCTACTGATTTTCTAGCTGCTTTTACACTTGGAGTAGTAAAATATCTCATCATAACGTGAGGCAATGAAGCTGTTCCCATCATCATCGCTAACGCTAATGAAATAAATGCCCAAGGTGTTGCGTTCACCGCTGAGTGAGCTTTAGTTATTCCAGCCAAACCTTTTGGAACTTCTTTTAGATTTTCAGCAGAGTTTTTTACAAAACCAAACTGAGCCTCTAATTCAGCTATTCTAGAAACTTCATCAGCTAACATAAAGTGTGGGAAGAAACCCGCACCCATTTTATTACTGATCCAGAATACTGGCAATAAGTAAGCTATGATTAGTACAATATACTGTGCTACCTGTGTCCAAGTTACTCCTCTCATACCACCAAGCATTGAACAAAGTAAGATACTTACTAGTCCAACATATACAGCGTATTGAAACGGAATATCAAGTGCAACAGATGCAATAGTACCTGTAGCGTTAATTTGAGCAGTCACATAGGTAAATGAAGCAACGGTTAAAACCACTACTGCAAGAAACCTTGTTAAATTACCACCGTACCTTGTACCGATAAAATCTGGAACTGTGTAACAGCCAAATTTTCTCAAGTAAGGTGCTAATAAAGATGCAACTAATACATATCCACCAGTCCAACCTACAAGTAGTGCCATATAACCGTAACCCTTGAAATAAATACCACCTGCCATCGCAACGAATGATGCACCAGACATCCAGTCTGCTGCAGTTGCCATTCCGTTGAACACGGTTGGTACTTGTCTTCCAGCTACGTAATAAGCGTCAGCTTGAGCTGTACGTGATAGATAACCAATTATAGCATAGATGGCTACTGTGAAGGCAACGAAACAAATTCCAATTGTTTTCGCTGTCATACCCATCTGCTCGGCAATTGACATAATGATTATGAAACCTAAAAAACCACCTGTATAGATTCCATAAACTTTAGGTAAATTGTCTATAAAATTACCTTTAATCATTAGTCATCTCCTCTTTCACTAAAGCCGAACTCTTCATCAATTTTTTCTTGTCTATTCGCAAACCAAAAAATTAAGATTACGAAAATTCCAAGAGATCCTTGACACGTGAACCAATAAGTTAACGGATAACCAAATGGTCCCGTAACTTCGTTCATTTCAGCCCCGAATAGGAAGATGCCAATTGAGAATACAAACCAGATTGCTAAAGTCATGAATAACAGACCTCTGGATTTTTCCCAGTGTTGTGCTTGTTTTGACATTTATACCTCTCTCTTTTTAGTTATAACTGGCCAAAACCATACCCATAATCAAAGAGATTTAAAGTGTTAAAATTGCTCATATTAGTGCAGTTTTTAGGGTATATATCAGGAAAAAGTGAATTTTATGGGAAAATATAAACTTACTTGGAAAGATCTGACTTGGCATGACTTTAAGACTTATCTTTTTGCCATGTTTAAAGCTTTTATTCCTAAGGGAAAAATAAGCAACTTAGATGAGCTTGAAGCTTTTATTCAAACAAAATCCGCATGGGTTAGTCAAGTAACACTTTATGGTTATCTTAAAACGAGAATGGGGACTAGGTACGTTCTTCATTTTGAGAATGATACTTTTATGGAGTCAGTAAACTTAGCAAAGTGGAATATTTATGCAGTGGCTCTTCAAGACCTGACTTTTTTTACATTTTCGATATTGAAGTCAAATTTTAATTATCAAAACACTGAAAAGGCAAAAGAAATATTTTTAAAAATTTTAGATGATGAGACCACAAATAAAATGCCAATTGATATTATAGAAAATGCGAAAAGAAACTTTGATGAAAGATTACAAAAAATTAATTGGGATAATCATCATAATGACCTTCCGTTTAATCCAAGTGCTTTATCATTATATAAGTGGGCGCCGATTGCAGAGGATTTAAAAAGTTTAGATCGAAAAATTGTTCTTAACTCAGTAATTTTAAAATGGGGTGTCGTAAAAAAAGAATTTAATGAAAGAATAAAGTTTTAAGTATTTTTTCTATTCTCAACTAAACTAGTAACTACACTTGGATCAGCAAGAGTTGTTGTGTCACCTAATTGTTCGTGTTCGTTAGCAGCTATCTTTCTTAAAATTCTTCTCATAATTTTTCCAGACCTTGTTTTAGGTAATCCTGGGGAAAAATGTATAAGATCTGGTGTTGCAAGTGGTCCGATTTGTTTTCTCACCCAAAGTTTTAGATCTCTTTCTAGCTCCCCTGACTCATTTTCGCCCGCATTTAAAGTTACATAACAATACAAACCATTCCCTTTTATATCATGAGGATATCCAACTACAGCTGCCTCAGCAACCTTAGGATGTGCAACAAAAGCACTTTCTATTTCTGCTGTACCAAGATTATGTCCAGATACGATTATTACATCATCTACTCTTCCTGTGATCCAATAGTACCCGTCTTTATCCCTTTTACATCCATCTCCTGTAAAATATTTCCCATCAAATTGTGAGAAGTAGGTATCAATAAACCTTTGATGATCTCCATAAACAGTACGCATTTGCCCTGGCCAAGATTGAGCAATACAAAGTCTTCCTTCTCCCGCCCCTTTAATCTCTTTTCCATCTTTATCTACAATAACAGGTTTTATTCCATAAAACGGTTTTGTAGCTGATCCAGGTTTTAAAGGTATGGCTCCGGTTTGAGGAGAAATCAATATCCCCCCCGTTTCCGTTTGCCACCATGTATCTACAATTGGACATCTAGAATTTCCAACAGTTTTGTAATACCACATCCAAGCTTCAGGATTAATGGGTTCACCAACAGTTCCTAATAATTTTAAAGATTTTCTTGATGTTTTTTTTACTGGATCGCTTCCTTCACGCATTAAAGCTCTAATAGCAGTTGGAGCAGTATAAAAAGTATTTACTTTATATTTATCAACAATTTGCCACCACCTTGAACTGTCAGGATAATTAGGAACTCCCTCAAACATTATTGTAGTTGCTCCATTTGAAAGTGGTCCATAAATTATATAACTGTGTCCGGTAACCCACCCAATGTCTGCTGTACACCAATAAATATCTTTAGGTTTATAATTAAAAATATATTGATGTGTCATTGATGCATACACCATATATCCACCTGTCGTATGCAAAACTCCTTTGGGTTTTCCAGTAGAACCAGAGGTATATAGAATAAAAAGTGGATCCTCTGCGTTCATTTCTTCTGGTTCACAATGATTTGAAACATCTTTTATTAATTCGTGATACCAAACATCACGTTCATTATTCCAAAAAACGTAGTTACCAGTTCTTTTAACCACTATACATTTTTTTACATTAGGACAATTAGTTAAGGCCTCGTCTGTTGTTGCTTTAAGAGGAATAGTTTTTCCACCCCTTATACCCTCATCTGCAGTTATTATATATTCAGATTCACAATCATTAACTCTTCCGGAAATAGATTCTGCTGAAAAACCGCCAAAAATTATAGAGTGTATTGCGCCTATTCTAGCACATGCTAACATTAATATTGCCAGTTCAGGTATCATAGTCAAGTATATAGTCACTCGATCACCTTTTTTGATACCCAACTTTTTTAATCCATTAGCTGCTTTTGAAACTTTTTGGTGAAGTTGTTTATAAGAGATTTTTTGATTATCTTTTGGATCATCACCAACCCAAATAATTGCAGTTTTATCTTTTTTGTCTTTTAAATGTCTATCTATACAATTTGCAGACGCATTTAGGGTCCCATCTTCATACCATTTAATTTTAACTTCGTTTTTACTATATTTAACATCTTTTATTTTTTTGTAAGGCTTAATCCATGTTATTCTTTTTCCCTCTTTTTTCCAAAAAGCATTATTGTTCTTTATAGATTCACTGTATTTATTTTGGTATTGAGATTTATTAGCCAGGCTAGCTTTAACCCATTCTGGTTTTGTTTTAAAAATAGTTTCTTGAGAAGTTGAATTGGCACTTTTTTTTTCTTTGGAAACAAGTTTACTTTTCCTTCTCTTTGATATTACTTTTCTTTTTTTCGAGGACTTCTTCTTTTTACGATTTTTTTTCTTTTTTTTTGCCATAATTTTTTTTCTGTTAAACATTACCCATGTTATTTAAAATTTTCCAGCTTTTAGAATCTATTGGCATAACTGATAATCTACTTTGTTTGATAAGAGATAAATGGCTTAATTCCTTGTTTTTTTTAATCTTCTCTAGGCTTACGGGTTTTTTTAATTTTTTTACAAATCTCACTGTAATTGCAACAAATTTACCAGATTTGTCAGTTTTATCTGAGTAATGTTCTTCAATTACTTTTACTATTCCAACGATTTCTTTCCCAATATTTGAATGATAAAAAAAACATAAATCTCCTTTCTTCATAGATTTTAAATTATTAGCTGCTTGATAATTTCTTACTCCATCCCACGACGCTCCTTTTAAACCTGATTTTTTTTGTTGATCTATTGACCAAACATCTGGTTCTGATTTTAATAACCAATATTTCATTCAATTATCTTCAATATAAATTTCTTCTTTAAAATTCCTGAGAAAGACTAATTTACTTTCTTTTAAAGTATATAAACTTTTAGTTTTCACATCAATAATACTAAATGCTAGATCTTTTTTTCTTCTTCTAATTCCTAATTTTGTCTCATCAAATCGATCGAGGTTATAAATATTCTTTAATGTAAATTTTTGTCTGTTAGAAATATTGTCAGGATGATCAATGATAGGTTTTGTGAAAATCCAAAATCTACATCTACAGTAACTTTTGTCTAACCAATAAGCTTTTATTTTTTTAGAGTCGTTTTTAATGTTATTAAAAGTAAAGTCTAATGTTTGGTCATCTGGACTTTTAGGATAAAGAGATATATTTTTCATCCATTTATTTAAGATTTCTTTTGAAATTTTTGACTTTGAGTGAAAACTCACACCTCCAGATGAATATAGCTGTGTATTGGTGTCGTTAAAATAATCTATACTGTGAGTCCTTTTGTAAAATTTATAAACTTTTCCATTAATTGTGGCTTTAACGGGCTGGTAAGCATCGTTATCTTTATCTTCAAACCAGTTATAAATTGCAAAATCGATTTTTTTTTTTTCGAAAAAAAAAACTTTATGAGGCTTTTCTTTAAAAACCATATCAACATCTACGTATAATACCGAAGTGTTTAATTCTTCAATACTGTTCAAAATTAAACTTGGTTGGCTGTAAGAGACGTCATCATTGCCTTTAATACTTTTTGAGAAATGAATATTGGGAATTTTATAAATTTTATAGTTTAAATCAAAATTATTAAGAGAGCAGATAAGCCTGTCAGCTTTCTGAATATAATTCTCAGTAAAAAAACTTATTATTGTGAAATTATTTTTATTATGAATATTTTCTTTATATATTTCTTTTAACATGTCTCAAAAAATTAAATTTTTACTCCAGCACCTTTAAGAAATTTGGCATCTTCATCTAATTGCCATCTTGGTAAAGTTGGAAAGTCAAGACTATCAAATTTTTTCTGTTTAAATTTTTCCAAACCAACCAGGGCTATCATTGCAGCATTATCACCACAAAGTTCAATTGGAGGAAAAATATTTTCATAATTTTCTTCTTTACATAAATTTGTAAGAATTGACCTAATTTTTTTATTTGACGCAACTCCACCAGCAACAACAAAAACCTTTTTTTTTGGTTTTAATTTTTTTTCAAATTCTTCAAACGCAATTTTAGTTTTTTTATATAAAATTTCCTCAATAGTTTTTTGAAATGAGGCAGCAAGATCGAATTTATCTTTTTGCGTTTTTATTTTCTTGGAGATTCTTAAAATTGCTGTTTTAAGGCCTGCAAATGATAAATTGCAACCACCTTTATTTATTATTGGTTTTGGTAAATCAAATTTATTTGGGTTTCCTTTTTTTGCAAGAATTTCAATTTGTGGACCACCTGGAAAATCAATTCCCAAAAGTTTTGCAGTTTTATCGAATGCTTCACCTAGTGCGTCATCAATAGTTGTTCCCAATCTTTTATATTTTCCAAAATTTTCAACGCTTAAAAATTGAGAATGACCCCCTGAAATTAACAACAACAAATATGGAAAATTTAATTTAGTATTAAGCTTTGGACTTAAAGCATGACCTTCTAAATGATTGACTGATATAAATGGTTTATCTAAGGATACAGAAAGAGCTTTGGCAAAGCTTAAACCAACTGATAAGCATACTACTAAACCTGGTCCAGCAGTTGAAGCAATTGCATCAACATCTTCTATTTTTTTTCCACTCTCTTCAATTGCTTTTTTTACAATTAAATCAATTTTTTCTAAGTGTGATCGAGCCGCTAATTCAGGAACAACTCCACCAAATTCTTTATGCACATCTACTTGACTTGATACGATATTAGATAAAATTTTTGGCTCTCCCCATTCATTTTCAGAAACAATTGATGCGGCTGTCTCGTCACAGCTGGTTTCAATTCCAAGAATCAAGGGTTTTTTGTTCATTTAATTGTTTCTAATAGTTGCACAATTTTATTACAACTGTGAAATAAAAAATTATGAAAAAAGAAAAGATTGTTATAGGGACAAGGGGCAGTAAATTAGCTCTTATCTATGCTGAAAAAGCTAAAGAGGCAATATTGAATAATTCAAATTACTTAGAAAATGAAGTTATCATCAAGTCTATTGCTACTAAAGGTGATCAAGTTCAAGATCAAAGGCTATCTGAATTTGGAGGCAAAGGTTTATTTTCTAGCAATATAGAAAAAAAACTCCAAGAAAAAGATATTGATATAGCAGTTCATGCTCTTAAAGATTTACCAGCCATTGAAACAAATGGATTGATAACTGATACTTTTTTAGAAAGAAATAATCCAAAAGAAATATTGATTTCTAAAGATAAAAAAAAATTAAAAGATTTAAATAGTAGATCAATTATAGGGACATCTTCATATAGAAGAGAATTTCAAATTAAAAAAATAAGACCCGATCTTCATTGTAAGCTCATTAGAGGCAACATTGATACTAGAATTCAAAAATTAAAAGATGGTTTATATGATGCAATTATTTTGTCTTACGCAGGAATAAAACATTTAGAACTCGAAAATGAAATATCTGAAACATTTACAACTGACGAAATAATTCCAAGCGCTGGTCAGGGTATTATTGCGCTACAATGTAGGGAAGACGATCAAGAGACAATCTCTCTTTTAAAAAAAATTAATCATAAAGAAACGTATAAGAGAGCTCACGCAGAAAGAAATATATTGAAAGTTTTAGAGGGTGATTGTGAAACTGCAGTAGGCGCACATTCTAAAATTGACGGAGAGAGTATCATTGTTGAAGCAGAACTTTTTTCTTTGGATGGA
>CACJFJ010000008.1 GCA_902592675.1 uncultured Pelagibacteraceae bacterium
TATTTATCATGACTTGAATATCTGTTGGTATTTCTGTTTTATCAACTTCATACATGTTGTCATATTTTTTATCAATTTTCACTCCATCAGATTTAAGGGATTCAATCAATATTATGTCTTTTTTAGATAAAATATATTTTTTATTTTTTTTTTATTTTTTTTAAAAAATTATTTAAATCTTTTTCTATTTTTGACTTTGAATAATCTTGATTAAAATAATTTATTAATTTTGACTGATGTAAAATATCATTATTGAATTTTATCTTTTTGTCTTCTTTATTTTTAATTTGAAGATTGGTGTAGTAGAAGCTTGTTAAATTATCAGGTATTTTTGTGGGATCAATTAGATAGAATGGATGATGATACAATGTATTTCATAATTAGTACATTGAATCAATTGAATATAGACAAAATTAGAAACAAGATTTTATTAAAAGTTCTTCCTTTAAAAGTTTAAAATTTAGTTTATCTATTTATCGAATGAGCATTAAAGATATAATAACAGTCCCAAGTGAGACATTGAAAAAAATCTCTGAACCAGTGGAGAAGATTGGTATTAATGAAAAAAAATTAATAAATGATTTATTTGAAACTATGTACAGTTCAAAAGGAATTGGTTTAGCAGCAGTTCAGGTTGGAATTCTTAAGAGGATTTTGGTAGTTGATGTTTCAACAAAGCAAGAGAAGAAGAACCCAATGAGTTTTATTAATCCAGTAATTAAAAATGTAAGCAAAGAAATGTCTGTATATGAAGAAGGATGTTTGTCTATACCTGATACGTTTATAGAAATTGAAAGACCGAAAACGTGTGAAGTTGAATATGTCAATATTAATGGTAAAAAAGAAATTATAAAATGCGACGGCCTATTGTCAACTTGTCTACAGCATGAAATAAATCATTTGGATGGAAAATTAATAATTGATAATTTATCAAAATTAAAAAGAGATTTTATAATAAAAAAAATTTCTAAAATAAAAAAAAATCCTGATAGAATAATAGTTTAAATGACAAAAAAGATTATTTTTATGGGTACACCTATGTTTGCAGTACCGATATTTAAATCTTTATATCAAAATGGATTTTCAATTGACTGTGTTTATACTCAGCCACCACAAAAGTCACATAGAGGCCAGAAGATTAATAAGTCACCAGTTCAGGGTATATCCGAAACGTTAAATATAAATTTTAGATCTCCTAATAGTTTAAAAGATAATAATGAGGAGTATGAATTCTTTAAGTCAATAAATGCAGATCTTGCAGTTGTAGTTGCTTATGGACAAATAATTCCTAAAAAATTTCTGAGTTTAACTAAAAAAGGTTTCATAAATATCCATGCTTCTATTTTACCAAAATGGAGGGGAGCAGCACCTATACAGAGATCTATAATTAATTTAGATCAAGAAACTGGAATAAGTATAATGAAAATTAATGAGGAATTAGATAGTGGACCCGTAAGCAATATATATAAAATAAAACTTGATCAAAATTTAAACGCTCAGGAAATTTCAGAAAAACTCTCACTTTTAGCTGCAGATAAAATTATAGAAAATGTAGAGGACATTCTTGGAGGTCAATCAAAATTTATTGATCAAGATCATTCGAAAGCAACTTATGCCAAAAAAATTCAAAAAAGTGAAGGGCAAATAAATTGGAATGATGATGCTTCAAAGATTATTGGAAAAATAAATGGTCTTTATCCCTCACCTGGAGCTTTCTTTAATTTTAGAGGTGAAAGATATAAAATTTTAAAAGCCGAAATCGGAAATGGCACTGGTAAAAATGGTGAAGTTATAGCTGATAATCTTGAAATAGTTTGTGGTAATAATAAATCGATAAAAATTATTGAAATCCAAAGAGAGGGAAAAAAAGTACAAAAAGTGGGAGAGTTTGTGCTTGGGTCTCAAATTAAAAAAGGGTCTATAATATCTAATGTTTAGGTATCAGATATTAATAGAATATGTTGGGACCAATTTTAGAGGTTGGCAAGTACAAAAAAAAGGCAAAACTATTCAAGGACTCATACAAGATAAAATTTCAAAACTTTTAAAAGAAAAAATTTATCTTTTAGGAGCAGGTAGACTCGATAAAGGTGTTCATGCTATTGAACAATCTGCTCATTTTGAATGCAAAGAGAAAATTACAAACTCAACTAAGTTTCTTAAATCATTAAACTATTTTTTGAATAAAGATATGGTTTCAATATTAAAAATCAAAAAAAGAGGTAAAAATTTTCATGCAAGATTTTCCGCTAAAATGAGAATATATAGATATGTAATAATGAATCGTCTGAGTAAATCAGTGTTGGATCAAAATAGAAATTGGCATATTACTAATGAACTAGATTTAGAAATGATGAAAAAAGCGGCTAAAAAATTAGTTGGCACAAATGATTTTTCGACTTTTAGAGCATCTAGCTGTAGAGCAAAAAGTCCTATTAAAACTATGAAGTCTGTTAAAATAAAATCAAAAAATGATAAAATAGAAATTGAGTTTCAATCTCAATCTTTTTTGCAACAACAAGTTCGCTCAATGGTTGGTTGTTTAAAATATGTGGGTGAAAAAAAATGGACATTAAAAAAATTTATTTTTGTGATGAATTCCAAAAAAAGAGTTTTGTGTGCACCTCCTGCACCTCCAGAGGGGCTTTATTTAGCCAGAGTTATTTATTAATTTTTTTTTGTTACTCATTGAAAATTTTTTATTTATACGCCATCTAGACTCTTCTCTTACAATGTAACCACAGCAGTTTTTTGAGTTACATTTACAAGGAAATTGTTTGTAATCTTTATCAAAGCCAAATCCATAATCACAAGTAAACTCCTCTCCTTTTTTGATATCTCGTATTGCTGTAATCCAAACTTTAAGGCCTTTACCATTGTAATCACAGTTATTATCACAACTATGATTTACAAGCCCAGCAGTATTCCAAGGAAAATCTCCGTCAAGTGTATATTTTTTATTTAATGTGAATAAGTAAATTGGTTTTTTATTATCAAACTTTTTTGACTCATCTACCTCTTTATTTGTGATTATCTTACCAACATAGTCAATTATTTTTGTTCCTTCTTTGATATTTTGAGTAGCGTAAAGTCCTCGTCCTTTATTATCAATTTTAGACTTCTTAATTTTATATAATTTCATGTTAATGATTTACTTTTAGATAGTTTTGATCAATTAAATTCTACAAGAGCATTAATGTGTTCATTGGCACTTTCAGCTAAAGCATTCAAATCATACCCACCTTCAAGTATAGAAACAACTTTACCCTTAGTAAAATTGTTAGTAGCTTTTAAAGTTCTTTTGGTTATTTCATAGAAATCCTTTGAACTAAGTTGGAATTGAGCTAATGGATCATCTTTATGTGCATCAAAACCTGCTGAAAATAAAAGAAAATCTGGTTTATATTCAATCAATCTATCTAAAACTCTGTTGAATGCATTAAAGTATTGCTCTGAGTTTGTGCCAGCAGGCAAAGGTATATTCAAAGAATTGTTATGGTCACCTTTGTCCTTTTCTGTTCCTCCACCTGGATAAAAAGGATACTGATGAGTAGATATGTATAAGGAATTTTTGTTGTTACGCATTACATCATAATTACCATTCCCCCAGTGCACGTCAAAATCCACACAAGCAATTCTCTTATATTTGTATTTACTAATTAAGTAATTAGTAGCTACTCCAGCATTTGATATACAGCAAAATCCCATTGCTTTATTTTTTTCTGCATGATGTCCAGGAGGTCTTGCGAGACAAAATGCATTTTTAAAACTATTATTCTCTATACCATCTATTGCTCTTATAGTTGAGCCAGCAGCATCAAAAACTGCTTTTTGGCTTTGTGGCGATATAACAGTATCGCCGTCTAAAAACTTCAGACCTTTCTGTGGAAAAGAATTTTTCAAATTATCTATGTACTCTTTAGAATGTGTCATAGATAATATATCATCTGGTACATTATCTGGCTTATCCCATAGAAGATCATCTCTTTTTTCTAACTTTTCTTTAATAGCAATTACTCTTTTAGGCTGCTCAGGATGACCATCTCCTGTATAATGCTTTTCATATGATTTTGAATTGATAATTGCTGTTTTCATTTAAAGTAATTTTGTAAAATATTTTCATAAATTTTAGTCAATTTTTTTAAATCGTTTAAAGATACTGATTCATCAATTTTGTGCATATTTTTTCCAACTAGGCCAAATTCTAAACATGGAGATATTTTTTTTATAAACCTTGCATCAGAAGTTCCCCCAGTTGTTGATAGTTTAGGTTTAATGTTGGTAATTTTTTTTATAACTTTTTGGATCATTAAAGTTGTACTGTTTGTCCTAGTTAAAAAAGCCTCACCAGACACTTTATAATTAACTTCATAACTTGTTTTATTTTTCTTGCAGATCTTTTTAAAGATTTTATTAAGCTTTTTCTTTATGGAACTAGAAGAATGTTTATTATTAAATCTTATATTAAAACTAGCTTCTGCTGATTCTGGAATAACGTTATCAGCAGTATTACTAATATTAATTTTGGTTACTTCTAAGTTAGTAGGTTGAAAATTTCTTGTACCTTTATCAAATTTGATTTTTTTAAGTTCACTCAGAATATTAATAATAGTTGTTGAAGGATTATTTGCTCGATCCGGATAAGCCACATGACCTTGAATTCCTTTGATTACAAGACTTCCCGTTAAGCTACCTCTTCGTCCTATTTTTATCATTTGTCCAAGCCTGTTTGGATTAGTGGGTTCTCCAACTAAACAAAAATTAATTTTTTCTTTCTTTTTTTTTAAATAATCTACTAATTTCTTTGTGCCATTTATTGCATCTCCTTCCTCATCACCAGTGATTAACATACTAATTGATCCATTAAATTTACTATTTTTAGATAAAAAAATACTCAATGCTGATACAAAAGATGCGATCGAGCCTTTCATATCATTAGCACCTCGTCCAATTAAATAACCTTTTTTTACTGATGGTCTAAAAGGATTTACTGACCAACTTTTTATGTTCCCAGGAGGAACAACATCTAAATGTCCCGCAAAACAAAAATTCGGTTTGCTGCTACCTAGCTTTGCATATAAGTTTTTGACGGGTTTAAAATTTTTTTCTCTAAATTCAATAATCTTTGTTTTGAAACCTAATACTTTTAATTTTCCCTCTAAAAATTTAATTACCCCAGCATCTACTGGTGTTATAGATGGAAATTTGATTAGCTCTTTAGCTAATTTAACATCATTAAAAATTTTCATTAATTTATTCTCTTAACAGATCGTTGATTGAAGTTTTTGATCTAGTTTTTTCATCAACTTGCTTAATAATTACTGCGCAATATAATGCTGCTGCTGAAGAATTATTTTTATCTGGAAGTGACCCAGGTACCACTACAGAGTATGGGGGAATTTTACCATAAGTAACTTTGCCAGTTTTTCTATTTACTATTTTAGTTGATTGACCAATATACATTCCCATACTTAAAACCGAACCTTCACCTACAATTACACCCTCGACTACTTCAGACATTGCTCCTAAAAATACATTATCTTCAATAATTGTAGGCTGAGCTTGTGCAGGTTCTAATACTCCTCCAACTCCAGATCCAGCAGAAATATGGCAATTCTTTCCAATCTGACAACAACTACCTGCTCTTGCAAAAGTGTCAATCATTGTTCCGTCATCAATATATGCTCCGATGTTAACATAACATGGCATTAGAACAGCGTTCTTTCCAACAAAAGATCCTTTTCTCACAGGTGAGTTAGGAACCATTCGGAAGCCAGCCTTTTCATGATCCTCTTTCGACCATCCTGCAGTTTTTCCCTTCAGCAAATGGGATTTATCATACCAACTACTATAAGGCCCATTTAGATTTTCCATAGGATAAATTCTAAAGCTTAACATGATTGCTTTTTTTAAGTATTGGTGAGTTATCCATTCACCGTTAATTTTTTCAGCAACACGAGACGTGCCACTGTCCAAATCGTTGATAACTTGATTAATAGCATCTTTTAAAGATTGATCTGAATTTTGGTTTACTTGATCTTTGATTTCCCACGCATCATTAATAATTTTTTCTAGAGACATAATTTAATTACTTTTTAATAGCCTTATTTCTTTTAGAAATAAAGATAGATTTTCAATTTTGTGGGAAATATATTCTTTATCAGAGTCGATTTTTCCAAAATGCTCATCATTAATTAACCAAACAGTTGTACATCCTCGTTCATACCCAATACTTAGATTTTTAGCTATATCCTCGATATAAATAGTTTTTTTAGGATTGATTCCAAATTTTTTGACCATTAGGTCAAAAGTCTGGGCTTCAGGTTTAGGTATATATTGGGCGTCTTGAATGTCAAAAATTCTTTCTCTTCCAAAAAGGTCATAAATCCCCAGATGTGTTAAAATATTTTGTGCATGTTCAGCACTCCCATTTGTAAAAATAAATTTTTCCATTTCTAGTTTTTCAAGTTCATTTCTCATAATCTTGTCTTCTTTCATAAATGAAAGGTCGATAGTATGTACATATTTTAAAAACTCTTGAGGCGGTATGTCGTGGTGAATCATGAGTCCATTTAAACTTGTATTGTATTTATAGAAATAATTAGTTTGAAGTTTTTTAGCCTCCTCATGATTTATTTTTAGTCTGTCAGAAATAAACATGGTCATTCTTTTAGAAACTTGACCAAATACTTTTTCTAATGAGTAGTTATTATGTTTCCCATAACAAACACCATCAAGATCTAATAGGAGATATTTCATTTTTTTAATATTTTTCATTTTCTTATTAAAGTCCCAGAACCTTTATCAGAGAAAATTTCAAATAATATGGAGTGTTCTTTTCTCCCATCAATTATTCCAACTGCAGTAACTCCGTTATTAACAGCATCTAAACAAGTATTTATTTTCGGTATCATACCCTCCGTAATGGTTTCATTCTTAACCATTTCTAAAATTTCTGATGAGGAAATTTCCTCTATCAGCTTTTTTTCTTTATCTAAAACACCTTCAACATTGGTCATTAAAAGTAACCTTCTCGATTTTAAAGACTTTGCAACAGCCCCTGCAGCTGTATCTCCATTTATATTGTATGTTTGATTGTTTTTTCCAAGACCTAAAGGAGAAACAATTGGTATCTTTTTTTCATTAATTGTATCAATCAAAAAAGAACTATTTATCTTACTTGGTATTCCCACAAAACCAAGCTCCTCCGCTTCTGGAACCACTTCTATTACATTTTTATTTTTTGTGTGAATAGAAATAGCCTCAGATCCTTTTTTCAGCAAAGAATTAACAATGTCATAATTAAAATCAATTAAAACATTTTCAACTATATTTATAATTTTTTCATCTGTTACCCTTAGACCTCTAATAAACTTAGACTCAATTTTGGATTTTTCTAACTCTCTTTTTATTCTTGGACCACCACCATGAACTACCACTATAGATATACCTAGTTTATTCAATATACTGATATCTGATATAAAATTATTAAAAATATTACGGTCAATAAATACATTGCCACCATATTTTATTACAATCAATTCGTTTCTATATTTTTCAATATATTTAGATACTTCTTTAATCGGAGGTCCATTCTCTGGTAATATACTTTTGATGTCCATTTTTTTAATTCTGATTTAAAATTTGATATTAAGTTACAGTTTTTACTGTTGTTCGTCTCATAATAAATACTTGCTGAGCCATGGTTAAGATATTATTTACAGTCCAATAAATAACCAGACCACTTGGGAATGGAGCAAGAATTACAGTTAAGAAAAGAGGAAAAAACATAAATATTTTTGCCTGTATTGCGTCAGTTGGTGCTGGATTTAGTTTTTGTTGGATCCACATAGAAACACCCATTGCCACAGGCCACGCTCCAATAACAAGGAATGAGGGCACATCATAAGGCAATAATCCAAATAAATTAAATATACTGGTGGGATCTCTTTCGGATAAATCTTGTATCCATCCATAAAATGGCATTTGTCTCATTTCTATAGTAACAAACAAAACCTTATATAATGCAAAAAAAACAGGTATTTGAACTAAAATTGGTAAACATCCTGACATAGGATTTACTTTTTCTTTCTTATAAAGTGCCATCATAGCTTGTTGTAATTTCATCTTGTCATCTTTATGTAATTCTTTCAGTCTTACCATTTCAGGCTGGAGTGCTTTCATTTTAGCCATACTTCTAAATGAAAAATTTGCTAAAGGAAAAAATGCTAATCTAATACATATTGTGATTGCTATAATCGCTAAACCATAATTTCCAAGCAGTTTAAAAAAATAATCAATGCCATAAAAAAGTGGTTTAGTAATAAAGTAAAGGAATCCCCAATCTATTACCAAATCAAATTTTTCTATATTAAGTGTTTCAGCATAACCATCAATTACATCAACCCTTTTAGCTGCAACAATGATCTTTAACTCTTCTTCAATTGAGCTGTTTTCATTTAATTCTAGAGGACTCGTAGCTATAAAATTTGCTCTGAATTTATTTTTATAGTCAAATGTTGTTTTAAACTCAGTGTTTTTTGGGGGTATTAATGATGTTATCCAATATTTATCACTTATTCCTAACCAGCCTTTTTTAGCTACTTTAGAAAACTTTTTTTCTTGAATATCGTCATAGTCTTCTTCTATTAATTCATCATCTAAGGTAGCGATTAAACCTTCATGTAGTATCAAGAAATCAATTATTTCTGGAATTTCATTTCTTATTATTTGACCATAAGAATAAAAGTCATATTTCTTATTACTTTCATTAATTACTTTTTGTTTAATTGTAAAAAGATATTTATCATCTAATGATATTTCTTTCTCAAACTTTAAACCCTGTTTATTAGTCCAATTTAGTTTAATTGGAGACTTATAAGTAAGTTTATTATTACCTACGACTGACCAAATTGTTTCTGAATTTGGAACATCAATATTTTTATCAGTGGTAACAAAACCACTATCAATTAGATAGCCTTCATCAATATTTCTTGGTCCTAGTAAAGTTACTTTTTCTTCATTTTCAAGATTTACTTTATATTTTTTGAAAGTTAAATCATCTATAGAAGCACCTTTTAAAGATATTGAACCTATAACGTTATCATTTTCAAATTCAATTCTTTTGCTTTGATTCAGAGCCTCATCTCTCGAAATAGTAACGATTGTTTCTTTTTGTTCTAGGCTTGGAGCATCAGAATTTTGTTCTATTTTTTTTTTTTCAGAAGGATCTTGAGTTGAAGTTTGCTCTGGTATGAAAAAAAGAGAATATAACACTATGACAGCTGTAGATAGAGTAATTGCGGCTATTACATTTTTAGAGTCCATTATTTTTTTTCTCTCTTTTCTTTAATTATTGGATCAAAACCTTCACCTCCTCCTAAAAATTTAATCGGATGACAAGACAAAATTCTTTTTAAACTAAGATACAATGCTTTAAATAAATTATAATTTTTAAGTGCTTCGATGCAATATTCTGAACATGTTGGTAGGTATCTGCAAGAATGGCCAAGTATAGGGCTAATCAAAAATTTATAACATTTTATAATTTTAATAAGTATATTTTTTATAATTTTCATTATTTAATTTTTCTAAAACTTTGAAATATAATATCTTTAATATTTGTATACTCGTTATTCAACATAGTTGATTTAGCAATAATTAGATACGAATAATTAAATTTTATTGATATTTTTCTAATTGCTTCATTCATGATATTTTTTAATCTTCTTTTTATTTTATTTCTTTTTACCGCATTTCCAATTTTTTTTTTTGTAACAAAACTGATATTCAATTTTTTATTATTTTTATTTTCTAAAACTCCAAAAAAAATTGTTACATATTTATTTGATAACTTATTTTTATTTATTAAATCTTTAAATTCCTCATTTTTAGAAAGAGCAAGGATTTTGCTTTTCATTTGTTCAGCCAGATACTGTTAAAGATTTTCTTCCTCTTGCTCGTCTTCTAGCTAGAAGTTTTTTTCCACTCTTTGTTTTCATTTTAGACCTAAAACCGTGTTTTCTGGCTCTTTTAATTTTAGAAGGTTGAAATGTTCTTTTCATAAAATGTGATTAAAATTTAACAAATTTCGCTCTTTATAGTAATTAAATATATAAATAGCAAATAGAAGATTTTATAATAACAAAGACTATTAATGCAAAAAGCTAGTAAAATTAAATTATTTATCGGGATTTTTTACCTTACATTGGTTGGGTTATTCCTATATTTTTTTTTTTCAAAGTTCAGCATCCACGAAATAACAAGCTATGAATTTATTAAAAATAATAGAGATTATTTTTTTGATCTTAAAAAGACTAATATATTTTTATTAGCATTAATATTCATTTTTTTTACAATTATTTGGGTTTTAGCTGCTGGTTTTGGTTCACCAGTTGCGTTACTCTCTGGTTTCATTTTTGGAAAATGGCTTGGATCACTGATAGTGGTTATAGGTTTGTCAACGGGTGCAACTTTACTTTATCTTTTTGCCAATTATTTTTTAAAAGAACTAATAAAAGAAAAATTTTTAAATAAATTTCAAAATCTAGAGGAGAAATTTAAAAAGTCTGAATTTATTTATTTACTAATTTATAGATTTATAGGAGGTATACCTTTCGCTATTTCAAATGTTTTACCTTGCATATTTAATGTAAAACCCATTAACTTTTTTTGTGCGACTTTTTTGGGAATTCTACCCCAATTATTTTTAATTTGTTCTATTGGTAGCGGTTTAGAGAGACTAATTGATCAAAACTTAGAGGCTCCAAGTATGATTGAATTAATTTCGTCAAAAGATATTTATCTTCCTTTAATAATATTTGTTTTGTTAGTTATAATTACAATTTTTTTGAGAAAAATTTTTTATAAAAAAGGATAATGGTGCTCCCACCCTGTACTGACCAGGGAATTAGTCCTTACCAAGGACTTGTTATGCCATTTAACTACAGGAGCAAATATTAAAAATTGTATTTTATTGATAATAAAGCATTTTTTTCAAATTATTGCCTTAATTTTTTCTACAATATGATTTATATCTTAGCTGAGGAATTTATGGGTATTCATTACGATTATAAATCTACAAAAAGTGCCAAACTTATGGAAAAGCAAGCTAAAAGAGAGAGAAAACTTGCTGAAAAAAAAGCCAAGCGTTTAGCAAAAGAAGGTCCTAAAAATGAGGAAAAAAAAGAAGCTAATTTAGATGTATCAAAACCAATCACTTTAGATTTTTTGACTAATCCAAATAAAGAATGAAAAATAAAAGTAAAACTGAACGACTAAGTTTAGCACTTAAAAAAAATTTAAAAAAAAGAAAGCTGTTCCAAAAAAAAATAAAAAAAAATATAAATAATGTCAGTTCAGTCAGATAAATGGATTAGAAAAATGTCCAAAGAACAAGAGATGATATCACCTTTTGAGGAAAAACAAATAAGAGGAAGCAATATTTCTTATGGGCTTTCATCTTATGGATATGATGCTAGGGTCTCTGATGAATTTAAGATATTCACAAATGTGAATTCAGAAATAGTAGATCCTAAAAATTTTAAACCAACTAATTTTGTTACAAAAAATGTTTCAGAGTGCATTATTCCTCCAAACTCTTTTGTTTTGGCAAGAACAATCGAAAAATTTAAAATTCCAGATAATATTTTGGTTATTTGTTTGGGTAAATCTACTTATGCAAGGTGTGGTATTATAGTTAATGTAACACCACTAGAACCAGGATGGGAGGGATATGTTACTTTAGAATTTTCAAATACAACACCGCTCCCAGCAAAAATATACGCTAATGAAGGTGTTGCTCAATTTATTTTTTTAAAAGGAAACGAAAAGCCAGAGGTTACATATGCTGACAGAAAAGGGAAGTATATGGGCCAGACTGGAGTAACTCTTCCAAAAGTATAATAATGAAAAAACTTGAAGTCTTTGGAGCAAAAAAGCTCACGGGACAAATTAAAATTTCTGGCTCTAAAAATGCATCATTACCAATTTTGGCTTCAACTTTGCTCTCAAACAAAAAAATTCGCCTCAAAAACTTACCTGATGTTAAAGATATAAAAACTATGATTAATTTACTTCAATCTTTAGGATCTAAAATAAAAAAAAGAAATAAAGATTTAATCATTGATAATTCAAAACTTAAAAGAAAATTTGCTCCTTACAATCTTGTAAAAACAATGCGAGCAGGAATATTAGTTTTAGGACCCTTGTTAGCGAGGTTTGGAATGGCCAAAGTTTCACTTCCAGGTGGTTGTGCAATAGGCACCAGACCAATTGATATTCACTTAAGTGCTTTATCAAAGTTGGGTGTTAAATATAAAATAGAGCAAGGTTATGTTAGTGCATCAGCGCCACGAGGATTGATTGGTTCTAACATTTATTTTCCAAAGATATCAGTAGGAGCTACAGAAAACTTAATTATTGCTTCATGTTTTGCCAAAGGTAGAACAATTTTAAGTAACTGTGCGATAGAGCCAGAAATTAATGATTTAATTAAATTTTTAGTAGACATGGGATGTGATATTAAATGGATAGGAAAACGCAAAGTCAAAATCATTGGTGTTAACTGCACAAATGAAATCTCTTATTCTGTAATGTTTGATAGAATAGAAGCTGGCACATATCTTATTGCAGCAGCTATCACAGAGGGAAATCTTAAAATAACAAATGTAAGGCCTAAAATAATTAAAACAGAAATAAATATTTTGAAAAAAGTTGGTGTTAAAATTTTTCAAAAAAAAAATGAAATTAGAATCATAGGAACAAAAAAAATTAAAAATTTGAACATTAAGACAGCTCCGTATCCAGGTTTCCCAACTGATTTGCAAGCCCAAATGATGGTTTTATTATGTAAAGCTAACAAAAGATCTTTCATTAAAGAGAATATTTTTGAAAATAGATTTATGCACGTTGCAGAACTTAATCGTATGGGCGCTAATATTTCAATTAATGGTAATAAGGCTTTAATAAAAGGTAATACAAGGTTTGCACCTGCAGAGTTAATGGCTACAGATTTAAGGGCATCTGTCTCTCTAATTTTAGCAGCGTTATCTGCTGAGGGTAAATCTATAATAAATAGAATTTATCATTTAGATCGTGGATATGAAAATTTAGAAAAAAAGTTAAAAAAAGTAGGTGCTAAGATAAGAAGGATAAATTGATGAAAAAAAAATATTTAGCAAAAATTATAGCTACTGATTATGATGGATTACAAATGATCTCAGCTTGCAGCGCTGGCTCAAAAGTCAAAGTTGGAGACATAAAATATTTATCTAATAATAAAGTTTTTCTCCTTTCAATTGAGCGTGTAAAAGTAGAGTCTGAGGAGAAAAATATAAAAATTAATAGTGTTTGCAGATTTGATTTTGTTGATAAGGTAAAATCAAAAAATATTGACCAGAAAAATGTTGAACAAATTCTAGAATTAGTAGCCATAGATTATATGAAGAATAAAGAGGATTATGAGATAAATTTAATTTTCAATAATAATGCTTACATTTCTTTGACTACAGAAACGATTGAAGTAAGACTAGAGGATCAAGATTAAATAAAAGTATATGAAGATATTAGATAGTAGAAAAAAAAATTTTGATAGAGAATTAGATAATTTACTTATGAAAAGAAAAAATAAAGTAAATTTATCTAAAGTATCAGTTTTGAGAATTATTAAAGATGTTAAGAATAATGGAGATAAAGCCTTAATAAAATATGAAAAAAAATTTAATGATAATAAGGTTATTGCACCAACATCAAAAAAAATTTCCAAAACAATAGCAACTCTTGACAAAGTAGTAAAAAGAGCAATAGATCTTGCTTACAAAAGAATTTATAAATTTCACTCTCTTCAAAAATTTAAAAACATTTCATACGTGGATAACCTAAGAAATAAACTTGAATATAGGTATTTACCGATTGAGTCAGTTGCAATTTATGTTCCTGGATCTTCAGCGTCTTATCCATCAAGTGTTTTAATGAATGCCATTCCAGCACTAGTTGCTGGTGTAAAAAGAATCATTATGATTAATCCAAGTCATAAAGGCAAACAAAATCCTGCAGTTTTATATGCGGCCCGAAAATGTAAAATTAAAGAAATTTATTCTATTGGTGGGCCATCAGCAATCGCTGCGGTTACTTATGGAACTAAAAAAATTAAGAGGGTAGACAAAATTGTTGGTCCAGGCAATGCCTATGTTGCTGCTGCTAAAAAAGAAGTTTTCGGCGATGTTGGAATTGAGGGAATGACAGCGGGACCTTCTGAGGTAACTGTTGTTTGTGACAAATCTTCTAACGCTGAATGGATAGCAAGTGATTTAATAGCTCAAGCTGAACATGATGTGTTGGCCCAATGCATACTTATCTCTAAGGATAAAGAGATTATCAAAAAAGTTAATATTGAAATTTTGAAACAATTAAAAGAAATTCCAAGAGTTTCTGTTGCAAAAAAGAGCTTAATAAAAAATGGAATTCTAATTTATATAAAGTCTGAAAAAAAAATTGCAGAAGTTGTCAATAAAATTGCTCCCGAGCATTTAGAGTTGAATATAAAGAATTATAAGTCTCTACTTAGTAAGATTAAAAATACAGGATCTATTTGTTTAGGGAAGTTTGCTGTTATGGCAATGACAGATTATAATGCTGGTTCAAATCATATTTTGCCTACAAACGGTTCAGCTAAATACTCAAGTGGAATTAGCGTTAATGAATTTTATAAAAGAATTTCATACATAAACCTATCAAAAAAGGGTATTGAAAGTCTTGGACCATCAGTTATAACTCTTGCAAATTATGAGGGTTTAGCAGGACATGCTCAATCTGTAAAAAAAAGAATTAGGAGAAAATAAATTTGTCAAAACAAGATCTACTTGAATTTAAGGGTAAAGTTACCGATTTACTACCTAACGCAATGTTTAGAGTTCAACTAGAGAATGGTCATATAGTCACTGCTCATACTGCGGGTAAGTTAAGAAAAAATAGAATAAGGGTATTACAAGGTGATAACGTAACAGTAGAGATGACACCATATGACCTTACAAAAGGCAGAATAATCTTTAGGGGTTAAAATTTGCCTCGGTAGCTCAGGAGTAGAGCAGAGCCCTGAAAAGGCTTGTGTCGGAGGTGCGAATCCTTCCCGAGGCACCATCAAAACATCTTGAAATTAATCTAAAAGAAATTAACTTCTATTAATAATAAATAACTAAAGGACAAAGAAATAAGATGAGTACATTAAAAGGAACCGTTAAATGGTTTAACGGAAAAAAAGGCTTTGGATTTATCGAAAGAGAAGACAAAGAAAAGGATGCGTTTGTACACGCTAGTGCAGTAAAAGCTGCAGGCATGAGGTATCTAAATGAAGGAGATAAACTAGAATTTACACTTGAGGATGGTCCAAAGGGTCCATCAGCGGTAAATTTGAAAAAAGTTGACTAATTTCAAATTTTAAAGGACGTTTTTCTTCAAATTAGAATTACGTCCTTTTTTAACACTTGAATAATCAAATTTTTTGTCTAAAAGACTTTTTATGAGTAAATATGAGACAAGAAAAACGTACGCGCTAAGTACTCTAGAAGCAATCTTTAGAGGAGCTGCTAAAGGTGTGCATTCTCATTTCCATGCTGGCTAAAGCTAGCGAATAATCATTTATAATATAATTTTAAATCAATAAAAAATAAGATAAAACTAAAAAGGACATGCCTTGATGGTGAAATAGCATCACGTCGGTTTGTGGATCCGAAGTCGTAGGAGCGTAACCTACTCAAGGTACCAAAAAATGAGTGAAAAAAATAAATTAATTCCTGGATTACCCTCAGGTTTTGAAGATAGATGGAACAAGAAATTACTTCTCAAAAAAAGACTAATAGAGGTCATTGAGAGAAATTTCTCTAAGTATGGATTTGATCCATTAGAAACTCCATCATTTGAAATAAGTGAAAATATAGGATCTTTTCTTGCAGAAGATGATAGTAATCCTATGTCTGATGTTTTTACATTTAAGGATGGAGAAAAAAATATTACTCTCCGATATGATTTATCTAGTCCATTAGCAAGATTTGTTGCACAGAATAATCAAGAACTCCCTTCAATTTATAAACGTTATGCGATTCAAAATGTGTTTCGGAACGAAAAAGCTGGGAATGCTAGATACAGAGAATTTACTCAAGCAGATTGTGATATAGTAGGTAATGTCGACCCAGCACAAGCAAACGCTGAATTATGTAATTTAATTGCAAGCACATTAATTGAATGTGGTTTAAAAAAAGATCAATTTACTATTAACGTAAGTAACAGAAAAATCGTTCAAGGTTTAATCGAAGATTTAAAAATTGAAAAAGAGAAACAAATTAAGGTAATGAGAGCTATAGATAAACTCGATAAACCTGGATTTGGTTTAAAGGGTGTCGAAGAACTATTAAAAAAGGAGAGAAAAGATAAAAGTGGAGCTATAACCAAAGGAGCAAACTTAAGTGATGATCAAGTTTTAAAAATCTTAAACTTTTTAAGAATTAAAGATTTGAATGAACTTAAAGAAAATTTTAAAAATCCTATTACCCAAGAGGGCATTAAAGAATTAGAAGAATTATTTGAGGTTTTAAACTTTGGAAATTACTCTGATCAAGTAAAAACCAATTTTACGATAGTTAGAGGCCTAGATTATTATGATGGGTTTTGTGTTGAAACTAATCTCAATTTTAAAGCAAAAAATATTAAGGGCAAAGAAATTGATATTGGAAGTATTTGCTCAGGCGGACAGTATAATAAATTAATTTCGAGATTTAAGGGTGTAGACATACCTGGAACAGGTGTAAGTATTGGTGTTGATAGATTGTTGTTTGCAATGGTGCAATCAAATCAATTAGAAATTGATGTACAAAATCCAGTTATCATTTGTGTAATGGATGAAAAATATTTAAAAAATTATTACGAAATCTTAAACAATTTGAGAAAGAATAATATTAATTCTGAAATATTTTTGGCTAGTAAAAAAAATCTAGGTAAGCAACTTACTTATGCTAATAAAAGAGAATGTCCAGTTGCAATTATATGTGGCGAAAATGAATTTAAAGATAATAAAATAACATTGAAAAATCTTCTTGGTGCCAAAGGGGAGAATAACCAAATTACATTTCCAAAAGAAAATTTAATAAATGAAATCAAAAAATTCATCTGACAAAATCCTTAGATCAGTTCAGTCTAAAGGATTTAAATATATTGAATTACCTTCAGTTATTGAGACGAGTCATATAGTTCAAAGGTCTGGTGAGAGTTTTAGAAAATTTATTTTTTCATTTATAGATCAGATGGGTAATGAATTATGTTTAAGACCTGACCTTACAATTGCGTCTTGTCTAAGATATTTAGAAAAAAATTTAAAGAGTAAAGAAAAAATATTTTATAGTGGACAGGCTTATAGGAAATCTCAAAATAAAAATGATTCTATAATCAGAAATCAAGTTGGTTTTGAGATTATAGGATCAAAAGACGAAAAAAATGATGATAAAGAAATAATAAGCACATCCCTTAAATCACTAAAAAATTTTAAATATTCTTATGGCACTCTAACAATTGGCAATGTGGAAATTTTTAATCTTCTAATATCAAAATTAGATATACCAAAAAGATGGAAATTAAGACTTACAAGACATTTTTGGCGAGAGAACTATTTCAGTGATTTATTAAAAAGATTAGAGACTAATTCTGATGTAGACCCAACTATTGTTGAAGTTGATAAAAGACGATATTTAAAAATGTTAAAAGATGATCAATCATCTATTGTTGCAGGTAGAACATTGAAAGAGATTTTAGAAAGGTTTGATAAAAAGATTAAGGATCCAAGGAGAGCAAGTAAAGGAGGCAATACATCAAAAATTATTAAAGAGTTTTTGAAAATTAAATGTCCAATAAATAAAGCTGCAAAAGAGTTAAATAAATTTTTTAAAAAACATAAAATAAACCTTTTTGTTGATCAGAAATATTTTCCTATCTCAAAAAACAAAATATTCAAATTAAATGTAATCTTCTCAACTGCCTTTGGTAGACAATTAGAATATTATACTGGCATGGTTTTTAAGATAGACATCAAATCAAAATCGAAAATTATCAATTGTTGTAATGGTGGTCGATATGACAAATTAATTGCCGATCTTGGTTCAAAAAAACAGGTACCAGCAGTTGGTGCTGCTCTTAACTTAAATTCTCAATTATGAAAAATTTAATAAATATAGGAATACCTAGTAAGGGAAGGTTAAGAAAAGACGTTTTAAAAATTTTTACTAAAAAAAAGTTAAAACTTATTTCTGAACGAGGGGAAAGAGATTTGATAGGTTCAATAAAAAATAAATCAAACATAAAAATTTTATATTTGCATGCTAGAGAAATTATTGAGAGATTGGGTGATGGCTCTTTAGATATTGGCTTCTCTGGTTTTGATTTATTGAAAGAAAGTGAAATAAATACTCAAAACAAAATAAACGTTGTCAGAAAACTTAATTTTGGAAAAGCTAATCTAGTTGTAGCTATACCGGATCCCTGGATCGATGTTCAAACAATAGCTGACTTAGAAGAAATTGCATTTGAATTTAGAGATAAAAAGAAAAAAAGATTAAGAGTTGCAACTAAGTATCCAAATTTAACAAGGGATTTTTTATTTTCTAAAGGTGTTACCCAATTTAAATTGATTGAGAGTTTGGGAGCAACCGAGGCGTACCCTTTTACTGGTTCAGCTGAATTAATTACAGACATAACATCTACAGGTGAAACTCTTAGGGCGAATAACTTACGTGTATTGAAAGATGGAGAAATCTTAAAATCTGAAGCTTGTATTTTTACATCAAAAAAAAATAGTAAAAAAAAAGGTTTAAAAAACTTTGTTAAATTACTTTCCAAGTAATTTATCTTTAAAGTATATGAGAATAATTTTGATAATATCTAAATTTCGCATTACTGCATAAGTAGCTACTAGAAACCCTATTCCAAAAATAATTTTTAAAATAAGATATAATTCCATAAAAATCACTTATAATACAAGTTACGAATCATGGACACAATTTTATTAATAATTTTGATTTTAATGTTTGGAGCAATCCTGGCTATTTTATATCTAAATATAAAGTTCAAGAAAGCGAACAGAGCTGATGAGACTAATGAAATAGCAAATTTGAACGCGGAAATTGTTAGATTAAAAGATAGCTTAAACTCTACAATCAATACTTCTCTAAATTCGATGTCTACCTCATTTAACTCTTTATCAACTGGGGTAACAAAAGATATGACTGAGGCCTTAACCAAAGTAGATGAAAAGGTTGGAAACTTCAATGAGCAAGTAAAATTGTTAAATCAAAGCCAAGAGGGGATTACTAAAATTTTAGCAGGGGTTAAAAAGTATGGAACTTTGGCTGAATATTCTCTAGATGCTTTGATAAAGGATTTGTTACCAGCATCTCAATTTATGACTAATGTTAAAATGAAAGAGGATACCAGCGAGAATGTAGAATTCGCAATCAAGCTTCAAGGAGATGTTTTGGTTCCAGTAGATTCTCATTTTCCAGTAGAAAAATTTAAAGCAATTACTGATGCATATGATTCAGATGATAAAAAAGCTGTTGCTGATGCTAGAACAAAATTAGCAAGTGCATTTAAGGCCAAGGCTAAAAGTGTTATGGAAAAATATATTGTTCCACCTAAAACAACAGATTTTGCAATCGTATACGCACCAACAGAGAGTCTTTATAAAGAATTAACAGAGTATCAAGATCCAAGCACTAAAGAGTTATTAACCCAAGAATTAATGAAGAAATATAAGGTAGTTATTTCTGGCCCTAATACTCTTTCAGCTTATTTACAATCCTTACATATGGGTTTTCAATCACTGAAAGTTCAAAAGGGAGCTACAGAAATATATAATCACCTTAAAACTATCACTACAAGATTTGGTAAACATTTTGATAATATAATTACGCTTAGAAAAAAATTAGAAGAGGCCATGAGTGTAGTAGATAAGTTTGGTACTGATGCAAGATCAATTAGTAGAACTTTAGAAAACATAAAAGATCCCGAGCAAGTTGAAAAAGCTGTACTGACAGAAAACGTTGAGAAATTTGTTGAAAGAAATAAACATCTTAAAAAATAATTTCTTTTTTCAGATAATACCGACTATAAGAAATCACATGCGCTGGAATAAGAAATACAATTATCCTACATCATCAAGAGCAACAGAAGATGGAATAAGAAGATACTTGTTAGGAGAAACAAAATTACCAAGTGTTACTTCAATACTTGATGCAACAAAGTCTGAGGAAGATAAAGCTGCTTTAGCAAATTGGCGAGAAAGAACTGGTTTTAAAGAAGCTGAAGCAATTACAAAAGCCGCAAGTAGCAGAGGTTCCCGGATGCATGGCTATTTAGAATCTTTTCTTTTGGGCAGAGAAAATTTAAGTTTCTTCGAGGACAATGAACAATACAAAAAGATGGCAAAAGAAATCATTGATAAGGGATTAACAAATAGATTAGACGAAATATATGGTGTGGAATGCACAATGTATTATCCAGAAAAGTATGCAGGTACAGCAGATTGTGTAGGAGTATTTGAAGGAAAAGAAACAATAATTGATTTCAAACAATCCAATAAACCGAAAAAAGCTGAGTACATAGACTCATGGTTTTTACAAACTGCAGCTTATTCTTTAGCACATAATGTTGTTTACAATTCAAATATCACAGCGTGTGTTATTCTTGTTTGTACAGTAGACAATTTATTTCAAGAATTTAAAATCCAAGGCTCTGAATTAATTACATATCAAAATTTATTTTTAGGTAGATTAAAAAAATTTAATGAAATGAATAACTTGGGTTAACAAAAATGGATAAAATTGTAATTTACGACACCGAAACAACCAATAGTACTATTTGGGGTTCTATAATTGAGGTTGGAGCAGTTGTTGTTGATAAAAATTTAAAAGAAATTGGAAAGTTAAATATTCGAGGGCGAATGCCTGAAGGGGAAGTTCCTTCAGCGAAAGCATTACTTGTTAACTCTACAAGCATAGATTTATTAACAAAGGGTAATTATTCACATTATGATTTTTTAGGTGCTGTTGAGAATTTTTTCTCTAAATGTGCTCCTGCTATGTTCATGGGTTGGTCAAATTTGAATTTTGATAGAAGAATGTTTCATTTTAATTTTTTTAAAGGAAATAGATACCCATATGCTACCCATTCATCACCCAATCAAGAACATGATGGTTTACATATTGCAAGAGCAGCTCAAACTTTAAATCCAGAAACTTTAAAAACTGAGTTAACCGAGGCTGGAAATCCAAGTTTGGCTTTAGAGGGCTTGGCTAGAATGCAAGGATTTGATACCTCTCAACAACATACAGCCTACCATGATGCTTATACTGCTTTAAAGGTTCTAAGAATAATTAAAAATAAACATAAAGAAAATTGGGAAGAATTTTTAAAAACATCAACAAAATCTAGCGTTGAAACGCTTTTAACAAATAATGGAATTTACTCTATTTTTGAAAATGTAAAGGGAAGAAACATGATGTATCTTGGTTGTTCATTACATCCTAAGCATTCTTTTCATCCGTCATATGCTTCATGGGGATATTTATGGGACTGTCGTAGAGATCCAGAACCATTATTAAATCTACCTATCGATCAACTTAGGGATGTTTTAAAAAAAATGAGTCCTAAAGCCCTAAGAGTTTTAAAAACAAATAAAGCTCCAGTAGTTTTGGATAAAAAATTTGCTTTAAGTCAAAAGCCATATTTAGATTTAGATTTAGATACAATAAAAAAGAGAGCGCATTTAGTTAGAAATAGTGAAAATTTTTGTAAAAATATTCAAATTATTCATAGAGAAGCAGCTGAAGAAAAAGAACAAACTAAAACTCAAGAAGATTTATTGCCAGAGGAAACCTTATATGAAAAATTTATACCTAATAAAGATACTTCTTTATTTAAAACATGGCACAGTTCGTCATGGGAAGATAAATTAAGATTATTAGACAAATTTCAAGATAAAAGATGCAGTTGGTTTGGTCAAAAAATAATTTATCAAGAAGCACCTCAAATTTTACCCCCTGATTTATATAAAAATATCAAAAGTGAAATAGCTAGAAGAATATTGAGCAAAAATAAAGAGAAATGGCAAACTGTACATATGGCTTATACAGAGATTGATTATTTAAGGGATCAAGCTTCAAATAGAGATGATGAGGTAGAATTAAAAAAATTAGATGAAATTAATGAATTTGTTATGTCAATTGAAAAAAAATATGAAATTACTTAGTTGACTTTAATGATAATGATTATAAATAACTTTTATGCTTATAGATTTTAAAGATGAAGATTTTGATAGCAAAATCAAAAATGAGGACGTTTCAGTAATTCAATTTAGTGCAGCATGGTGTGGTCCCTGTAAAGCTTTAAAACCAGTTATGGATAAATTAGCGGATGAGTACAAAGGAAAAGCTGGCTTTTATTATGCAGATATTGAAGATGGTGGAATTAACACAGGTAGTGCAGCAGGTATAAGAGGTGTGCCGACTGTTATAATCTATAAAAAAGGCGTTGAGGTAGATAGAAAAGTTGGTGGAGTTCCTGAAAGCAATATGAAAGAATTTTTAGAGAAAAATATTTAGTTTAAATTTAACATTTCGCCTGCTAAATATAAAGACCCTGTAATAATCAATAAGTCATTTTCTTTTATAGGAACAGATTCGATTGCTTGTTCAATACTTTCTTTATATTGAACATTTGAAATATTTTTAAATTTTTCTTTCAAATCTTTTCCACTTATTGAGTTTGGTTGTCCAGGAATATCTATAGTTGTTAAAGAAGAAATGTCTTTAAAATAACTTATATATTTTTCATGATCTTTATTTGCCATCATTCCTATAATAACATGTTTGTTACAATCTAAAGTTTGTAGATACTCATTCAAAACTCTTGCACCATCCTCATTATGACTTCCATCAATTATTAATCGATTATTTTTTAATAATTCTTTTAATTTTCCAGATTTTATTTCTTGCAATCTACCAATACTCTCAATTTTTGTTATTCCATTTTTTATATCATCGTCTTTGATATTAAAATCCAATAATCTTAGCGTTGCTATTGCAGTTGATATATTTTCAAGTTGGAAATGTCCCAAAATATTTGGCATTGGGAGTTTTAAGCCCCCAAATTTATCCTCATAATAAAAGAAATCATTCTCACCACTGGAAAAGCTAAAATCTTCGTTAAAAAATAATTTTTTGGATGAGTTTTTTAAAATTGTTTTCTTGATATATTTAGTTGTGTTTATTGAGTTTTGCTTAGATACAATTATGTTTGAATTTAAAAGTGATGATGTTTTTTCAAAAACAATTTTTTCAATTGTTTGTTGATTTTTTGGTAACCAATCAAGATGATCTTTGCTAATTGAACATACTATACTAGCTAAATTACTTTTAAGTATATTTGTTGCATCAAATCTGTGAAATAAACCTGCTTCAATCAAATTGATATTGTTAGTGTATTGTGCTGCTTTATAGAAATAACAAGCTGATAATATTTCAAAAAATGTAATTTGTTGATTATCATTAATTTTTTCAACTTCTTCAAAAATATTTGCTAATTTTTCATCCTCTAATTCTCGATTATCAAAAATGAATCTTTCATTTATTTTTTGAATATGTGGACTTGAAAAAATATTACATTTAATGTTCGCTTCTTTTAATATTGAAAAAATTGCATTTATAGTTGATTGTTTACCGTTAGTGCCAACCACAGATATTGCTTTAATTTTATCTTGAGGGTTGCCCAATTTCTCACATAGAATTTTAATACGATCTAAGCTAAGGTCAATTTCCTTAGGATGCAACTTTAGAAAGCGACTGAGTATTTTCTGTAGTTTCATTTTCTTCAGTGCTTATAACAGAGTTTTTCTTTAACAATATTGATAATAAAGCTCCAATTTTTTCAGCTAAGTCTTTTCGTTGAACAATGATGTCAACAAATCCTGTCTTTTCAAGATATTCGCTTTTTTGAAAACCTTCAGGTAGCTCCTCTTTAACCGTGCCTTGAATCACTCTTGCACCAGCAAATGCAATTAAAGCACCTGGTTCAGCTATATGGATATCACCTAGCATTGCATAAGAGGCAGTAATACCACCTGCTGTAGGATCAGTAATACAGACCAAATAAGGAAGATTATTTTTTTTTAATTCGTTAATTGCAAGAGTTGTTCTGGTCATCTGAGATAAAGAAATTAAACTTTCCATCATTCTCATCCCACCACCAGCACTGATACATAAAAAAGGTGTTTTGTTTTCTATAGCATATTGCACACCATATAAAAAAGCCTCCCCTTCAGCAGCTGCCATTGATGCACCTAGAAAATCAAAGTCGGACGCAACTGCGGTTATTTTTATATTATTAATATTTCCACATACGACCATCATACCACAATCTAAACCAGTTTTTTTTCTAGCACTCTTTAATCTATCTTTATATGACTTAGAGTCAGTCCATTTAAGAGGGTCATCATTTGGAATTGGTGTTTTAAATATTTCATAATTATTTTTTCCAAATAATATATCAAATCTTTGTTTTGGCTTAATTCTGTGATGTTTTATGCAGTCAGGACAAACCCATAAGTTTTTCTCAAGATCTTTTTTTAATATTGGACCCTTACAACATGAGGTCCAGTCACTGTTAGCTATATCTTCTTTTGAAGCTCTTTTATGTAAAGCTGTCTTTATTTTTTCACCTGCTTTAATAATTTTTGTTATCCAATTCATTTTATTTTATTTTTAAGTCTTTTAACAATATTAGCAACATTTGTGACTGCATTTTGTCTTTTTTTAATTGAATTTGTTATTTCTTTACAAATAGCACTTCCAACTACTAATCCATCAGCTTTTTTAAGAGATTTAATGGTTTTTTCAGTGATACCAAACCCAATTACTACATTTTTCGATCTATTTTGAGCTTTAATTTTAAAATATTCTTTTAAAATTACTCTTGGATGTACTTTTAATTTTCCACCTGTAGTGGATAACATGCTGATATAGTAAATCATATCATGAGAGTCTTTAATAATATTTTTTAATCTTTTTTTAGACGTGGTGGGTGAAATCAATTGTATAAAATTAATTTTTTCTTTTTTACATTTTGAGGCAAATTTTTTATTTTCTGGATATGGCAAATCTACGACAATAATACCATCGACCTTGCTTTGTTTACACTTATCAATGAATTTATTTTCATTGTATTGGTATATCATATTGTAATAACCCATTAATATAATGGGCTTATCAGTTATTAATTTTTTAAATTTACTAACAATAGAAAAAACGTCATTTATTTTGATACCATTTTTTAATGCTCTATATGAACTTGTTTGAATTTGTCCACCATCAGCAATAGGAGTATTATGTGGAAATCCTAATTCACATATATCACTGTATTTTGAAATTGATTTTAAAATTTCAAATGATTTTTTTTTTGTATTATCGCCCGCCACAGTATAAGTAAGAAGTGCTGGTCTATTTTCTTTTTTTGCTTTTTTAAATGAATTAGTTAATAATTTATTTATCATAGATACTGCCCAATCTTTTTTTTAAAATATTTTTATCTTTATTCGCATCACCACATGAATTTACAACAATGATGGTTTCTTTTGATAACCTTGGTGCAATTTTAATTGCTTCTGCAAAAGCATGACAAGGTTCCAAACTTGGATTAAGATTTTCAAATTTTCTTATTATTTTGTAGGCATTTAAAGCCTCTTCATCAGTTGCATAAGTGTATCTTGCTCTTTTGGTGTCTTTCAGAAAACAATGAAGAGGACTCACACCTGGATAATCTAGGCCAGCACTAATAGACTCAGTTTCCTTAATTTGTCCTTCATTGTTTTGACAAACATATGAAGCAGCACCGTGCAAAATGCCAATTTTTGCATTTCTACTTAGTGGTGCTGCATGAAGTAAAGATTTTTTTGGACCACCAGCCTCTACTCCAATAAGTTCGATTTGTTTTTTATTGTAATCGATAAATTCACTCCAAAATCCATAGGCAGAACTTCCCCCTCCAACGCAATTTATAAGTTTAATTTTTTTTGGTATTTTTTTAAATTCAAAAATAATTTGTTTTTTTAACTCTTTAGAGATTTGGGAAGTGCTCCATCCACAAATTTTTACGAATATGTTCGGGCCCACAGTTGATCCAACACACATATGTGTATTATCACAATTTGAAACCCAATATCTCATACACTCACTCACTGCATCTACCAATGTTTGGCTTCCAGAGTAAACTGGTACAATTTCAGCACCATTTTTTCGAATAGCATCACAATTTGGTTTCTGTCTTTTAATATCTTTTGCTCCCATGAAAATTTTGCATTTAAGACCAAATTTTTTAGCTGCCATACTCAACATTTTTCCAGCGTATCCAGCACCAGTATCTCCAACAATATATTTTTTACCCATAGCTTTACAAATTAAAGCATGAACTGTGGCATTATATATTTTATGAGCACCTCCGTTTGCCTCAGAAACTATTTTTGCCCAAATTTGTGCACCACCAAAATGATTAGTTAGATTGTTCAATTTTACAAACGAAGTAGGCTGTCCAATAAAATTTTTAAAATAAAAATTTTTTTTAGAAAGAAACTTTTGATCATTCCTCAATTTTTTAAATTCTTTAGTCAAATCCTCTATAGGTTTTTTTAATGTCTCAGGGATAAAACTTCCTCCAAATTTTTCACCCCAAAAACCAAATTCATCATGTTGATCAATTAAAGGAATTTTTTTTTTAATTTTCATTTTTTAGATCTTCTACATTTTTTAAAAAAATTTCAATTTTGGATATATCTTTCTGTCCTGAAGTCTCTAAACCGCCAGATATATCAATAATATCTGCTATTTTCTTAAAATTATCAAGATTATCATTAAATTGAATATTTCCAGCCACCATAACATTTTTTTTTATATTTAAATTTTCGATTAAATTATGATTAAAAGAAATACTTTTTTCATAACCTTTACTATCAAATAAGTAAATATCAGTCACATCTTTGAATGAACTGAATTTTTTTAAATCTTCCGCGGTCTCAACAGTAAAAGCAGTGATAATTTTTTTTCTATATTTATCTTTGATTAATTTTATTTCATCTGGCTTGCAATCATATAGTTGATAATAGTCAAATTCGAGATCTTTGATTTTTTCCAATATATCCATATCTGGTTTAACTAATACTGCAACAAACTTTATACCGTTCTTATCAACTTTTAGTAAGTTTTTAAGTTTTTCAAATTCCACATATCTTGGGCTTTTTTTATAATTACAAATAAATCCAATAAATTCTGGTGCGAATGGATGTTTGATTATAAAATTTAGAGTTTTAGAATCTGATACACCACAAATTTTGCAACTTTTAATCATTAATTTAAATGATCAATTAATTTTGAGATATTTTTTTTTATATTTCCTTTAGTAATTGGTCTTCCGATTACCAACCAATCACTTCCATTTTTTAAGGCCTGTTTTGGAGTTAAAACTCTTTTTTGATCATTTCTTTTTGAGTTAAATCTTATACCTGGGGTAATTATTTCCTTTTTAAAAACTTTTTTTACGATGTTTACTTCTTTTGGACTACAAACAATCCCATCTAATTTTGCTTTTTTTGCAAGGGTGGCCTGTTGAAAAACTAATTTTTCGACATTTTTTTCAAATCCAATATTTTTAAGTGCCTTATTATCCAGGGATGTTAAAATTGTTACACCAATCAATTTAATTTTACCGCAAACTTTTTTACAAGCCTTTAAGGCTTCTAATCCAGAGCTGATATGAATTGTCATATAATTTATTTTTAAATCCTTAAGAGCTTTAATTGTTGATACACAAGTATTAGGAATATCATGAAGTTTAAGGTCTACAAAAATTATTTTCTTATTAAGTTTGGAAATAAAACTTCGACCATTTTTAGAATTTATAAATTCTAATCCAAATTTATAACCAATTTTAAGTTTTGAATTATTTGTATTTTTTATAATATTATTAACTTGGGCAATATTAGTGCTATCACACGCAACAAATATTTTTTTCTTATTCATTATTTAATTTTTTAAACAAATCTTTAGCTATTTTGAAGTGAATTGTTCTTTTTTTTGGAGTATTCACTTTTTCGCCTGTTTTGGGATTTCTTGAAATTCTTGCCTTTTGAACATTTGTATAAAATACTCCAAAACCTCTTAATTCAACACGTTCTCCTCTTTTTAAAGTTTTTTTTATTTCACTTAAAATTATGTCAGTAAATTTTTCGAGATCTTTCTTTAAAAAGTTTGGATAATTTGAACTAAGTTGTTTTAGTAGCTTTGATTTTACAATAGCCAAGTTAATTCACTTTTTTATCTATTTGTCTTTTTTTTTATCTTTTTTTTTTAAATCCTCAGATAAGGATGAAAATGGTAGATTTTTACCAGATCCCTCTGCACCATATTTTGCTAAAGCTTCTTTTTTTTGAATTTCCTCCAAAAGTTTTATACTTAGAGTTACTTTTCTTTTTTCAAGGTCTAATTCTGCAATCGCACAATCTATTCTTTCGCCTCCAGTAAATCTAGAGGGTCTGGCATCAGCAGAATTAATTGCAATTTGTGATTTCTTAATTACAAAATCCATATCACAGCCTTCAGGTCTCACTGTTAAGCCCTTGTTATCTGTTGAGGAGATTTTGACCGTAATAGTTTGATTAATCCTTTTATCTTTAAACCAATCAAAAGGGTCTGGCTGTGTTTGTCTTAATCCAACCCTTATTTTTTGATCAGAAACTTTAATTTCAAGAACTTTAACATTTAAAATGTCATTCTTTTTGTATTTGGCTAGCTCTTCTTCACCATTATTAAGATAAGTTAAGTCATTGCAATGTAGAAAAGTGTCTATTTCTGTATTTTTAATTCTTAGAAAAAGAGAATATTCATTTTTATTTACAACCTCTCCTTCCACAATTGATCCAACTGGATAATCTTTCTCAAATAATTCAAAAGGATTTGGTTTTGTCAATCTGTGCGAGATTGCTACTCTTCTTTTATCTTTATCAATCTCAGTGATAACACAATCTATTTCATCTCCAACCTTAAACATTTTTTTTGCGGAAATATTTTTTTTTGTCCAGCTCAGTTCACTTGAATGTAATAGTGTTGTTAAACCAGGTTCCAATTCACAGAAAGCACCAAAGTCCATAATCTTAACTACTTTAGCTTTATAATTTTTATTAAGTTGATAATTTTCGATGTGTTCGAATGGATCCGGAGACAATTGTTTTACTGAACAACCAACTTGGAGTTTGTCTTTATCAACTGATATAACTTTTAGATTGTGTTTTTCTCCAATATTAAAAACTTCATCTGGATGATTTACCCTTGAATAAGAAATTTCTTGTAAATGCACTAAAACATCTAACTCATTATTTACATGGAAAAAACAACCAAAAGTACTATAGCCTTTTACTTCAGCATTTTTGATAATATCTCCAACTTTATATTTTTCAATTATTTTAGCTTTGTCCTCTTTTTTAAAAGAAGAAATTATTTCTCTTCTAGATACACAAGCATTCCCTCTTATTTTGTCTAATTTTATCAGTGCAAATTTTTGAGGTTCATTCATAAGATGACTTATGTCTTTCAATGGTTTATCGCTAATTTGTGATCCAGGTAAGAACATGAGAGAACCTGTTTCTATATGCTCAACAATACAACCTCCTTTACATTTTGAGGTGATTTTACCCATGATTGGCTCATTTTTTTCATAAGCTTCTACAAGAATATCCCATCCTTTAATCTTTTGTGCTTTACTCGCTGATACTAAAACTTCACCATTTTTATCTTCTATTTTTTCTAAAAGAACTTGAATTTTTTCACCAATTTTAATTTTGTCTGTCAAACCCATGCTCTTCAATTCATTAATATCTATTACAGGTTCACTTTTTAAACCATCAACGAATAAAAAAACAAACTTTTCAGTGATCTTGTTAATTTTTCCCTCAATGATCTTCCCTTCTTCTATATTTACTTTAGAAAGCTGACTGTTTAATAATTTTTCAAATTCTTTGCTAGCAGGACTATTAAGATCTTTATAAATTTCCATTAATAATATTTTTTCAACTAATTTTTGTTTATTTAAATTTCACGAACTTTTAGTTAAAAAAAACATTATAATCAATACAGAAATTCATTAAAATTTGAAGGAATCCTCTGATCTTTGTAGATTTTGCTAAATTATATATTAAAAATTAACTTAATTTGGCTCCCAAACTCCTAATTTTTTTTAGAAATGAGGGAAAAGAGGTTTTTATAGAGTCTTTATCATAAATATGCCATCTACCTCCAAATACAAGTGCAGCAATTGTAGAAGTCATAAAAATTCTATGATCTTTAAGAAAATTATTAATTTTAATTTTTTTTCTTATTTTTAAATCAGGATTTCCAAATATTTTGATACTATTATTTGTGAGTATAGTTTTGATTCCCATTTTATTCAGAATCATGGATCCTAATTTTAATCTTGGGCTTTCTTTTTTATTGAGCTCAGAAAGATCTCTAAATGATGATACTCCATTCGCTTTCGCAGCAACTAGAAAAATTAACAAAAACTCATCAATTGCTGAACTATTCAGTTTTGGCGGACAATTAATCGGTTTTAATTCTTTTGAACTCTCTATGAATAAATCTGCAATTTTTTCCCCTTTATGAAATTTTATATTACTTAATTTTATCTTCACACCCATCATTCTTAATATTTTAATTATCCCTGTTCTGGAAGGATTAATATTAATGTTTTTAATTTTGAGTTTAGATTTTTTTGATAATGATGTTAGCACAATAAAAAAAGCGCTTGAGCTAATATCAGAAGGAATATTGTAGTTTAAAGGTTTAATTTTTCTTTTGCCAAAAAATTTAATTATATCGTAATTTTTGTTCTGTTTAACATTTATAGGTAGATTCAAATATTTTAATAATACCTCAGTATGGTTTCTAGATTTCTTTGCTCTAATCTTAGTTTCACCATTAGTATTTAATGCTGCAAGCAAAACGCTACTTTTACATTGAGCCGAGCCTCTTTTCTCATGATAAAAAATGGGAGCTGGTTTTTTTGTACCTAATACGTCCACTGGCAATTTTCCAGAATTTGTTTTAAAATTTGCACCAAATTTACTTAAAGGGACTGTAACTCTCGTAAAATCTCTTTTTGACAAACTTTTATCGCCCACAATTTTAATTTTATTATTTGAGTGAATTAAGAGACCCATTAATAATCTTCCAAGTGTTCCTGAATTTCCACAATCTAAAATTAGATTTTTCTTGTATTTAAAGCTGTTTAATCCCTTTCCATAAATCTCACATGATTTTTTACTGTATCTTATTTTTACGCCAAGTTTTTTTAAACATTTAATAGTATTTAAAACATCTTCAGACATTAAAAGATTTGATGCTTTGGATTTTCCCTGAGCTTGAGAAGCAAGTAACGCCCATCTAATAGATAAGCTTTTATCTCCCTCTATTCTTAACACTTTGTTAAATGGATTAATTTGATCAGATATTTTTAGAGTATTATTCACTGGTAAATTAAACAATTTTAAAAGACTCTCCAAAATAAGCATTTCTTGCGTCTATATTTTGAATCAAAGTGGATGGTGTACCTTGTGCAATCACTTTTCCATTATGAATTATTGCTGCAGAATCAACACACGCCAATAGGTCTCTAGCTTGATGATCACATAAAATTACAGATATATTACTATTACTTTGTAAGTTAACAATAATTTCTTGGAGAGTCTTAATTGTCATTACATCAAGTGCAGCAAAAGGTTCATCAAGTAATAATATTTTTGGATCTGATAAAAGCGACAGAGCAATGACTAACTTCTTTTTTTGTCCACCTGATAAAAAATCAGCTTTAATATCTCTAACAGGATCTAGTTCAAATTTTGAGATAAGTAGATTGATTTTTTCATTCCTATAACTTAAATTATTGATTGTAATTTCAGCTATGGCTTTAAGATTTTCAAAGACTGTCATATCATGAAAATATCCACCGTGCTGTGGAACAAAACCAATTTTAAATTTCAGTGTTCTTTGATAAATTGGATATTTGTTAACAATTTCAGAATTAATTGAGATTGATCCAAAGTCTGGAGAAATTAAACCAGTAATTAGATTAAATATTGTAGTCTTACCGACACCATTAGGACCTAATAAACCTAAAATTTGACCACTATTTAGCTTCAGGTTTAAATTATCTAATATATTTTTTCTTCCAAATTTTAATGAGATCTTTTCTAATGTTAAAATTGATTTCTTTTGCTTAAAAGATTTAATTCGAAATTTTTTTATATTAGACATTTATTTAGATATTAATTTGACCTTATTTTTTTTATTATTCATAAAGATTTCAACATATTTTGTTATCAAATTGATGTTTATATTATCTGTTTTACCAGAACCAGTTATACCTTCATATACAACATTATTGTAAATTTTTACAATATTTAAGTTGAAATCTAAATCTAAATTTTCCGAAGTTATAATGTTATCCAAATATATAATTTTAACATTGTTGCTAAATTTAGTATTATAATTTGAGTTGTTATATACAGCATTATCAGCTGTAATCGTAAATTCAGATAGGCTTTTATCTCTAAATTTTGCAACAACATTGGACATATTTACTAACTCGAACCCATCTTTATATTTTAATTCACTTAGCTCAGAAGTAATAAAATACTCAGTATTATTATCAAGTTTTACATTATAATTTAAATTCTTAATTAAATTATTCTGGTTTTTTTGAATAACTTCACTTCCTTTTTTTTCCTGAAGCTCGTTAATCAATGGTTCAGAAACTAAGTAATATTTATAAAAAAAAATTCCTAATAAAATTGTAAAAATAATGAGAAATAATTGAATTTTTGCTTTCATTAACCTCTAGGTCAATTCTTTTAGTAGTGTATGAATATGAATAACACCAATTGTTTTTTTCACATTTCCTTTCTTATAAACACAAACATTAGTAATTTTCTTTTTGTTCATCTGGTGTAAAATATCTGATGCAAGAAAATTTTCTTCAACTGAATAAGGATTCTTTGTCATTAAAGATTTTATCTTAATATTTTCAAACTTCCTTTTCTTTTGTATCAACCTTTTTAAATCACCATCTGTAAAAACTCCAGTTGTCAGCCCATTGTTATTCACAACGACTAAGAAACCTAAACGTTTTTGATTAATTATTTTTAATGCTTTTCTCATTAATTGGTTTTCATTAACAAAAGGAATTCTGTTTTTAGTAAACATTAAATCCCCAGCAGTCTTGAGTTTATTTCCTAAATTTCCAGAAGGATGAAATTTTTTAAAATCTAATTTACCAAATCCTCTTTTTTCCATTAAAGCTATAGATAGTGCATCACCAATGGAAAGTTGGATAGTTGTGCTTGATGTCGGCACAATACCAAAACCTGACTCCATCACTTCAGGTACGTACAATTTGATATTAGAAGATTTGTATAAAATAGAGTCTTTATTTGAGACAATACCTATCAAAATAATTTTATTTAATTTTGCATATTTAATAATATTTTTTAATTCAGTAGTATTTCCAGAATAACTTATTAACACCAAAACATCTTTTTTTGATATTCTTCCTAAGTCTCCATGAGAACAGTCGCTTGCTGAAATTGTAAATGAAGGTGTGCCAACTGAGGAAAGTGTGGCTGATATTTTAGATGCTATAATTCCACTTTTTCCAACACCACACAAAATAACTTTTGATTTACACTTGAGCATTGCCTTAACTGTTTCTGTGAAAGATTCGTTAATAGAGTTTTTTAACTTTTTTAATGCTCTTATTTGAAGATCAATAACATTTTTACCTATTTCATTAATTTCGTAGCTCATTTTTAATGGGACCAAATATCTTCTTTAAATAGAGCAAGATCAAGGTCTACTCTAGTTCTTAAAAATTTTAAACAATCCTTATACAAAGATAGCCTTTTTTCTCTTTCTAGAATTTTTATTAACTCAGAATGGATTTTGTGTAAATATATTACATCATTTGCACAATACTTTAATTGGGCTGGTGTAAGCTCACCACCAAAATCAGAATTTTGAAATTGCTTACTTATGTCAATATTTAAAAACTCTTTTATTAGAGTTTTTAAGGAGTGATTATCAGAATAAGATCTAGCTAATTTTGACGCAATTTTTGTATCCATAATATTATTTGTATCAGTTTTTAAATAATATTTAATATGAGCTATATCTGCTCTACCATAATGAAATATTTTTGTTATTTTTTCATTATTTAAAATTTTCACTAAATTAGGTGATTTATAATTAGATCTATCAAATTGAATTATGTGTGCATCATTATTTCCTGTTGAAATTTGAATTAAACATAAAGGGTCTCTTTTTACATTAAGTCCCATAAATTCACCATCCACAGCTAATACATTGCCTAATTCCAAATCATCTGGTAAATCATTTTTGTGAAGTTTAATATCAATACTCATTTCTAAACATATATATATGAAAGAAAAAAATTGTCTAATTTTTGGCGGAAGCGGTCAAATTGGGAGGCATCTAATAAGAAAGTTGACTAAAAATAACTATAGGGTGACTGTAATTACAAGAAATATCCATCAGAAAAGTTATATAATAAAGACCCAAGCTAATGCAGGATATATAAGTATTGTAGAAGCAAGTATATTTGATGAGCAAAAAATAAGAAGACTTTTTGAAAACGCGGATATTTGTATTAATCTTGTTGGTATTTTATATGAAAAAAGAAAAGGTAATACTTTCAAAAATATACATTCATTGTTTCCTTCGGTATTATCTAAACTTTGCAAAGAATATAAGTTAAAACATTTTATACATATTTCAGCTTTGGGAATTGATGAAGCAACTGACTCAAATTATGCTAATTCTAAAAGAGAAGGTGAAAAAAATATTTTAAAAAACTTTCCGTCAGCTACGATTTTAAGACCATCGTTAGTATACTCTGTTGATGATAATTTTACTACAAACTTTATGACTTTATTGAATAGATTACCAATTTTTCCACTTTATTATAATGGTAAAACGAAGTTTATGCCTATTCACTGTTCAGATTTAGTTGACACAATTTTTCACATAATAGACAAAAAAATCAATTCTCAAATTATTGAGTGTGTAGGACCAGAAACAATCACTTTTAAAGAAATAATTTTAAAACTATTACGATTAATAGAAAAAAAAAGGATCTTAATACCTTTACCATTTTTCATTGCAAATTATTCAGCAAAATTTTTTGGCTTATTTCCTAAGCCAATTTTGACTCAAGACCAGTTAAGACTTTTAAAATATGATAATGTAGCTTCAAAAAAATATAAAACTAATAATGATATCAATGTGCCTAGTAAAAAATTCTTTGACGAAGAAGTTAAGAAATATTGCTATATGTGGAAAGATGGAGGGCAGTATTCAACAGAAAAATATAAATCAGATAAAAATTAGCTTTAATTTAAACTGTTTGAGTTTTCTTCTCTATATATTCTGAAACTTCCTCTTTTTCATTATTATCTTCTTTTTTACCTTTTGGCTGATAAGCGTAAAGGAGGTGAAGTTTGCAATATGAAAAATCTTTGAGTGATGACCTTCCACAAAAATAGAATGTTTTTTCATTAGGATGACCGATAGGCCATTTACAAGAATTTTCATCTAGCTCTTCAAGCTGCTTTGGATTCTCTGGCTCAAAATCTTTTTCTATTATTAGAGACTTAAATTTACTTCTTCTCCCTCTTTTAATTTTGTTATTTTTATGCTCTATCGAATTTTCAAAACTAGCATTTGAAGTTGCAGTTCTGGTCTTGATTTTGGCTGAAAGGTTTAACCTATGAGCTTTTCCTTTTAAGACCTGTGCCCCTCTAATAAAATTAGAGGGGCCAGGCGCCCTATAACGGCATTCCTGCTTATACCGCCAATAATTTCCGCTATTTGACTTGCAGTGTTACCTTTTCCCCAAAGTTCTTTTAATTTTGCTACTTTTTCTTCAGTCCAACTCATTAAATCTATATAATGTGTTAATAATTTTTTTTAACACAATATAATGATATTAAAAATAAATAAACAAGGATATTTTAGTAGTTATGCACAATTTTCATCAAAATAAAGTTGAGTTTTATTATTCAATCCTAACTTGTATTTAATTTTTTAATTTATAAAAAGAAAAAATTAAAATGAGTTTTTTAGCAAAAAATTATAACCGAAAAAAAATATCTTTTGTCAGAGGTAAAGGAAGCTATCTTTACACAGCAAATGGAACAAAATATTTAGATTTTGTTCAAGGAATTGCAGTAAATTCTTTAGGACATGCTCATCCAGAATTAGTTAAAACAATCAACAAACAATCTAAAAAACTTTGGCATGTATCAAATGCATTTTTAATTCCCGAGGGTGAGAAGTTAGCAAAAAAACTTGCAAAAAAAACATTTGCAGAATATGTAATATTTCAAAACAGTGGCACTGAAGCAACTGAGGCAGCAATTAAAGTTGCCAGAAGATATTTTTACTCGATTGGTAAACCAAATAAAAATCGAATTCTTTGTATAAAAAATTCTTTTCATGGTAGAACTTTGGCCGCAATATTTGCTAGTGGTTCAAAAAAGATGACCGAAGGATTTGGACCGAAAGTTGGAGGTTTTGACCATTTTAAATTTGGAGACCATAAATCTCTTAAAAATAAAATTACAAAAGATACAGCTGCAATCATGATTGAAACTATTATGGGGGAGGGCGGCATTAAAGAAGTCCCAGATTGGTGCATTAAAGGGCTCAGAAAAATATGCGATAAGAAAAAAATATTGCTTATATTGGATGAGGTGCAGTGTGGAATAGGAAGATCTGGCGATTTTTTTGCATTTGATAAATCAAAAGTTAAGCCAGATATAGTACCTATTGCAAAGGGAATAGGGGGCGGCTTCCCATTAGGTGCCGTATTAATGAATAAAAAGGTTGCCTCAGGAATGACAGCCGGGACACATGGATCAACTTTTGGCGGCAATCCTTTAGCAATGCAAATCGGTAATAAAGTAATGGATATAGTTGCTAATAAAAATTTTTTAAGAAATGTAAAAAAAAATTCTGAATATTTTCATAATGAACTAAAAAAAATAAAGAAAAATTTCCCTAAAGTTATAAAAGAAATTAGAGGTAGAGGTTTTTTAATAGGAATTCAACTTTACCAAGATCAGACAAATTTTATTAAAGCTTTGATGAAAAACAAATTACTTACAATTAAAGCAGCTGAAAATGTGATTAGAATTTTACCGCCCTTGAATGTAAAAAAAGAGGATTTAGACAAAGCAATCAAAATTATTAATAAGGTTTGTGAAAAATTTTAAGTAAATGAAACATTTTTTAAATATTAAAGATATATCTACTAGAGATTTAAGAAAAATTTTGATTGATGCAAAAAAAAGAAAAAAAAAAAGAAAAAATTTAAATCTTTTAGAAGTTGATAACGGATCTCCACTAAAAGGAAAGCTCTTAATTCAAATGTTTGAAAAATCTAGTTTGAGAACTAGGTTAAGTTTTTATTTAGCTATCAAACAGTTAGGGGGAAGTGCTCTAACACTTAGACCTGATGAACTTCATTTGTCAAAAGGGGCTGAAAGTATAGAGGATACGGCAAAAATATTATCCAATTATGGAGATGCTTTCATGCTTAGAACAGATAGCGACAATAAATTAGAGGAATTTAAAAAATATTTATCAATTCCCGTTATTAATGGTCTTAGCCCATCTGCTCATCCAACTCAAATTTTATCAGATATTTTTACTATCGAGGAAATAAAAAAAAAAAAAATTTCTAAGCTCAATATTACATGGATAGGAGACTCCAATAATGTTTTAAACAGTTTAATTGCTGCTTCTATAAAATTTGGATTTAAATTAAATATTGGATGTCCTAAAAACTATCTACCAGAAAAAAAAATCATGAGTTATGTTAAGAAAAATAAAAGTAAAATTCTCTTTTTTAATGATCCAAAAAAAGCATCAAAAAACTCAGATGTTATCTTTTCTGATAAAGTGATCTCTCTTAATGATAAAGTAAACAAAAAAAAAAAATTAAATGATTTTAAAAAATTCAAGATAACTAAAAAATTATTTAATTACACAAAAAAAGATTGTATTTTTCTTCATTGTTTACCTAGAGGAAATGAAGTCGAGGATTATGTTTTTAAAAGTAAAAATTCAAAAGTTTGGCAACAAGCTTTTAATAGAGTCCATGTCCAAAAAAGTATATTATTATATTGTTTGGGTAAATTAAGGTAGAGGAAGAGGGTTATCTGAATTTTGGTTGAGATATTTTATAACGGATGCCCTATCTTTTTCTTTTCTTAACCCTGCGAAAGCCATTTTAGTACCTTTAATCCATTTTGCAGGTTTTATTAAATATCCATTTAGCTCCTCAAAAGTCCACTCTTTATCGTAAGCAGCTAAAGCTTTTGAGTATTTATAATCACTAACAGAACCTACTTTTCTACCAACAACATTGTACAACGCTGGTCCAATATTATTTTTTCCACCTTTTACTATTGAGTGGCATGCTGCGCATTTTTTAAAAACTTTTTCTCCTGAAGCTACATCTCCTAATGCCATTAGTACATTTATGTCAATTTTTTCTTCAGTGCTGGTTTTAGTTGAGACAGAGGTTGTTGTCGCCTCCTCTAATTTGACCACATAACCTGGTTTTTTTGGTTTTTCCACATAAAAAATTATGTCTGTCAATTTACCTATACCAATTACAAGAAGAGCAACCATTAGTACTGCAGCAATTATTTTATTTATTTCGAAAGAATCCATTTTATTTCAATTTATTTTGAACGTATAACACTATAAACAAAAAATTTCTTATTTTTTAATGTACAATATTGCCTCCCTTAATCGAATAATTAGCAAAAAAGAATGAAAACACTAATAATAATTCCATCTAGATTATCGGCAACTAGGTTACCTGGTAAACCTTTATTAAAAATAAATGGTTTGTCAATCATTTCTCATGTTTATAATAAAGCAGTTGAGGCAAAAATTGGAGAGGTATTCGTTGCAACTGAAGATCAAGAAATCATAAATGACGTTCGTCACAATGGCGGACAAGCAATTTTAACAAGTAATACCCATAAAACTGGGACTGATAGAATTTTTGAAGCACTCCAAAAGATTGCGAAATCAGACATTGAATTAGTCATAAATATCCAGGGAGATGAACCCATGATTAACATAAATGATATAAGAAATTTACATAATCAAATGATTAGAACTAAGTTTGACTTAGGTACTTTGGCATCCAAGATAAAAGATAAGAATTTATATGTAAATCAAAATGTAGTAAAAGTTACAACAAAAGAAAGCTTAGAAACTTCGACGTTTCCTCAAGCAAAAAACTTTATGAGAAGATCAACAGATCTTTATGAGAATATATATCATCATTTAGGTGTTTATTGTTATAGGTCTGAGGTGTTAAAAAGATTTGTTTCTCTAGATCAGTCAAAAAATGAAATAAATTCTAAACTTGAACAAATGAGAGCACTAGATAATAATATTGAAATTAATGTTGCGTTTGCAACCTCATCACCAATTGGTGTTGATACAGAAGAGGATTATATGGCTATAAAAAAAATAATGGAATATAAGTCTTAATGAGCAAAATATATTTTCAAGGAACCTTTGGTGCATATTCTCATTTAGCAGCCTTATCAATAGAACCAAATGCAGAAATTATACCATGTAAAACTTTTGATGAATGTTTTTTAAGAGCCTCTAAAGACTCTAGCTCTAAAATTATAATACCTGAGTCTAATAGAATTACGGGTAATATTGGAATAGAATATTTAATTTTTGAATATAGGTTAAATATTTATTCTGAATACTTTCAAAAAATAGAACACAATCTATTAGGTATTAAAGGAGCAAGAATTTCAGATATCAAAGAGGTTTATTCTCATGGTCAAGCTCTTTCTCAATGTTCTAAATTTATAAAATTAAATAAATTAGTTGAGCACGTTAGAGCAGATACCGCTGGATCAGCTGAAATGATTTCAAAAAGTAAGGATAAAAAAAAAGCAGCAATTGCATCTTCACTTAGCGCAAAAACATATAATTTAGAAATAATTAGAACAAATATTGAAAATGAAAAAGGAAATCTAACGAGATTTTTGGTTATGGGTAAAAATGTTTCTCAACCAGAGTTTAAAAATAAAAAATATATCACTTCTTTCTTGTTTAAATTAAAAAGTAAACCTGCAGCCCTATATCAATCTCTGGGAGGGTTTGCAATAAATGGTGTAAATTTAACTAAATTACAAAGTTATCCAGAAAAAAATTCTTTTGATTCATATTTTTTTCTTTGTGATTTGGATGGACACATAGAAGATCCTAAAGTCCAAAAGTCATTAGAGGAACTGGGATTACATTGTCAAGATTTTCACGTCCTAGGTGTTTTTGAGGCAGACAAACTAAGAGAAAATTAAAATTTAATCTTTTATTGTAGATTGGAAATCATTACTGCTATAATAGTTTTGGAGGCTAGAGGTGGATGCTGCTTGAACCCGACCAGATCTTAACGGAAGCAGTCGTAGAGACAGTTATTCAGGTTCTAGTCTCCTTAAGGAAATTTATATGAGCAAGAATTCAAAAGTATTGGCTTTAAAATATAGGCCACAAAGATTTGAGGATTTGATAGGTCAGGGAGTTGTGGTTGAGTCAATTATAAACTCCATTAAATTTAATAAAATTCCAAATGCTTTCCTTTTTACAGGGATAAGAGGTATAGGTAAAACAACTATAGCCAGAATAGTTGCAAAATCTCTAAATTGTCAAAAAGGATTAGAAAATCTTTGCGAAGATAAATTATGTGAAAATTGTGATGCGATAACAAACTCAAGCCACTTAGATGTGTTAGAAATTGATGCAGCGAGTAAAACGGGAGTTGATGATGTTAGGGACTTAATAGAATTTTCACGATACGGACCATCATCATCTAATTATAAAATTTTTATTATAGATGAAGTCCATATGCTCAGCAAACAAGCCTTTAATGCTTTATTAAAAACTCTAGAGGAACCACCAGAGTATTTGAAATTTATTTTTGCAACGACTGAGATTAAAAAAATTCCAATAACAGTAGTATCTAGATGTCAGAGATATGACTTGTCTAGGGTTAAATCTACAGAGTTATTTCAGTTTATTAAAAAAATAAAAGATAAAGAAAATGGTAAAGTCTCCGATGAAGCACTCAGACTTATTGTTAAAATATCTGAAGGGTCAGTTAGAGATGCACTTTCTCTACTTGATAGAGGGTTGCTTACTTTAGAAAAAAACAAAGAATTAGACCTAGACAAAGCACAAAAAATTTTTGGATATTTTGATAAGTCCCAGTTGATAGATATTATAGAATTTATACTTGAGGGAGACGAAAAAAAAGTCATAGAAATGTATAGAAAAATTTATGATCAAGGAGTTGAACCAAAAGTTTTTATAAATGATTTTCTGGAACTAATTTATTATTTTAAAAATGTCAATTCTTTGACCCTAGAGAGCACTAACTTTTCTCTCAATGATCAAGAATTTGATAGAATTAAAAAAATATCAAAAAATGTTGATAATGAGGTTTTTATATTATTTTGGCAATTCACAATTAAAATTTTAGAGGAGTTAGAGATGGTATCTAATCAAAATTTATCAATAGAAATGTTTTTGACAAGATTGATATATTTAAGCATGCCAGAATTTCAAGATAATACAAAAAAAAATAAGGATTTACTATCAACATTGGAAAAAAAAAATGACATAGCAGATCTTAAAACAGACCCTGTTAGTCAGATTAAAAATATTTCACAAGAAAAAAAGGTTAGTGTTAAAACTCAACCTGATATTAAGGCATTGAAAAATATTTCGATAAATTCATTTGATCAACTTTTAGAAGTATGCACAATTAATAAAGAAATCAAATTAAAATATGAATTAGAAAAAAATGTAAACCTAGTTAATTTTGAAAAAAATAGAGTGGAAATTTCTTTTAATGAAAATCTTGATAAAAATTTTGTTAAAGATTTGTCTTTAAAGCTTTATGAATGGACTGGTCAAAGATGGATCATAACTTTCAGCAAATTAAAGGGAGATATTTCTGTGAAAGAAAAAGAGGAAAATAAAAAAAAACAGTCTCTTATAAAAGCAAAAAAAACTGAAATATATAATAATGTTATAGAAAAATTTTCTGATGCGTTATTAATTGAGGTAAATCCTAAAAAAGATTAAATATTACAATGACAGATTTTAATAAAATTTTAAGTAAAGCAAAGGAACTTGAAGCCAAAATGAAAGAAAGTCAAGAGAATATAAAAAAAATAAGAGTTGAGGGTATTTCTGGAACAAACTCTGTAAAAGTAATTTTAGATGGCGAAGGGGAAATACAAAAAATTGAAATTTCTGACGAAACAATGAAAGAAGATAAATCAATTATTGAGGATTTAATTGTTGCGGCTCACAATAATGCAAAAGTTAAACTAAAATCTAAAACTAATGAGGAAATCTCGAAAGCTGCGGGTGGTTTTAATATTCCAGGATTTAAGTGGCCACTTTGATAGATAATGCAAAATATTAATGAAATTGAAAATTTAATTAAACTGATCTCAAAACTTCCTGGATTAGGTCCAAAGTCAGCAAGAAGAATTGTTTTGAAGTTAATAAACAATCGAGATGAATTAGTTAAACCAATGGCAAATACTTTAGCTCAAGTATATAAAAATGTATCAAGATGTAATTCTTGTGGTTCTTTAAAGTCTAATTTAAATGGTTGTATAAATTGTGAAAATATTTCAGAAAAATTCAGTAAAATATGTGTAGTTGAAGACATCGCTGATCAATGGTCCATCGAAAATTCTAATATTTTCAGAGGCTATTTTCATATACTTGGAGGCACACTTGCATCTGTCGGACAAAAAAAGGAGAGTTTATTAATCAATTCTTTGATTGAAAGGGTTCAAAAAGAAGAAATCGAAGAGGTTATTTTAGCTACAAGTGCTACAGTCGAAGGACAAACTACAGCTTATTATATTCAAGATAGTCTCAAGAATTTAAACGTAAAAATCACAAAACTAGCACAAGGATTACCTGTAGGGGGAGAGATAGAAAATTTAGACGATGGTACATTGTTTTCAGCTTTTAAAAATAGGTCCAAGCTTAATATAAACTCTAAATAGATTTTTTTTTTATTCTATTTAAATGTAATAGCGGTTCAGTATAACCAGAAGGTTGCTCAATCCCTTTAAAAATAAGATCACAAGCAGTTTTGAAGGATAAAGAATTATCGAAATTATCACTCATTTTAATATAATTTTTATCTTTCTCATTTTGCTTATCAACAACTTTTGCCATTTCCTTCATTATCTCAATCACTTGTATCTTAGTTGTAATTCCATGATGTATCCAATTTGCAATATGTTGAGATGAAATTCTCAAAGTAGCTCTATCTTCCATCAAGCCTATATTATTTATATCTGGAACTTTTGAACAACCTATTCCCTGGTCAATCCATCTCACAACATAACCTAAAAGAGTTTGTGCTGAGTTAGATATCTCAGAATTAATTTCATCAACTGACCAGTTTGGTCTGTCGGCTATAGGTATTGTCAATAAATCGTTTAGTTTAGACTTTTCTCTATTTAAAATTTTTTGTTGTTCATTAAATATATCTATTTCATGATAATGTAGAGCGTGCAACGACGCAGCAGTGGGAGATGGCACCCAAGCACAATTAGCACCTGCTTGTAAATGACTAATCTTCTCGCTCATCATTTGTTTCATTTTATCAGGAGCAGCCCACATTCCTTTTCCAATTTGAGCCTTGCCGGAGAAACCACAACTTAGTCCAATATCTACATTATTGTTTTCATATGCAGCTATCCATTTGGATGACTTCATATCTCCTTTTTTTATCATGGGACCAGCTTCCATTGATGTGTGCATCTCATCTCCTGTTCGGTCTAGAAAACCAGTATTTATAAAAAAAACTCTGCTTTTAAGAGACCTTATACACTCTTTCAAGTTTGCAGAAGTTCTTCTTTCTTCGTCCATTATTCCAATTTTACAAGTATTTTTATTTAAACCCAGCAATTCCTCGACTTTAGAAAATATTATGTCTGTAAAAGCAGTTTCATCAGGACCGTGCATTTTAGGTTTTACAATATATATAGAACCCGCTCTAGAATTTCTTTTCTTTTTGAAGTCGTGCAGTGCAGCTGTAGTTGTTATGAATGCATCCATAATACCCTCCGGCACTTCACTTCCATCTTTTAAAATTATTGATGAGTTAGTCATTAAATGTCCAACATTTCTGATTAGCAATAAACTCCTTCCATGTAATTTAAGTCCCTTACCCTCTCGAGAAATAAAACTTCTGTCAGGATTTAATTTTCTCTCTAATTTTTTACCATTTTTTTCAAACTGAACTTTTAAATCTCCCCTCATTAAACCCAGCCAGTTTCGATAACAAACAACCTTATCTTCTGCATCTACAGCTGCTACACTATCTTCGTTGTCACATATTGTTGAAATAGCAGACTCTGCAATTACGTCACTTATTCCAGCAATATCATGAGCAGCACTAAATGCTCTAGGGTTTATTATAATTTCAAAATGTAGTTTATTATTTCTGATTATTACAGCAGTTGGTTTGTTAGACTCACCTCTATGTCCAATAAATTTATCTTTATCTTTTAATTTATATTCACGATCATTCTTAAGAATAGTAAGATCTTTATCAACTACCTTTAATCCAGAGATATCTTTCCAACTAGTGCCATCGATTGGAATATATTTATCAAAAAACTCTCTTACATATTTTATTACTTCCCGGCCTCTATTAGGATCATATCTCTCACTACCACCCTCTTCAGACTCTATTATGTCTGTTCCATACAAACTATCATATAAACTTACCCATCGAGCATTTGCAGCATTTAACGTGTATCTAGCGTTCATAATTGGAACAACTAATTGAGGACCAGCAATTTTAGCGATTTCATTATCTACATTTTTAGTATCGATTACAAAGTCTGATCCTTGTTTTTTTAGGTATCCAATTTTGCTTAAAAATTTTTTATATTCATCAATATCAATTTTTTTTCCTTTATTATTTATATGCCACTCATTAATCTTTTTTTGCAAATCTTCTCGAATTTGAATTAATTCTTTATTTCTTGGTGCAAGCTCATGCACCGCTTTATCAAATCCTGACCAAAATTTTTCTGGCGATATGTCTAAATCTTTTAATAATTCATTATTTACAAAAGTGTATAATATTTGAGAAACTTTAAGATTATTAATGTTTTGATAATTTGATGTCATTTACAATATTCTTAAAACTCCAATAAAATTAAGTCAAATAGTTTATAGAAGCACTGACATTTTGTTGTCATTTTTTGCTATTATGAAATAATAAAAATTACATGAAAAATTACCTTAATTTTGAAAACGAAATAAAAAATCTAGAAAATGAGATTGAAAAATTAAAAGATCCTTACAACCAAAGTGGACTTTCTGAAGTTGATACCGAAAAAATTTCAAAAACACAAGAGCAACTAGACGATAAGCTAAAAACAATATACTCAAACTTGGATCCATGGCAAACTACTATGGTTGCAAGACATGAAGATAGACCTAAGTCAAAATTTTTCATTGAAAATTTATTTGAGGAGTTTATTTCACTTTCAGGAGATAGGTTTTATGGAGAAGATAAATCTGTTTTAGCTGGTTTTGCAAAATTTAAAGGTAAATCAATACTAGTGATTGGACAAGAAAAGGGAGAAGATTTAGATAGCAGAATTGAAAGAAACTTTGGAATGATGAGACCCGAGGGATATAGAAAAACAATTCGGTTAATGGAGCTGGCAAATAAATTTGATATTCCAATAATTTCTTTTATTGATACACCTGGAGCTTACCCAGGAGTTGGAGCTGAAGAAAGAGGTCAGGCTGAAGCTATAGCAAGATCTATCGAATGTAGTATGAAGCTTACAGTGCCTACAATATCAATTATAATTGGTGAGGGCGGCTCTGGAGGTGCAATTGCATTAGCGTCATCTAGTAAAGTTATAATGTTAGAAAATGCGATTTATTCAGTTATATCCCCTGAGGGGTGTGCAACAATATTATGGCGGGATCCAAAAAAGATGCTTGATGCAGCTAAAGCAATGAAGCTTTCTGCTAAGGATTTACTGGATCTAGAAATTGTAGATGAGATTGTTGAAGAGCCACTAGGAGGTGCTCATCGAGATAGAAATCTAATATTAAAAAACGTGGAAAGATCAATATCGAATAATTTAGATTTTTTTAGTAATATGACACCCGATGGTATTTTTAATGAAAGAAAAAATAAATTTTTAAAGATTGGAAGAAGCAAAGGATTTATAAGTAACTTAGAGGAGCTAAGTTCATTGAGTGATCAAAATGAAAATTTTGGAAAAATTTTTCAATATAAAAAATATATCATTGGTGGAATTTTGATAGTAGCTCTTGGGTTTATACTTATCTCGACTTTACTATAGTGCACCACAACAATGTTTGTATTTTTTGCCAGAACCACAAAAACATGGCTCATTTCTTCCTATTTTTTTTCCAATATATTTAGGATCAATAGTTTTATTCTCAAAACTTTCTTTTTTCTCTATAACCCTCAAATTGATTAAAATAGTAACAAAATCTAATTTTAATTTGTTTAATAAATTTTCAAATAACTCAAAAGCTTCTTTTTTATATTCAATCAATGGATCTCTTTGACCGTATGATCTCAATCCGATTACTTGTCTAAGCTGTTCAAGGTATTGGATATGAGACCTCCAATTTAAGTCTATTGACTGTAAAAAAATTCTTTTTTCTACCTCTTTTGACTGATCTTCCCCTAATAATGAAATTCTACTTTTTCTTTGATTTAAAAATTTTTCTTTAAAGCTTTCCTTAAATTTATTATTATTAGAAGAGACTAGCTCTTTTAATTCATCATTAGTGTAACTCTTACCTAGAATCATTTTAAGTCTATTTTCAAACTCTTTATTCTTGATGTCCTCTAGATTTTTTGATTTTAATTTTAGTAAATCGGATATAACTTCCTCTAAAAATTCATCAGAATATACGAATATATCATCGCTATTCATTACATTTTTCCTTTGAGAAAATATTACATGTCTTTGATCATTTAAAACATTATCAAATTTTATTAATGTTTTTCTAATATCAAAGTTTCTAGCCTCAACTTTTTGTTGAGCTCTCTCTAGTGCCTTGTTTATCCAAGGATGATCAATGCTCTCTCCATCCTTTAGGCCTAATTTTTCCAGCATGTTATTCATAGACTCTGATCCAAAAATTCGCATTAAATCATCTTCTAGACTTACATAAAAAATTGAACTTCCTTCATCACCTTGTCGACCTGATCTTCCTCTAGCTTGATTATCAACTCTTCTTGACTCCATTCTCTCAGTTCCAACTACAAACAAGCCTCCTAAAGACTTTACTTTTTCTTTATTTAATTTTAACTGATCAAGAGTAATCGAACCTTTTTTACCACCTAACTGAATATCTACACCTCTTCCAGAAATGCTAGTGGTAATTATTACTGAATTTTCTTTACCAGCATTAGCTATTATCTCAGCCTCATTTTCGTGATTTTTAGCATTAAGAACTGAATGTTTGATATTTTCTTTTGATAAAAGTTTTGAGTATATTTCTGACTTATTAATACTAGATGTGAAAATTAAAAGAGGCTGTCCAATTTTATAACATTCTTTTATCTTCTCAACTATCGCTATATTTTTCTCATTTTCTGTCCTAAATATTTGATCATTAAAATCTTTTCTAATCATTTCCTTATTTGTTGGAATTACGACAACTGACAAATTATAAATTTCAAAAAATTCTTCTGCCTCAGTTGCTGCAGTTCCAGTACAACCACAAATTTTTTGATATAATTTAAAAAAATTTTGATAAGTGATAGAGGCTAAAGTTTGATTTTCAGCTTGAATTTCAATTCTTTCTTTTGCTTCTAGGGCTTGATGAAGACCATCCCCAAATCTTCTTCCTTCAAGAATTCTTCCAGTAAGCTCATCAATTATCTTTAATTCATTATTTTTTACAATATAGTCTTTACCTTTTTCAAACATATGATTAGCTCTTAAAGCTTGATTTACATGATGAACCAAACTTAAATTTTCAGGATCATAAAAATTATTATTTTTTAAAATTCCAGCATTGGATAATATTTTTTCTAAATTGTTCACTCCATCATTTGTCAAAAGAATGTTTTTGTCTTTTTCGTCTATTTCAAAATCTTTTTCATTTAATTTTTTTATCAACCGATCTACAGCAAGGTATTGATTTGTTTTATCTTCTGCAGCACCTGAAATCACTAAAGGAGTCCTTGCTTCATCTATTAAACAAGAATCTATCTCATCAACAATTGAAAAAAAATGTTCTCTTTGAACCATCTCTTCACTAGAATATTTCATATTATCCCTTAAATAATCAAAACCAAGTTCGCTATTAGTTGCATAAGTAACATCACAATTATAATTTTTTTTTCTTTCAAAATCATTTTGAGAATTATTTATAAATCCAGAACTAAGTCCTAAAAAATTATAGATCAATCCCATTTCTTGTGAATCTCTTTTAGCTAAGTAGTCATTAACTGTGACTATATGTACTCCCTTTTCGGTAAGTGAATTAAGATAAGCCGCCAAAACAATTGTTAGAGTTTTGCCTTCTCCGGTTTTCATTTCAGCAATTTTAGCCTCATGTAAAACTATACCGCCAATTAATTGTGCATCGAAATGACGTTCATTCCTAACTCTTCGAGAAGCCTCTCTAACTAATGCAAATGCCTCAGGCAGAATTTCATCTAATTTTTTTCCTTTTTTAATCAATTCCTTAAATTCTTTAGTTTTCTTTGGAAAATCAATATCCTCTAGTTTCCTAGTTTCTTCTTCTAGATGATTTATTTTTTCTACAATTAAATTTATTCTATCCAGCTCTTTTTGATTGCCTGACTTGAATAGTTTTGAGAGTAGGTTTATGGGATTTAGCATTAGTTTTTGATTTATTATTTACTTATATCCTTTAATATAATTATAAAACAAATATTTTAAATAGCATGGGAATCAATTTAACAAATTTTTTGATATCAAAAACAAAAAATAAGAAAATGAATGATTTTCAGGATCTAGATCATATTGATGGATTATCGATTTCTGCAGTATGTGCAAATTTATATAAAGACAATAGGGACGACCTAGTAATGTTTTATTTTAGAGATGGTGCAAATTATGCATCAGTTTACACTCAGTCAAAAATAATTTCCGAAAATATTAAATGGAATTTAAAGCAAAACTCTAAGAAAGTCTTTTCTCTCTTAGTAAATGCTAGAAATGCTAATTGTTTCACAGGTAAGCAGGGTTTTAAAAGTCTAGAGAAAATAGCAGAGTCACTTTCCCAGAAATTATCAGAAAAACAAAAAGTAGATGAAGAGAGTCCAAAAAAGATAAAACCGAAAGAGATTATTTTTGGATGTACAGGGACCATTGGAGAAACTTTTCCAGAGGAAAAAATTAAAGATAAGATTGATGATCTTGTTAAGAAGATTAGCTACACACAAAATAAATACATTTGGACCAAAGCTGCTCTTGGTATGATGACAACTGATACACAACCCAAAATGGCTATGGAAGAGTGTGAGATTGGAAATACTAAAGTAAAAATTTATGGAATTGCAAAAGGCTCTGGAATGATTCAACCAAACATGGCAACCACTTTGGCGTATATTTTTACTGATGCAGATATATCTAATAATCTATTAAAAAAACTTTTAAAAAAGAATATGTCTTCAACTTTTAACGCAATTACATGTGATGGCGATACAAGTACAAATGATATGGTGTCTTTTTTTTCGACAGGAAAAATTAGACATTCAAAAATAGAAAATATTAACGATAAGAAAATCGTTGAATTTGATAATGCTCTTAACAAGGTTTTGTTAAATTTAGCTAAAAGAGTCGTAGCTGATGGTGAGGGCGCTTCAAAATTTATTACTGTAAATGTTCATAACTGTAAGACAGAAAAAGACGCAAACAGAATTGCATTTTCGGTAGCTAACTCACCCTTAGTGAAGACAGCTATAGCAGGTGAGGATCCTAATTGGGGAAGAATAATTATGGCTGTTGGTAAAGCAGGAATACCAATCGACCTTGATAAATTGTCAATCAAGTTTGGTGATTTAATTATTATTCAGAATGGTAAGATCAGCACAAATTATAATGAGGATGAGGTAAAAAATTATATGCGAGAAGAAAATATTGAGATTAAAATTGACATTTCTTGCGGATCAAAAAATTTCACATGTTACACAATGGACTTAACAAAAAAATATATTGAAATTAATGCAGACTATAGAAGTTGAAATTTTTGTAAATATAATTAAATATTATACATGATCAAATATAACCTAATTTGTGTAGATTGTAGTGAGACTTTTGATAGTTGGTTTAGTTCTTCAAAAGAATATGAAAGATTAAAAAAAAAAAATTTTATAAATTGTCATTATTGTGGAGAGAAAAATGTTAAAAAAAATTTAATGGCTCCTAGCTTAAAAAATAAAAGTAATCGAGCTGAAATTTTAAAAAATAAAAAATTTAAAAATACTATTAAAGAATATCAAAAATTTATAAAAGATAACTTTAAATATGTAGGTGAAAATTTTGCATATGAAGCAAGATCTATACATTATGATGAAAAAAAAAACTCCAAAGCAATTTATGGAAAAGCCTCTTATAAAGAAATTAAGGAACTAAATGAAGAAGGAATTGAAACAAGCACAATCCCATGGATTGAAGACAAGAATAATTAATTTTTTACAAACTTAGCAATATAATTTATAGATTTGTCTCGACTTAAACTCCATTCATCTTTTAATAGATTAAATTTCATTCCATCCAATTGTTCCAATTGAAAGTTATTTTTTTCTAAAATTTTTTGTAAATCATCTGGTTTAACAAATTTTTCCCAGTCGTGAGTGCCTATTGGAAGCCACTTGAGAAGATATTCAGCTCCTACAATTGCAAATAAATAGGATTTCAAGGTTTTGTTAAGTGTAGCAACAAACATGATACCTTTATTTTTTAAAAGTTTAGAACACGATTTTAAAAAAAACTCGACATCCTCTACATGTTCAATTATTTCCATGTTCAATATTACGTCGAATTCTGTAAATTCTTTAAAATTTTCAGGTGAGGCACAAAAATATTTAATATCAAGATTATTTTTTTCTGCATGTAATTTTGCGACCTTTATGTTTTTTTCAGATGCATCTATTCCTACCACTTTTGCACCTAGCCTACTCATGGGTTCAGACAATAATCCTCCACCACATCCAATATCCAAGATTTTAATGTTTTCCAAAGGACTATTTTTATTCTTTAAATTTAAGTTTTTAATTATATTGTTTTTAATATACGAGATCCTTATAGGATTAAATTTGTGAAGTGGTTTGAATTTACCCACTGGATTCCACCATTCTTCGGCAATTTGAGAAAATTTATCTATTTCTTTTTTATTAATTGTGCTAATTTTCATTTGTCTGTTAACATTATATCGAACATGTATTTTATCAATTTATTTTAATTATAAAAATATTTTATCATGAAAATTGTAGTTTTAAAGTTTGGGGGTACATCAGTTGGTAGTATAAATAAAATAAAAAAAGTAGCCAAAATAATTAGTAATTATAGAGATAAAAAATATAAGGTTATTGTTGTATCCTCTGCGATGAGTGGTGTAACTAATGAATTAATAAGAAAATCAAAAAAAATAAGTAATAATTTTTCTGATGAGGAGTACGATGTCTTGGTCTCTTCAGGTGAACAGGCGGCATGTGCTTTAATTGCAGGGTGTTTGGTTAATAATGGAATTAAAGCTAGATCTTGGCTAGCTTGGCAGATACCAATATTAACAACTAATATTCATAAACACTCAAGAATTCATACTGTTAACACTAAAAGTATTTTAAAATATTTAAAAGAAGGTGGCATCCCAATAATTACTGGTTTTCAAGGAATTAACAATAAAAGTAGAATGACCACAATAGGAAGAGGTGGATCTGACTCTAGTGCAATTTTGATAGCAAAGTTTTTTAAAGCTGAGAGATGTATAATTTATACTGATGTTGAGGGAGTGTTTACAACAGATCCCAATAAATTAAATAAAGCAAAAAAAATAAAAGTTATTTCGTATGAAGAAATGCTTGAAATGGCATCCCTAGGTGCCAAAGTCATGCAGCCTGTATCAATTCAAGACGCAAGACTCAATAGAATAAATATTGAGGTGAAGTCCTCATTTATAAAAAAATCTGGAACGCTCATTACAAAACGATCTAATATTATAGATCAAAAAATAATAACTGGGATATCTTGTACACAGAATGATGCAAAAGTTTCATTAATAGGCGTTAAAGATAGACCAGGAGTAGCAGCGTCTATTTTTCAACCATTATCCAGAAGTTTAATTAACGTTGACATGGTTGTTCAAAATATTTCATCAAATGGTAAAGAGACAGATTTGACTTTTACAATTAAAAGTGAGGATTTAAATAAAACAAGAAAAGCGATTTTAGAGAATAAAAATATAAAATTTAGAAATTTACTGTTTAAAAAAGGAGTTTCAAAAATTTCTGTTATTGGAGTTGGAATGATAACTACGCCTGGCGTAACTTTTAGAATGTTTAAAGCTTTAGCCTCTAAAAAGATAAATATCCAAGTTATTTCAACATCTGAAATTAAAATTTCTGTTTTAATAGACAAAAAAGATCTTAAAAAAGCTTTAAATGTACTTCATAATGAATTTAAATTAGAAAAATAAAATGAACATAAGGCCGTTTAGAAATATTAATAGAAGAAAAACTAAAGTAATAAGTGTTGGTAATCTAAAAATTGGTGGTGAAAATCCTATTTCAGTTCAATCTATGACAAATACTTTAACTACAGATATTCAAGCAACTATAAAACAAATTAATGAAATAACTGATGCAGGTGCAGACTTAGTGAGAGTTTCTTGTCCAGATAAAGAGTCTACTGATGCTCTCAAGAAGATAGCCAGCTCTGTCAATATTCCCATAGTGGCAGATATTCATTTTCACTACAAAAGAGCTATCGAAGCAGCCCTAAACGGAGCTGATTGTTTGAGAATTAATCCTGGTAATATTGGGGAGAAAAAAAAAATAAAAGAGGTAATAAAAGCAGCCAAAGATAATAATTGTTCTATTAGGGTTGGAGTTAACGCTGGCTCTTTAGAAAAAGATATTTTAGAGAAATTTAAAGAACCATGTCCTGAGGCACTGGTTGAAAGTGCTATTAGAAATGTAAATATTTTAGAGAATGAAGATTTTGTGAATTTAAAAGTAAGTGTAAAATCATCAGATGTTTTCCTCTCAATAGGTGCTTATAAACAATTATCAGAGAAAATAGATTATCCTCTTCATATCGGTATTACCGAGGCAGGAAGTTTTTTGCCTGGAACTATTAAATCATCTGTCGGTTTTGGTGCTTTATTATTAGATGGGATTGGAGATACGATAAGAGTCTCTTTATCTGACGATCCAGTTCAAGAAGTCAAGGTTGGGAATGAGATACTGAAATCTTTAAACCTTCGTCATAGAGGTGTTAAAATTATCTCATGCCCTTCGTGTGCTAGACAAGGATTCCAAGTAATAGATACAGTCAAAATTCTAGAACAAAAGCTTTCCCATATTAAAACTCCAATTACGCTATCAATAATTGGATGCGTAGTTAATGGCCCAGGTGAAGCTGCTCTAACTGATATTGGTATAACAGGCGGTGGAAAAGGAAATAATATGCTTTACTTATCTGGTATTCAAACTGAGAAGGTTCTTACAAATAATATTATTGATAAAGTCGTAGAGGAAGTTCAGAGAAAAGCTGCTGAAATAGAAAACAATTAAAAATGATCCCACAAAAAACTATAGAGGAACTAATTAACAAACACTCTATTCTTGAAAAAGATTTGTCCTCAGGAAAGATAGATAAGAAATTTTTTGCAGAAAAATCTAAAGAGTATTCAGATTTAAACGAAATAGTAAAAGATGCAAAAAAATATATTTCTTTTGAAAAGGAAAAATTAGAATTAGAAAAAATTCTTAATGACAAAACCATAGATGATGAATTAAAAAAAATGGCGGAAATTGAATTAAATGATTTGAAAGAACAATTTAAAAAAAATGAAAAAAAATTAAAATTATTTCTTCTTCCAAAAGATGAAGCTGATAAAAAAAATGCAATAATTGAAATTAGGGCTGGGACTGGAGGTCTTGAAGCAAGTTTATTTGCTGGAGATCTTTTTAAAATGTATGAGAAAGTGAGTAATAAAAAAAAGTGGTCTCTTGAGATGATTTCTATTTCAAAAAGTGAGGCCGGAGGTTTAAAAGAGGTTATAGCATCTATTAAGGGTACAAATATTTACTCTACTCTGAAATACGAAAGTGGTGTTCATAGAGTTCAAAGAGTTCCAGATACTGAAACTCAAGGAAGAGTTCACACTTCTGCAGCAACAGTTGCAGTTTTGCCTGAAGCTGAGGAAATAGATCTCAAAATAAATGAGGCAGATTTAAGAATTGATGTTTTTAGAGCAGGAGGTCCTGGCGGTCAATCTGTGAATACTACTGACAGCGCAGTAAGAATAACTCATATACCAACTGGCTTATCAGTTTCACAACAGGATGAAAAATCTCAGCATAAAAATAAATCTAAAGGTATGAAGATTTTAAGATCACGTTTATACGAATTAGAAAGATCTAGAATTGAAAAGGAAAGATCAAAAGATAGAAAAAGTAAAATTGGAACAGGCGATAGATCTGAGAGAATTAGGACTTATAATTTTCCCCAAGGAAGAGTAACAGACCATAGAATTAATTTAACTTTACATAAATTAGAAGAATTCCTTGAAGGAGAAGCCTTTGACGAAATGATAGAGTCTTTAACACTTCAAGCACAAGAAGAAAGTTTAAGTAATCTTTAATATTATGAATATATGTAATGCATTAATTGAAGGTGCAGAAATTCTTAAAAAAAATTCAATCTCATCTGCACAATTAGACAGTGAAATTTTAATGTCTAAGGCAATAGACAAAAGTAGAGAGTATGTTCTTACAAATAGTTTGGAAAAGCTTGATCAAAAAAGTTTGTCTTTATTTAGTGATCTGATAAAGTCTAGATCATTTGGAAAGCCAATAGCTTATTTGACAAAAAAAAAATTTTTTTGGAAATATGAGTTTGATATAACTGAAGATGTCTTGATACCAAGACCTGATACAGAAGTTTTAGTTGAAAGTATTCTAAAATTGACGAAAAATAGAACTAAACTTTCTGTTTTAGATATTGGAGTGGGTTCAGGCTGCCTGCTTCTCTCTATTATTAAAGAAAAAAAAAGTTTTAGAGGTGTTGGAATAGATGTTAGTAAAAAATGCATTCATACCAGTTCTTTCAATGCTTTTAAGCTCGGAGTTAAGAATAAAGTAAAGTTTTTTAATTCTAATATTGACAATTTTAAATTTGGCAAATATGATTTAATCATATCTAATCCTCCATATATAAAAAGTTTTGAATTAAAATATTTGGAAAAAGATATTGTTGATTTTGAGCCTATAGTAGCACTTGATGGTGGATTAGACGGATTATCAGAAATCAGAAAAGTTATAAAAAATTCATCTGAACTGATAAAGAAAAATGGGAAATTAGTTTTGGAAATAGCTTTTAACCAAAAACAGAAAGTGAAATCAATTTTGTTTAATAACGGGTTTTATGCTAACAAAATTATAAAAGATCTTGCAGGAAAAGATAGATGCATAATAAGTACAAAAATTAAATAATGAAGATTTATGGTAACTTTTAGAAATAATAATCGTAGAAATAACTTTAGAAGATCAGATAGAAATTTTAAGTCAGGGGGAGATCGAACTAAATTCAACTCAAATTTTTCAAATAATGAAAATTTCCAAAGGAAGACTCCAGGTAGAAACAATCATAATGCACCAAAACTGATAGAAAAATATAATAATTTAGCAAGAGAGGCTTTATCTGTAGGTGATAAAATATTATCTGAAAATTATTTCCAACATGCTGATCACTTTACAAGAATTTTAAGCGAACAAGAAATGCATAAAAAATCTAAATTGAATGAGAATAATTCTGTTACGCCTGATCCATCCTCAAATAATGAAAAAAAAGAGATTTCAAAATCAGATACAATTACTTCAAACCAATAATTTTTTCTGATCTTAATACATCTAATTTAATTTTCTTGGTTTCAAAAATTTCTCTATCTAGTCCTTTAAGAATTTTTCCAGATGGAAGTTTTAAAGTTTGTGAATTAATTTTTTTTCCGTTGACGATAACTTCGTAATGTAAATGCGGACCTGTTGATTTACCTGTTGAACCTACATAGCCAATAATTTGAGCCTGCTTAACCCTTACTCCACTTCTTATTCCTTTTGCAAATTTTGACATGTGCGCATAAACAGTTTTGTAAGTTGAATTATGTTTTATTACTACACAATTTCCTCCACCCCCACACCATCCAGCTTTTTTTATCACGCCGTCTCCAGAAGCCATTATAGGAGTACCCATTGGTGCAGCAAAATCTGTTCCTTTGTGCATTTTGTTGAAACCATCAATAGGATGTTTTCTCATGCCAAAAGGTGATGATAGTCTTGCTCCATTAATAGGAGTTTTCATCAATGCTTTTTTTACACTTTTTCCATTTTTATCATAATGACCTTCGCTTCCTTTTTTATCAAAGTAATAAAATGCATTGTCTTGACCACTTAGATTCAAATTTGCGAAAATTATATTACCAGTTTGAATAGTTTTTCCCCTTTTCATCTTTGAAGACTTCATACATAATCTGAAAACTATCTTTTTTTTGAATGTCTC
>CACJFJ010000009.1 GCA_902592675.1 uncultured Pelagibacteraceae bacterium
AATTTCATAATCTGTATCTTTTACCTTAGAAATTTTATAATCTTTTTTATCTGTAGCTTCTTTAAACACTTTTTTGAAATTGCTTGATGCGTCAGTTAAAAGAACTTTATCTTGTGGTCTTTTTGGACCTGAAATTGTTGGAACTACAGTGGACATATCTAAAGAAATTTTATCAGTAAACTCAATTTCATCACTTGACCACAGACCTTGTTCCTTCGCATACTTTTCAACAATTGCAACTATTTCTTTATCTCTTCCAGAAAATTCTAAATATTTTAAAGTTTCTTCATCTATTGGAAAGAAACCACATGTAGCTCCATACTCAGGTGCCATATTAGCAATTGTTGCTCTATCTGCTAAAGTTAAATTTTTTAATCCCTCACCGTAGAATTCAACAAATTTCCCAACTACTCCTTTGTCTCTAAGCATTTTAACAACCGTTAAAACTAAGTCTGTAGCAGTTGTGCCCTCTGGCATTTTTTTTGTTACTTCAAATCCAATGACTTCAGGGATTAACATTGAAATAGGTTGTCCCAACATACCAGCCTCAGCTTCAATTCCACCAACACCCCATCCTAAAACTGATAAACCATTGACCATGGTTGTATGACTGTCTGTTCCAACAAGAGTATCAGGGAATAAATATTTTTCTCCTTTGTATTCTTCTGACCAAACTACTTTTGATAAATACTCTAAATTAACCTGGTGACAAATACCAGTTCCTGGAGGAACAATTCTAAAATTGTTAAAAGCGCTCTGACCCCACTTTAAAAAAGAATATCTTTCGCCATTTCTTTTAAATTCAATATCTACATTCTTTTCAAATGAATCTTTTTTGGCTGATTGATCAACTTGAACAGAGTGATCAATAACTAAATCTACTGCAGATAAAGGGTTAATTGTATTTGGATCTTTATTTTTTTCTTTTACAGCTTCTCTCATAGCAGCTAAATCGGCTACTGCTGGTATTCCTGTATAATCCTGAAGTAAAACCCTGGCTGGTCTGTAAGCTATTTCAGTTTTCGATTTTTTTGTATCAAGCCATTTTTTCACTGCTTCTATTTGTTTTTTATTAACTGATATATCGTCCTCATACCTAAGTAAATTTTCCAATAAAACTTTTAATGACTTTGGCAATTTTGAAATACCTTCTAAACCATTTAATTCAGCTTTTTTTAATGAATAATATTTATAATTTTTACCGTTAACCTCTAGGTCAGTTAATGATTTGTAAGAATTTTTATTTCCTGGTTTCATATCTTATATATAAAATGTAATTATGCTCAAAAGAAGAAGCACAGACATAACATAATTGAAGTATTTAATAAATTTCTCATTTGTCGCAAATTTTCTAAGATATTTACCAACAAATGTCCAAAAGGTAATGCTTGATAAAGATACTACAAAGGCAAATAAAACAACTTGAGTCGCATAATTAAGATAATTTTCGCCATATTCAACATACGTTGAAACTATGATAATTCCAATCAAAACACCCTTTGGGTTTAAAAATTGAAAAATAAAAGTATCTAAAAAAGAAATTGGATTTTCGTTTTTGCTCTCGTTAGAAGATTTTGAGAAACTAATTTTATAAGCCAGGTATATTAAAAACAAACTTCCCAAATATTTCAAAATAGTTTGAATAATTGGAAATAGTTTAAAAACATTAACTAAACCAATTGTCAAAGCAAATACCACAGAAGTAAATCCAAATGTGACTCCAAAAATGTGGGGGATCGTTTTTCTTATTCCAAAATTAAAACCAGAGTAAGATGCGACCACGTTATTTGGTCCTGGTGTATAAGCAGCTACAATCCAAAATAGTGCCATAGATAAAAATTCAGGATGCATACTTATGCTATAGGTAAACCATTCTCTGCTTTTTGTGAGGGATGTACTAATGTTACCTTTCCTTCAGAATCTATAGAGCCTAAAAGTAAAAATTGAGATTTTACACCTGCAATATTTTTTTCTGGAAAATTACAAACACCAATCACTTGTTTACCAACTAAATTTTCATCATTATAAAAATGAGTAATTTGGGCGGAAGATATTTTAACACCTATTTCTTTTCCAAAATCAACTTCAACAACTAAAGACGGTTTTCTAGCTTTTTCATTTTTTTTGACTGAAAGTACGGTCCCAAGTCTAATGTCTATTTTATCAAATATGTCGTAAGTAATTTGTTCTTTCATAAATGAGATATTTATATTAATTATTACTAATGAGTACAGAAGTAAATTTAGATAAATTATACGAAAATTCTATTAAGATTTTATCTGATTTAATTGGATTTAAAACTATTTCAGGAGAAGATAACAATGATTTAATTAATTATTGTGAAAAATATCTCAATAATTTAGGTGCAACTTCATTTAAAACATATGATGATGAAAAAAAAAGAGTAAATCTATTTGCAACAATAAAAGCAAAAAAATCAAATGGAGTTAAACCAATAATTTTATCTGGTCATACTGATACAGTCCCTGTTTCAAAGAGTTGGAGTACAGACCCGTTTAAAGCAACAATTAAAGAAGATAAACTTTATGGAAGAGGTTCCTGTGATATGAAGGGATTTATTGCATGTACTTTAGCGTTTGCTCCAGTTTTTTCTAAAGTTAATTTAAATAGAGATATTCATTTTTCTTTTACATTTGATGAGGAAACAGCATGCTTGGGTGCTCCAATATTAATTAAAGAACTTAAAAAAAGAAATATTCAAGATGGAATTTGTATTGTGGGTGAACCTACAAAAATGAAAATCATAGATGCGCATAAAGGTTGTTATGAATATACCACTTATTTTGAGGGACTAGCTGGACATAGCTCGATGCCCCACAAAGGTGTTAGTGCTGTTGAATTTGCATCAAAATATGCAAATAAGTTAATCGAGCTTAGGGAAGAATTAAAAAAAAGAGCTCCAATGGACTCAATTTTTGATCCTCCTTTTTCAACATTACAAGTTGGAGGAATATTTGGAGGTATAGCTCACAATGTAATAGCTGACAAATGTCGGGTTGAATGGGAGACAAGACCAGTCATTAAAGAAGATGGTGTCTTTCTAAATCAAAAAATAGATGAATATGCAAATAAAGTTTTATTACCAGAGATGAGAAAAGTTTTTCCTAATTCAAAGATAACTAAGGAAATAATAGGTGAAGTCACAGGTTTCGATCGTATAGATAATTCAGAAGCATGTGAATTAGTCTCAAGTTTGACCGGTGATAATTCTAGAGAAGTTGTATCCTTTGGGACTGAAGCTGGATTATTTCAAGAAATTGGTATCAGTACAGTTGTTTGTGGACCAGGCTCTATTGAACAAGCCCACAAAGTTGATGAGTTCATTGAACTTAATGAACTTAAAAAGTGTTTAAAATTTCTTGAAGGAATTAAGAAAAAATCTACTCTTAATTAACTCCATCCACCTACAGATTTAACCTCTAGAAACTCTTCTAGACCATGTTCGCCAGCTTCTCTACCAATCCCAGAGTGTTTAAATCCACCAAAAGGTGCATCAACAGCAATACCAGCACCATTGACATCAACCATCCCCGATCTAAGTTTTCTAGCAACTCTCTTTACTTTTTCTTTATCTTTGGTTTGAATATAGTTAGTTAATCCGTAGGGAGTATCGTTTGCAATTTCAATAGCTTCTTCCTCCGTTTCAAAGGGCATTACAGATAAAACCGGACCAAATATTTCTGTTCTTGCTATTTCCATTTTGTTATTAACATCAGCAAACACAGTAGGCTTTACAAAATAACCTTTTTCTAATCCATCTGGTTTGCCTGGGCCTCCGGCTACTAATTTGGCTCCCTCATCAATACCCTTCTTAATTAAAGTTTGTATCTTGTTGTATTGAGTTTCAGAAATAACTGGGCCTATATGCTCTCCCTCTTTTTTTGGATCACCGACCTCAAAATTTTCTGTATACTTCTTTAATCTTTCCACAGCATCATTATACATTGATTTTTCAACTAGCATTCTTGTTGGTGCATTACATGACTGACCTGAGTTTCTGAAACATCTCAAAGCACCTCTTTCTATTGCATCTGGATCCGCATCTTTAAATATTATATTTGCACCTTTGCCACCAAGTTCTAAACTTACTCTTTTAAAATCTTTCGCAGCATTTTGGGAAATTAATGCTCCTGCTCTAGTTGATCCAGTAAATGAAATCATATTAACATCAGGATGACTTGTTAATGCATCACCAGTTGTTGCTCCATCACCATTAACTAAATTAAAAACACCTGCTGGAATTTTAGACTCATCAATAAGCTCAGCTAATATCATTGATGATAACGGAGCTAGTTCAGATGGTTTTAAAACCATAGTGCAGCCAGACGCTATTGCAGGCATTACTTTTAAACAAACCTGGTTCATTGGCCAATTCCACGGTGTGATTAATGCACATACGCCTTTAGGTTCATAAATAAGTCTTTGATTAGGCGCATGTTCTCCTAATGGTTTTTCAAATTCAAAATTTTTTAAATATCTTATAAATGATTTTAAATGTGCAGCACCTGTTCCAGCTTGAAGTTTTGTTGCAAAATCTTTTGGTGCTCCCATCTCTGTCGTAATCGCATTTGCAATGTCAGCCCATCTTTTCTTATAATTTTCGTAAAGTTTTTCTAATAATTTTATTCTCTCCTCTTTTGATGAAAACGCCCAAGAATTGTAAGCTTTTTTGGCAGCATTTACAGCATCATTTACGTCGTCTTTGTTACCCAGTGTTATAACAGCACAATTCTCCTCAGTTGCAGGATCGATTACTTTGATTTCTTCTTTACTTTTTGGTGTTACCCATTTGCCGTTGATATAAAAATTTTTTTTATTTTCCATTGGAGATTCCTAACCTTTCTTTACTTTTTTGCAAATAGATTTGTTAATTCATAAACTATAGTAGCAGCTGCAAGTGATGTTACCTCAGCATGATCATAAGCAGGTGATACCTCAACAACGTCTGCAGAGATTAAATTCATGCCAGACAAGCCTCTAATAACATTGACCATTTCTCTAGTGGTCATACCAGCTATTTCTGGTGTACCAGTGCCAGGTGCAAAAGCAGGATCTAAAACATCAATATCAATTGATAAATATAATGGATTATCTCCTACTCTTTTTTTTATTCTTTCAGCAATTTTATCAGTGCCTTCAGTTTGAAACTCATCACAATGAATTATCTTAAATCCAAAACTTTCATCATTTTTAAGATCTTCTCTGCTATACAATGGACCTCTAATACCAACATGCATTGAAGCATCATCCATGAATAAATTTTCTTCGCGTGCTCTTCTAAAAGGTGTTCCATGAGTATAAGGCGCACCAAAATAAGTGTCCCAAGTATCAAGATGAGCATCAAAATGAACTAAAGCAACAGGACCATTATTAATTTTATTTACTGCTTTTAATAAAGGAAACGCAATTGTATGATCTCCGCCTAAACTAATTATACCACCAGTTTTTTTAAGAAGATCCAATGCTCCTTCCTCAATTTGCTTGATTGCTTCATCTATATTAAATGGATTACAAGTAATATCACCAGCATCAGCAACTTGTTGAACTTTAAAAGGCTCAACATCATAATTTGGATGATAATTTGTTCTTAAATGTCTTGAAGCTTGTCTAATGCTTTGAGGACCAAATCTTGCTCCAGGTCTATAACTTGTGCCTGCATCGAATGGTATCCCGACTATTGCAACATCGCAGTACTCAACATCTCTTAATTCTGGTAGTCTAGCAAAAGTTGATGGGCCGGCAAATCTTGGAACCTTTGTACCACTTACTGGTTGAATGGGTTCTTTGGTTCTTTTTTTTTTCATCACAAAAACTCTATCACATTCTAACAAATTGGAATATCTTCAATAATACTAATTATGAAATTATTTAAGCTCATTTTATTGTATTTATTTTTAATTTCTCCAACCCAAGCAGATACAATTTACGAATTAATAAAGATTCCAAACCTGGAGATTTATAATCTTAAAACTGAAAACAAATTAAGATACTTGAATGCTAAACAAGCATTTACAATAGGTATTGATAATAATATCAATTGTTTTAAATCATCAAAGCAAGACTTGGATAAAAAATATAAGATTATTGAAAAAAATCTTAATAGATATTCTCAAAACTTTTTAAAAAAAATAAATCTAAAATACATTGTTATGTGTGAGGACTTATCAATCTCCGGTATTAACACTGCTGGGATACCTGATAATATAATGAAAACTTTAATTGTAGATATAAAATTTAACGATAGATATTTTGAAAGAGTATTACATCACGAAGTGTTTCACATAATAAATGATAGTTTCAAAGATATATTTAATGAGCAAATTTGGTCTAGTTTTAATCCTAAAGAGTTCAATTATGCAGAATGTTCGACGTGTACTAAAAAAATAGGATTAGAAACATATTCTAAAACAACTGGTTTTATCACTGAATACTCACAATCCACCGCATCTGAGGATATGGCTGAAGTATTTTCTCATTTAATGTATGGAAATTTACCTGAAACGGTTGATCCAATTCTTCAAAAAAAAATTGAATTCATCAAAAAAGGGCTTCTAAAAATTGATGAAAATTTTATTTTATGATTGAAAAGATTAAAGCATCAAAATCTGAAAAAATAATATTTATATTTGTTGTAATTTTAGGTTTATTTTCAATTGCCTCTTTTGTTTTGCTAAAAGATAAATGTTTATTTGTTAAGAATTATGAACCAGATAAAATTAATTTTGAAAATCCAAATAACATAGCAATTCTAAATGTTGAATGTGGAAATGTGATTATAGAATTATATCCAGAAATATCTCCAAATGGAGTAGAAAGATTTAAAACATTAATTAAATCTAATGCCTATGATGATGTAGCATTTCATAGAGTCATTAAAGATAAGCTTGTACAAGCTGGTGATGTAGAATTTGGAAAAAAAGGAAACATTGATTATGGAAAAATTGGAACTGGAAAATCTGGTTTAGGTACAATCAAATCTGAAGTTGATAAGAATTTTAACTTCACCAAAGGAAGTGTAGGATTAGCTCGATCCTTAAAATATGATACTGAAGATAGTCAGTTTTTTATAATTCTTCAGGATGAACCTTTGTATGAAGGAGAATACACACCCATTGGAAAAGTAATATTTGGCTTAGAAGCTTTAGAAAAAATTAAATACTTAAATAAATCTGAATATGTTCTAAGGCCAGATTTTATAAATACTCTTAGATTATTTAATTAACCAAAGGTTTACCAGTAGCAAGAGTATGTTTGATTCTGTCTTGAGTTTGTTTGGTTTCAATTAATCTCATAAAAGCATCAAGTTCCAATTTAAACAAATCATCCTCTGTAAGAGTTTTATCTTTTGTAGTTTCACCACCACTTAGTACATGAGCTAATTCTTTTGCTACAGTCAAACCATGATCTAATATAACTTTATCATTATAAAGTTTTTCTAAAATTTTGTTCATATCATCAATAACTGCTTTACCAGGTAAATTAAATGTAAGTTCATTTGGTGCTTTAAAGTCCTTATTTTCATTTAAGATTTTTTTTGATACTTCGAGCAAACTATTTCTGTTCATAATTCTTTTATTTTCAGGTAATAAATATTTCAAAGGTTCTGCCTCAACTGGAGACGTCGCTGTTCTACCATAGCCAATTATATCAAATACTTTTAAAGGTGCATATTTTGGATCTTTCTTAGCCTCCTCAGTATTTAGCCACCTAGCCAGCATTTCTTTACATCCACCTCCAGCTGGAATTAATCCAACAATAGTCTCTACTAATCCGATTACAATATTTGTGTGTGAGGCTACGAAATTACTTTGGACTAAAACTTCAAAACCTCCACCCAAAGTTAGACCTGACGGAGCAGATATAACTGGGTATTTAGAATACTTTAGATGTTTACAAGTTTCTTGAAAATATTTAATAAATTTTTCTATCGATTTAAAATCATTTTTATTGGCAAATTCCATTGTATAAGTCAGATTAACACCAGCAGAAAATTGCATACTTTCATTTATAATTATTAAAGGTTTATCAGTTGCTTTTTTAAGAGCATCCATTGAGTCATAATCGAGCGCATTAGCTTTAGTCGTAAACTCAACAATATTAAAATCATTAAATCTATAAATTGAAGCTGAGCTGTTGCCATCAACACTTGAGGCAGTTTTCTTAATTTTCCCTAAAGTTTCAATCGATGTGTACTTTTGCCTTTCACCATAAAAATTTTCATCTTTAGAATTCGACAAATTTTCTAAAAAATTGTTTCCTTTATATTCATCAACTTTGTCAAAGAAATTTTTAACACCAATTTCCTCTAACATCTCAAAAGGTCCTTTCGCCCAATTAAATCCAAGTCTCATAGCTTCGTCTATGTCATTAAATTCTTTGGTAATCCCCGGAACTAGTGAAGAAGCATACTTTATTATCTTGGATAGTACAGACCAAGCATAGTCTCCATACTTATCTTTTCTGTTAATTAGAGCCTTTAAATCTACTTTATCAGACTTAATATCTATTTTTTGACTTGTTGAATACTCGCCAGTTTCAAGATTAATTGCTTCCATGATTTTTCCACTATCGGTCTTCTTCATTCTGTAGAAGCCGCCTTTGCCTTTTCTCCCCGTATATCCAGTTTCAATCAATTTTTTTACTAAAGGAATTTCTTTAGCAACCTCATGGAACTCATCAGATTTTGGAAGTTCTTTGATAAAACTTTTTAAAACATCTGCCATTAAATCTATTCCAATCAAATCATACAATCCAAAAACTCCTGTTTTAGGTATACCCATAGGTCTTCCAAAGATTGCATCTGCTTCCTCTACAGAAAGTTTCATCTTAAATGCTTCAGTCATTGCAATTTGCATTGCATACACACCTACTCTATTTCCTAGGAAACCAGGGGTATCATTACAAACGATTGCTCCTTTACCTAACTCAACTTCACAAAATTCTTTTAATTGATTGATTTTATTTAAATCATTGTCTTCATTCTTAACTATTTCTAAAAGACCCATGTATCTAACGGGATTAAAAAAATGAGTGATGCAAAAATCTTTTTTTTGATCTTTATTTAAGTTTTGAGATAAAACTTTGATTGGGATTGAAGAAGTATTTGAGGAAACTATTGCTCCATCTTTCCTGCTTTCAAAAATTTTATCATAAATTTGATGTTTAATATCAATTCTCTCAACCACTGCCTCGACAATCCAATCAGCATTTTTAACCACATCAAAATCATCAGATATATTTCCAACTTTAATATTGTCAATTTTGGTTTTATCAATTAATAAAGGTGGTCTTGATTTATGTATTCGTTCTCTAGCATTTTGACTTATTTCAGTTTTTAAATCTAAAAGTGTGACAGGGATATTGGCATTACAGAGATGTGCAGCTATACCACTACCCATTGTACCTGATCCAATAACTACTACATTCTTAATTTTCATTTGATTATTTTACTATCGATTAATTCCTCTAAGCCTCTCTGATCGTCTTCTCAAAAGCTCAGCGGTTACCAATATTAATGTTGATAGTATAATTAAACAAGTCGCAACAGCTAGAATTGTTGGACTTAATTGTTCTCTTAAACCTGTCCACATTTGAATAGGAATAGTTGTATTTTCTAATCCTGCTAAAAATAAAACAACCACAACTTCATCAAATGAAGTCACAAAAGCAAATAATCCACCTGAAATAACTCCTGGTAATATTAGTGGCAACGTAATTTTCATAAAAGTATTTACAGGATCACTACCTAAACTTGCAGCAGCTCTAGTTACACTGTGATCAAATCCTGAGAGTGTAGCAGTAACCGTGATAACAACAAAAGGTGTTCCTAAAATAATATGGGCAAGAACAATACCTGTATGGGTTGCTGCCAAACCAGCTTTTGCCATAAAGAAAAATATTGCAACACCTGAAATAATCAAAGGTACAATCATTGGAGAAATTAAAACAGCCATTATCAAACCTTTGTAGGGCATATGTCTGCTACTTAACCCTAGAGCGGCAACTGTTCCAAGCAATACTGAACCTATTGTTGCAAATATTGCGATTATAAAACTATTTTTCGCAGCTAATCCCCAAGGATTTTTAGTCCCATAGATCATATCTTTATACCATCTTAAAGAAAAGGCATCAGGGTCAAGGCTTTTCATCCCATCAGAGAAACTTAAAAATTCTTCTGCGTTGAAAGATAATGGAAAGATTACAAATAAAGGAGCAATAAGAAAAAAGAAAACTGCACCACAAATTGTTAAATAGATATAATGCCAAATTCTATAATGTGGTTCTGTATATTTTGGTAAAGCCATATTAATTATCCTAGTTTAATATTATCAATTCCTACTATTTTGTTATAAAGCCAATAAATCACCAACACTCCACTTAACAACATTAATCCCATTGCAGATGCGAAACTCCAGTCAAGGGTGCTTTTCATGTGAAAGGCAATCTGGTTACTAATTAAAGTTCCAGATGCACCACCAACTAAGGCTGGTGTAATGTAATAACCAATTGCTAAAATAAATACTAGTAAGCAACCTGCACCTATTCCGGGGATAGTCAGTGGGAAATAAACCTTCCAAAATGCTACAAATGGTGTTCCTCCTAGTGATTTTCCAGCTCTCATTAAGCTTGGTGAGATAGTTTTCATTACACTGTATAAAGGGAGTACCATGAAGGGTAGCAAGATTTGTGTCATTGCTACATAACTTCCAGTCTTATTATACATCATTTCAGGTCGGTTATCGTCAGCCACCAATCCTATTCCAACAAAGAAATCATTTACGATACCTTGTTGTTGTAACAAAATCATCCAGCTGGCAGTTCTTACAAGTAATGAAGTCCAAAACGGTAGCAGCACACAGATCATTAATAAATTACTATATTTCATTGGCAGAGTAGCTAACAAATGGGCAATTGGATAAGCCATCAAAAAACAAAAGACTGTTACAAAGAATGCAATCTCCAAAGTTCTTAACCACAACACTCTATGAATTCGTCTATCTTCCTCAACACTTACTATTTTCCCTTCCTCATTTACATACATATCCATTCCTTTTAGGTATTTTTGACCTGTAAATTCAGGGGCTCTTCTTTGGATTGCTCTCCAGTATTCAACATCAGCCCATCTTTTGTGTACTGCCATTATTTGTTCTTTATAGTTTCCCTCTTCAAATTTTTTAGATGCTCTTCTTAATTTTTTAATAATACTTTTAAACCCATTCTTTGTGTAATTTAATTGAGTAGATAGTTTGCCTTCTCGTTTATCTTCAACGAGTTTTATAAAGTCCTCATGAAAAGCTGCGAAAACTTCCTCATCTGGCAACTCTTGCCCATCCCAATTTTCCATTGCTTTAAAAGTTTTTGGAAGCATTTGAGTAACCATCTTATCATCAACACTTCTGAATAGCATGTCGCCTATTGGAAAAACATAGGTAATAATTAAGAAAAATAATAATGGAGCAACAAGTAAGAAAGCTTTTATCTTATTCTTTTTTTCTGCTTTTTTTAGACTAACCTCTAAAGGTATCCCGTCTGTAGTTAAGATCTGTTTTGTTTCTGAGCTCATAAATAAAAAGGGCGGTTATAAATAACCGCCCTTAAATTATAATATATAATTAAGTTCTTTAAAACTTAAATTATAGACCAGCTTTCATAGCTTCCCATTTTTCACCAAGCTCTGTTCCGTTATCAGCCCAGAAAATTGGATCTACTAGGAAGTAGTTTTTAGTGTTAGCTGGTGCAGTTGGCATTTGTGGTACCATGTTAGTCTTACCATCTTTATACCAAGGCTCACCTTTTTCCATAATGCTAATTGAAGATTTTCTCCAAGGAGCATATGCAATGTATTTAGCGCTTCCTGCTAACATTTCAGAACTAGTCATCATAGCTAAAGCTTTTTTAGCCATACCGTTAGCATCGTTTGGTCCACCTTTAACTTGTACGAAATATTCGTAGTCAAGACCTTGGCCATCCCAAACTTGTTTGATTGGTGCACCTTCTCCAATTTCAGCATTGAAGAATCTACCATTCCAACCAGTAGCCATTACTACTTCACCTGATACTAACAATTCTGGTGGTTGAGCACCTGCAGACCAAAATACACATCCACCTTGTGGATCTGTACATAATTCTTTGATCTTGTTCATTGCTCTTTCAACACCTTTTTCTGTTTCTAAAGCTTTGTAGATTTTTGCTCCGCCTTTACCTGGTTTGATACCATCTGCAGCTAAAGCGATTTCTAAATTAGTTAAAGCGCTTTTGTAGATAGCTCTTTTTCCAGGGAATTTCTTTGTGTTAAAGAAATCTTTGATAGTCTTTGGAGTACCTTTAACGTTTTCAGTGTTATAAGCGTAGTTCCAAGAATATAAAATATTTCCTACAGCACATTTACTTGGCATTGCAGTAAAGAAATCTTTACTTGCTGGAGTTCCATCTGGAGCTGGTGGAAAGTCTTTGTCAAAATCAAATTCAACAAATAATCCTTCATCACATCCAGTGATAGTATCCATTGCGAACACGTCGATTATATCCCACGTGATCTTTCCAGCTTCTTTTTGTGCTTTTATTTCTGATAAACCACCTGAATAATCAACCCAAGCAATGTTAATGCCTAGTTTTTTAGCAGTTGGATCACCATAACCTAACTTTTGAGACTCAGTATAAGCCCCACCCCAAGACACTGCTGTTACTGTTGTTGCAAATGCTGAAGTAGTTAGTGAAAGTACAAAAGAAATAGCTAGTAATATTTTACTTAGTTTTTTCATTTTTCCTCCGTTTAAACGTTTAAAAAGCTAATTAAAACAACTTCAGGGAAGAGAGTCAACAACCCTTTTTATCTACTTATACAATAACTTATACAATAATTGTGGAATGCCTATTTTGGGTCAAGTGCCCGGGCGTCGTCACTATTCCATCCGATTTTAATCTCGTTTCCAAGTTTAATATCTAGGTTAGATGAACTATTTGGAACTTTTAAAATAAACTCTGGGTTGCCTAAAAGATTTATTCTTACTCTTGTATGGTCCCCATGATAAATAACTTCCTCTATTTTTCCTTTATGAAGATTATCCATTTTTGTACTTGGATTGATTAATGCTCGCTCAGGTCTTAAAGACACAGTAGTCCTTTCTCCTTTACCTTTTACTGAAATTGGATTAGCTATTATTTCTGCATTTGCTAGTTTTACCTTACACTTCCCTTCAGAAATATCTGAAACTTCACCACCAAAAGTATTATTCTCTCCTATAAACTCGGCGACAAATGAATTTACAGGTTTCTCATATAATTCATCAGGACTTGATAACTGTTGAACTTTACCATCATTAAACACTGCAATACGATTGGACATTGTTAAAGCTTCACTTTGATCATGAGTGACATACACAACTGTCACACCAATACTTTCATGAATATGTTTAATCTCATATTGCATACTTTCTCTTAAATTTTTATCTAGAGCTCCCAAAGGTTCATCCATTAAAACTAGTTGTGGATCAAACACCAATGATCTTGCAACTGCTACCCTTTGTTGTTGTCCACCTGACAATTGACCTGGCATCCTTGCAGCAAAACCTTGTAGAGATACCATTGATAACGCTTTATCAATTTTTTTATCAGCTTCGTCTTTTGGAATTTTCCTTACTCTTAATGGAAAAGCTAAATTTTCGTACACAGTCATGTGCGGGAATAAAGCATAATTTTGAAATACCATTCCAATTCCTCTTTTGTGAGGAGGTATACTGGATATAGCTTTACCATCTAAATAAATTTCACCGTTAGTTGGTGTTTCAAAACCTGCTAACATCATTAAACATGTTGTTTTACCTGAACCAGAGGGTCCTAACATTGTTATGAACTCACCTTCTGCAATATCTAGCTGAAGGTCTTTTACAACTAAGACTTTACCGTCGTAGCTTTTATCGACTTTATCGAATTTAACGAAATCTTTTTTTGATGCCATAATTAAAGGAAGTTTAAAACATTTGTATGACTAAATATCAACCTTAAATAATTAGCTTTTAACGTGAAGTTCTTTAGACATATTGCAAAATAATTCCGCTCCTTTATCTGTTACTCTGATTGCTTCTGAAGCCTCTACACCCCAATTTCCAAACTGCATTACAGCAATCATATGAAAACAAACATTAGGTTCTAAAAGTGTCATGTCTCCTTTATATATATTGAGTGTATGTTCACCCCAATCTGGAGGATAACCAATACCAATCGAATAGCCAGTTCTAGATTTTTTTTCTATCCCGTATTTATCTAATATTTTCCAAAAAGCTTGAGCGATGTCATCAACTTTATTGCCAGGTTTTGTAGCATCTATTCCTGCTTGAAGTGCCTCAATAGTTTTTTTCATCGTATCGATTTTTAATTGATCAGGTTTTCCTAACAAGACTGTTCGAGCCATTGGAGCATGATATCTTTTATAAACTCCTGATAGCTCAATAATTGTAGCCTCACCCTCTACAAATTTATCTTGTGTGGCAGTTAAGTGTGAGGCTGAAGTTCCTTTTCCAGTTGGTAATAAAGTTGCAATACTTGAATACTCTCCACCAAATTCAGGTGTTCCATAAAATAATGCTTTTTGTATTTCCCCAACAGCATCACATTGTCGAATACCAGGTTTAATTACATCAAAAGCTGTTTTCATTCCTATTTCTGAAATTTTTGCTGCAGATTTCATATAATCAATTTCAGTATTGGATTTTACTAATCTTGCCCAATTCACCAATCTTTCTGAGTCTTTTATTTTTGCATTTGGCAAACCCTGTTTGATTTTTTCATAGCAAAATGCTGTGAAGTAATGGGCATCCATTTCTAATCCTATTGAAAGTTTATCCCACTTTTTATCTTTAATTATTTTAACTAAGTAATCATAAGGATGTTTTGGCCATGTATGAATATAATGTTCATCATAAACAATTATATTTTCTTTTTTTAGATAAGTTTTAATGAAAGCTCCTCCGGCATCTTGATCTCTTACAAAACATATTGGCTCATCAGCATTTACGTGTACTATTACACATTGTGCATAGTAAAAAGACCAGGCATCATAACCTGTTAAGTAATTCATATTATTTGTATCGTGAGAAATTAGAATTTCGATGCCTTTTTCTTGCATCATTTTTTGAACTTTTAAAAGTCTTTGTTTATATTCCTCTTTACTAAATACCATAATTAATTTTTAAACAATTCCCCATAACCTTCAATTTTATTTTTATATTCTATTTGATTAAGCGTATCCCAAATCAATGTCTGATTACTTGACAACACTATTTTTCCAAGTTTTTTTTCTAAATCTTTAATTATAGATAAGACTGGTAATGCTGTACAAGAAACAAACAGTGCATCACTTTTTGAAAGATCTTGTTTACACAAAACATCATATAAATGATCAGTATCAACTTTTCCGATATCTATATCCGATGCTATATCAAAATAAGATAGTTCTGAAATTTCTATATTTTCTTCTTTAAAATATTTTATAACAGACTGGTTAATTTCATCTGTATATGGAGTGAATATTGATAATTTATTTATCTTAAGATTTTTTAATGCATTGATTGTTGATGTAATTGGTGTGGTTACTTTAGTATTAGGTTTAGCTATGTTTACCTTCTCATAAATTGATTTATATCCTGCAGCTATAGTTCCTGAGGTACATCCATATGCAACACAATCAAGTTTTTGTTCTGGCAAAATTTCCTTGGTCACATCAATGATGTCATCAGCCATTTTTTTTAAAGTTTTGTTAGTAAGTGGATTATAAGATTTAATTCTGTTTGAATACAAATCTATATCTCTTCCGTAAATTATATTATTAAAATCTTTTTCAATCCTAAAATCACTAGCTAAAGTAATTAAGCCAATTCTAGGATTATTTTTTTTAATATATTTTGGTTCTAATTTACTAATTTTCATTTAATGATTAATTAATCATAGTTTGATTAAGTATTAAATGAATGTTTCCTGGTAGGGAATCTTTTTTTAATAACTTCTGATTTATATCTTTTAACTGCGTTTTCAATAATTCTAGTAATATCTATGTACTTTTTAACAAATTTAAATTTGCTCTTACTTAAACCAATCAAATCATCAATTACCAAAACTTGACCATCACAATTAGCAGAAGAACCTATTCCTATCGTTGGTATCAGAAGATTATCAGTAATTTTTTTTGATAACTTTGTTTCTATACATTCTAATACAATTGAAAAAGCTCCTGCATTTTCCAAAAGTTTTGTATCATTTAAAATTCTATCACTTTCATACTGTTTTTTTCCTTTGAAAGTAAATTTCTTATCCGTTTGAGGTAATATACCAACATGTCCCATAACAGGTATTTTGTTTTGAACTAATTTTCTAACTATTGGGATTATTTTTTTTCCTCCCTCTAACTTAACTGCATCACATTTAGTTTCTTTAATAACCAATTTCGCATTTCTTAAAGCCTCTTGAGGATTTCTATAGGTTTTATAAGGCATATCAAATACCATCAAAGACTTATTCACTCCAAGTCTTACACTCTTAGAGTGATTAATCATTGTTTGAAGAGTCACCTCTTTAGTTGACTTAAAATTATAAAGAACTGAACCCAACGAATCTCCTACTAACACTAAATCACAATGTTTATCTAAAATTTCCGCAATATTTTTTGAGTATGCAGTAAGACAAACAATTTTTGATTTATTTTTTTTATTTAGAATTTTTTTTATTTTTTTATTCATTTACTCTAACTCAATAGTGCTAGGAGGCTTTGAAGTTATATCATAAACTACTCTATTAATTCCCCTAATACTATTCACAATTTTATTAGAGATCTCTTGAATAAATGATTTTTTAAATTCAAAAAAATCTGCAGTCATACCGTCTTCAGACGTAATTGCTCTGAGTAAACATAAATATTCGTAAGTTCTATTATCACCCATCACACCTACAGTTTTTACAGGTAGTAAAGCTGCATAAGCTTGCCAAATTTTATGATAAAGCCCATGTTCTTTTAAGGCTTGAATAAAATAATGATCGGCTTCTTTTAAAATATTTATTTTTTCTTTTGTAATAATTCCAGGCATTCTAATTGCAAGACCAGGACCTGGAAAAGGATGTCTCGAAATTATTTCCTTATTTAAATTTAATTCTAATCCCAGCTTTCTTACTTCATCTTTAAATAAAAACTTAAGTGGCTCGACTAGTTTTAATTTCATTTTTTTTGGTAGCCCTCCAACATTATGGTGTGATTTAATTTTTGATGTTTGACTACCGGTCACTGATTTACTTTCTATTAAATCAGGATAGAGAGTACCTTGTGCTAAAAAATGTACATCTTTTATTTTTTTTGCATATCGCTCAAAGATTTTAATAAATAAATTTCCAATTATTTTTCTTTTTTTTTCAGGATCAGAAACATTTTTCAATTTCCTTAAAAATTCTTTTTCAGCATTTACATAAATTAAATTAATTTTTAACTTTTTCTTAAATGTTTTTACAACTTGTTTTTCCTCATTTTTTCGAAGCAAGCCAGTATTAACAAAAATACAATATAATTTTTTTCCGATAGCTTTATTAAGTAATTGGGCAACTACACTACTGTCAACACCTCCAGATAAAGCACAGATCACTTTTTTGTTTCCAACTTTGTATCTAACATCATTTATTAGTTTATTTTTTTGATGTTTAGAGGACCAATTTTTTTTAATTCCACATATACTAAAGACGAAATTACTAATTAGTTTTTTTCCATTTTCAGTATGTGTCACCTCTGGATGAAATTGAACTCCGTAAAACTTTTTTGATTTATTCTCAACTATAGCAAATTTGGAATTTTGACTTGAAGCAATTACACTAAATTTTTTTGGTAGTTTGGATACCTGATCAGCGTGACTCATCCAAACTTTGATTATCCTTTTTTTTTTAAATAAATCTTTAGTTAAAGGACTATTTCTTTTTTTATAAATATTAGCTAAACCAAATTCTCTGTGTTTAGATTGTTTAACTCTACCTCCATTTAATTTTGATAGAATTTGATGACCAAAACAAATACCTAAAACTGGTGTTCCATTTTCAATAATATTTTTATCAAATGAATATTTGTTTATTTGATAAACATTTAATGGTCCCCCAGATAAGATAATTCCTTTAATCGATTTATTAATATTTCGATTTTTAATTTGTTTATGACTGACAATTTCTGAATAGACACCTAATTCTCTAATTCTTCTCGCAATCAGTTGAGTGAATTGCGAGCCAAAATCGATTATTAAAATTTTATTTAAAATGCGGTCAAGACTCATTATTCTTTGGTTCTATATTTGAGAGAGTCTTAAGAACACCTTTGTTTTCTTCGCATAATTTTTTACAAACTTTAGTAAATGTTTTTGATAAATCTTTTACTTTTGAATAATTGGATTTTTTAAGAGCAATTTTCATAGTCATTAAAATTGCCTCTTCATTATCAGGCTCAATTAATAATGTTGCCTCTAAATTTTTCTCTTCCTTTTTTTGATCTTCTTCGATGTTATAAATTTTTGCTAAATAAAGATAAGATTTAGAGTCCTTTGGATTAAAAACAATGCTTCTTTCGAACATAAATCTTGCATCCTCATATTTTTTATCTTTATAAAATTTTAATCCTTCGTCAAAAAAACTTTCTTTACTAAAAGATGAATTAATTAAATTAATTATTAAGTAAAAAAATAGAGTTAGTTTAAATATTTTATTCATTAGTATTTGTTATCATTTTTTACAATATCAACATTATGGACCATACTTTCATAAAATCCTGCCTTTGTAATTTTAACAAATTGAGGTTTATTTCTTAAGTATTTTATTTGTTTGGAACCAAGATAACCCATAGATGATCTCAAACCACCTACCAATTTAAAAATTATACTATCTACTTTCCCCTTATATTTTGCCAGTCCTTCCACGCCTTCTGGAACATATTTAGAGGAATCTTTTTGTTTAGATTGAAAATATCGATCAGCAGATCCTTTGTTCATTACACCAACTGAACCCATGCCTCTAAAACTTTTAAACAATTTACCACCTTTTTTGATAATTTTGCCTGGAGCCTCATCTGTTCCAGCAAATAATGATCCTATCATAACTGCATCAGCACCTGCTGCAAATGCTTTTGCCAAATCTCCAGAATATTTTATCCCACCATCAGAAATAATTTTTACATTTTTATTTTTAATTCCATTCCTAACATTAAGAATTGCACTTAGTTGAGGTACACCAATACCAGCCACTAATCTTGTGGTGCAAATTGAGCCAGGACCAATACCAACTTTAATAATATCAACACCTAACTTTAAGAAAAATTTTGCTGCTTCTGGTGAAGCAATATTTCCTGCGCATAATGCAGTTTTTTTATTTTTTATCTTTTTTATAAGCTTTATAATTTCTGATACTTTTTTGGTATGACCATGTGCCGTATCAACAACAATCATATCAATATTTTCTTTTAAGATCACTTCAGCTCTTTTAAATTCTTTAGGGCCTGCGCCAACAGCAGCACCAACTAATAGTTTCTTTTTTTGTACTTTTCTAATTTCTTTAACTTGATTTTCTATATCTAAATTTCTATGAATAATTCCTAAACCTCCAGCTTTAGCTATTGCAATAGCCATTTTGCTCTCTGTAACCGTATCCATAGCGGATGATAATAATGGAATTTTTAATCTTAAATATTGAGTTAATTTTATACTTGTATCAACTTCAGAAGGTAATACTTCAGAATACTTAGGTACTAAAGTAACGTCGTCGAAGGTAAGTGCTTCTTTTATAGGAACCATAATCATTTATATACGATTCCTTTTGAAATAAAAGTCTCTATCTTAAATTTTTACAAATAATAAAACTCTCTTTAGATTCTTTCCGACTAGACTTTGGTTTAAAAACCTTTACTTCCTTAAAAATCTTTTTACTAAGTGCGACAATTTCATTAAAAGTGCTTCCCATAAATATTTTTGAAATAAAAAAACCATTATTTTTAATAACATCTTTTGAAAAAATCATAGCTTCCTTGCACAATTCTCCTGTTTGAATCGAGTCTATATTTTTTATTCCAGTAGTATTTACAGCCATGTCTGACATCACAACATCAAATCCTTTATCTAAATAATTTTTAATATCATCCTTGGTCTCTTCAGTAGTAAAATCACCTATAATTTGAATAGTATTTTCAATTTTTTCCATTTTCTTCAAATCAACTGAAATTATTTTTCTATTTTTAATAATTTTTGAAACATACTGAGACCAACTTCCAGGAGCAGCACCTATGTCTAAAACATACATACCTCCCTTAAATATTTTAAACTTTTCGTTAATTTCAATTAATTTATAAGCTGATCTAGCCCTATACCCATCTACTTTTGATTGGCGAACGTAGGTATCTCTCTTTTGTTTGTTAATCCAATTTTTTGAAATTTTATTTTTTTTCAATTATTTTTTAAATCTAAGACTTCTTTTTATCTTTTTATTATCTAAATTCTCAATATCAATTTCTATACTTTTATCTACTCTCATATCTTTTCCATCTTTCCAAATTCCTGCAGCAAGATGCAAAATACCTATTTTATAATTTGGCAGATAAGGTTCCACAAAAGTTTTTTTATTTTCATCATATTTAGGAAGTAAATTACTTGTAATCCAATTACAATTTAAAGGTAAAAATTCAGTTTCTAAATCATCAATATATACAGACATATTTATTGCTAAGCCTTCAGATCCAAAGATATTGCCGGCTTTTAAAGTTTTTGACAAATTTTTTTGCCAAGAGTTCCAACCTTTCGAATTTTTTTCTAAAGAAAAAACTCCTATATTTATATGAGGAGCAAAAGCAAGTTTTCTAGCTTTGTCATATCCAATTTTTGATTTAATAGCATGTTTAAAATTTTGTGACTTGATGATAGCTAATTTTCCAATTAACCAATTTACTTTAGAGGTAATTTTGTATCCTGGCCCAATAGTTTGTGTGATACCAAGTTTTCCGTAATCACAAGCTTTAAAATACAATTCAACGCAATTCCAATCATTTACCCATGCATCACAGTCAATCCATAAATACTTTTCATAATTTGGAAAATATTTTGGAAGAAATGCTCTCGAAACTTGACTTTTTAACCATTCCTTTCCTCTAACTTTAAAATCTGAAACTTCTATATCCCATTCAGCAGACTTTATCTCATCTACTTTTTTTGATAATTTTTCTTTTTGTTCTGAAGTTAGTCCAGCATCTAAAATACAAATGGCAATTTTTTCACTTTCTTTAAATCTTTTAATTGAGTCTACTAACTCTTCTAAAAGAGGAAAATAATTAGCATCTGCTAATGAAACGATTACATTTTTTTTCATCAAAGTACGTCTTCAAGATCATCATCCTCTTGAATTTTGTCATTTTCATGTTGTTTTTTAATTTTTTGAAAATGAAAGAAACTAATTGGTAACATAAATACATATATAACTGTACTAATTGCAATAACATTAAATGTATAAATTAATAAAAGACCAAAAAATAAAACAATCCCAAAAAGAAGAAAAATAGTTGTTCTTCTTGGTATAACTATCTTTTTAAAAGAATAAGTTGGAAACTTGCTTATCAACAAAAGTGAAGTCATAATAAAAAAAGTTGGAACAATTAATTCATAATTAAGTTGAAATAAATCAAATCCACTTAAACTTATAATTAAAGGTGTAAGCACTAATATACCTCCCGCTGGTGATGGAACTCCTTCAAAAAAGTTATCTCTCCAAGAGGGCTCTTGATTAGAATTAATATTAAATCTTGCTAGTCTTAATGCTACACAAATTACATAAACCAAACATAATAACCAACCAAACCTTCCTAGAGTATTTAATTTCCAAAAATACATTATAAATGCAGGCGCAACTCCAAAACTTATCATGTCAGTTAAAGAGTCCAATTCTTTTCCAACTTTTGATGTTCCCTTTATCAATCTTGCGATTCTTCCATCAAGACCGTCTATTAATGCTGCAAAAATAATTGCAATAATTGCAAATTCATATTTTTCATCTAATGCAAATCTAATTGAGGTGAGACCAATGCAAACTCCAATCAAAGTGAGCATGTTTGGTAAAATCATTCTTGCAGTTTTTTTATCTGTTACGATTTTAAGATTATTTTTTTTTGGTTGCATCTTATTTTTTAGCTAATAAAGTTTCTCCAGAAATAGATTTCTGTCCTACCTTAACCAGTGGCTCATAGTTTTCATAATATACATCAGCTCTACTTCCAAACCTGATCATACCAATCCTGTCTCCTTGTTTCAATTCTTGGTCTTTATTTGACTCACAAACTATTCTGCGAGCTACAAGACCTGCAATCTGTACCACAACTACATCATTGTTTTGATTATCTTTAATCTTATAATAATTTCTCTCATTATCTTCGCTAGCCTTATCTAGAGATGCATTGAAAAATTTTCCTGGCTTATAAAGAATTTCTTCTATTTTTCCTGTGCATGGGCTTCTGTTAACATGACAATCAAAAACATTCATGAAAATACTAATTTTGTTAAATTTTTTATTTTCTAGCCCAAGCTCTTTTGGGCCGTCTACTTCTTCTACTTTAATGACTTCTCCATCTGCAGGGCTAACTAAAAAATTTTCATTTTCTATAATCACTCTATCTGGATCTCTAAAAAAATAGTAAACCCAAATAGTTATAACCAGACCTATCAACCCAAAAAAATCACTTAAACTATAAAGCGCTAAAGTTATAACTCCAGCAATTATGAGAAATTTATAGCCTTCAGCGTGAATTTTAGGAAATATTTTGCTAATCATATTCTTCTATTTGATAATTTTTCATTAATATGTATATAAAATCGCGAAATTCAATTATTAACGTAAAAATATAAGTGAGTAAAATTACCGTAAAAAACCCTGTAGTAGAGTTAGATGGCGATGAAATGACCAGAATAATATGGGATTTTATCAAAAATAAATTAATTCTCCCATATCTAGATCTTAAAATTGAGTATTTTGATTTAGGAATGAAAAGTAGAGATGATACTAACGATCAGATAACAATAGATTCTGCGAACGCTATAAAGAAATTTGGCGTAGGCGTAAAGTGTGCAACAATTACACCTGATGAAGCTCGAGTTGAGGAATTTAATTTAAAAAAGATGTGGAGATCACCAAATGGAACAATAAGAAATATTATTGGTGGTACTGTTTTTAGAGAACCAATAATATGCTCTAATATACCTAAATTAGTACCTTCATGGTCAGATCCAGTAGTGATTGGTAGACATGCTTTTGGAGATCAATATAGAGCAACTGATTTTAAAGTTCCAGGTAAAGGAAAAATGGAAGTTAAGTGGACTTCTGAGGATGGTAAGGATGAAATTAAATATGAGGTATTTAATTTTACTGGACCAGGAGTTGCACTTTCTATGTATAATTTAGATAAATCTATAGAAGACTTTGCAAGATCTTGTTTTAGCTATGGTCTTATAAAAAAATGGCCAGTTTATCTTTCAACAAAAAATACAATTCTAAAAAAGTATGATGGACGTTTTAAAGACATATTTGAGGATGTATTTAATAAAGAATTTAAAGAAAAATTTGAAAAGGAAAAAATTACCTACGAACACAGACTAATTGACGACATGGTTGCCTGTGCAATGAAATGGAGTGGAAAATATATTTGGGCTTGTAAAAATTATGATGGCGATGTTCAGTCTGATACAATGGCCCAGGGTTATGGCTCTTTAGGTTTAATGACAAGTACACTATTGACCCCTGATGGAAAAATTATGGAAGCTGAAGCAGCACATGGAACAGTTACAAGACACTATAGAATGCATCAGCAAGGTAAAGAAACGTCTACTAATCCAATAGCTTCAATTTTTGCTTGGACTAGAGGTTTAGCTCACCGAGGTAAACTGGATGGAAATGATGATCTTATAAAGTTTGCAAATACAATTGAGCAAGTTTGTATTAGTTGTGTTGAAAGTGGTTCTATGACCAAAGATTTAGCTATATTAGTTGGACCATCAAGTAAGTATTTAACTACTAATCAATTTTTAGATGAAATCGATAATAGATTAAAAAAGAAATTAAATTAAGGACTTAATTTTTTCAAAAGCTTCATCAATTTTGCTCTTATCTTGACCTCCTGCTTGAGCAAAATCTTTTCTACCACCGCCACCTTTTCCACCAACTGTCTCTGATCCTAATTTTGCAAATTTTACTGCATCATATTTATCTACTAGTTTATCAGTAATACCAACTGCCAAGCCAACCTTATCTTCACTGCTTGCAAAAACAATTACAATACCATCGCCTAATTCTTTTTTACCATTGTCAACTAATTTTCTTAAATCTTTAGGAGGTAAATCTTGCACTTTTTGAAATCTAACTTTTATATTATTTATCTTACCATCTTTAATAATGTTTTTAGTTTTATCTTGAAGAACTGAACTGACATTTAGTTGTTCAAGTTGTCGTGAAAGATTTTTTATAATTTCTTTTAAATCTTTATTATCAACATTTGGTTTGCCTCCAAGTTTAATAATTTGCGATGACAAATCTTTAATCGTTTCTTCATCTTTTTGGATCGATAAAGTTGATAATTTTTCTTTATTCTTAATAAAATCCTCAAGTTGTTTATCTCTTAAAGCTTCAACTCTTCTTACACCTGCAGCAATAGACGATTGGCTTACAGTTTTAAATTTTCCAATATCACCGGTATTTTTGACATGTGTTCCTCCACATAATTCTGTTGAGAAGTATGCTTCTTTTTCCTTTCCCATAGATACAACACGGACTTCTTCTCCATATTTTTCACCAAAAAAAGCTAGCGCTCCTTTTTCGATTGCAGCTTTTGGTGTCATAATTCTTGTTGTTACCTCAGAACTATTTGATACATATTCATTAACTAATTTATCGATAGTTTCTAACTCTTCATTGGTAATTGGTTTCATATGACTAAAGTCGAATCTTAATCTGTCTGGAGCAACTAAAGATCCTTTTTGCATAACATGTTTACCTAGGGTTCTTCTTAATGACTCGTGGAGTAAGTGTGTAGCAGAATGGTAAGCTTTAAGATTATCTCTTCTCTCTACATCTATTTTCATTTCCACTACATCATTTATTTTTATTTCTCCAGTTTTCAAAGATCCGTAATGAACAAATAAGTCTCCAAGTTTTTTTTGAGTATCCTCTACTTCAAAAACAGAATTACCAGAAACAATTGTACCTTTGTCTCCAAGTTGTCCTCCTGACTCTCCATAAAAAGGTGTTTGATTGGTAATGATCATTCCCTCTTCACCAGAGGATAAAGATTTTGTTTCTTTGTTATCTTTGATTAAGTTTAATACAATACCCTCAGACTGATTAGACTCGTAACCTAAAAATTCTGTTGGACCAGTTTTATCTTTAATTGAAAACCAGATTGCTTCCTCAGAACTATCTCCAGAACCTTTCCAATTCTTTTTTGCAAGTTCTTTACTTTTTTTCATTAATTCATCAAATTTCCGATGATCAACTTTTAAAGATTTATTCTTTAAAATGTCTTCAGTAAGATCTAATGGAAAACCATAGGTGTCATATAATTTGAAAGCGACATCCCCAGGTAAAACTTTGTCTATTTTTGCAATTTCATCATTCAAAATTTTGATACCTCTATCTAGTAAAACTAAAAATTTTTCCTCCTCCATTCTTAAAGTTTCTTTGATTAAAGATTGAGACCTTTCAAGCTCTGGATAGTTTCCTGACATCTCGTTTTTTAACGAGTCAAAAATTTTATAAAAAATTGGTTCTTTAGATCCTAACAAATGAGAATGTCTCATTCCCCTTCTCATAATTCTTCTTAGAACATATCCACGACCTTCGTTTGAGGGTAAAACTCCTTCGGCCAAAAGAAATGAGCTTGCTCTTAAGTGATCAGCAATCACTCTAAAACTCGATATATTTTTATCCTCTTGTTTGACTTTTGTTACCTCAGATATTGAGCTAATTAATTTCTTAAAGTGATCAGTTTGATAATTATCATGTGTGCCTTGTAAAAGAGCTGCAATTCTCTCTAACCCCATTCCTGTATCAACAGATGGTTTTGGTAAATCTATTCTTTTATCTTTTGAAACTTGTTCATACTGCATAAAGACCAAGTTCCAAATTTCAATAAAACGATCTCCATCTTGTTCTTTCGTTCCTGGCAATCCACCTTTTAAATGATCACCATGATCATAAAATATTTCTGAGCAAGGACCACAGGGACCAGTTTCACCCATTGACCAGAAGTTATCCGATGTTGCAATTCTAATTATTCTATCATCGCTAAAACCTGCTATTTTCTTCCAGAAATTAAAAGCTTCATCATCTTCACGAAAAACAGTTACATAAAGCCTATTTTTATCTAAACCAAAATCTTTGGTGATTAAATTCCATGCGAGTTCAATTCCCCTTTCTTTAAAATAATCTCCAAAAGAAAAGTTTCCCAACATTTCAAAGAAAGTATGATGTCTTGGTGTATAACCAACATTTTCTAAATCATTATGTTTACCTCCTGCTCTTACACACTTTTGTGAGGTGGTAGCCCTTTGATAATCTCTTTTCTCTAAACCAGTAAATACATTTTTAAACTGAACCATCCCTGAATTGGCAAACATTAGGGTTGGATCATTATTCGGGACTAAATTACTAGACTCAACAATTTTATGATCATTTTTTTCGAAGTATTTAAGAAACGTACTTCTTATCTCATTTAATGATTTGTCCGCCATATTTTTAAAATACAGCTTTTTTATTCTATGTCTAGATAACGATAAGGGGTAAAGGCGCTTATAATAAGCGCCTTTATAATTTAAAGATGACCTTTAATTCTGGTTCTTTTTAGTAGGAGTAGTCTCTTTTGCAGCCTCTTCTTTTTCAGCTACTTTCTTCTCCTTTTCAATTTTTTCAGGACTTAATGGATTTCCCTCAATTTTCTTTGAAATCACACCAGCTTTTTCTCTTATTGCCATTTCTATTTCTGCAGCAACTTTAGGGTTTTGTGCAAGATAAGTTTTTGCATTTTCTCTACCTTGTCCAATTTTCTCACCTTTATAAGCATACCAAGCTCCTGATTTTTCAATGATGTCAGCTTTAGCACCTAAATCGACTAACTCACCCATTTTGCTAATACCTCTTCCATACATCAAATCAAACTCGACAACTTTAAATGGCGGT
>CACJFJ010000010.1 GCA_902592675.1 uncultured Pelagibacteraceae bacterium
GTAAAAACTTGTATTTGTTAAGAGTGTTTTTTTTTGTTTTTTTGAAATAGAGTGAATTGTTCCTGACATTCCTAAATGAATTATGCAGTAACTTCTATTAGACAAATGTAAAATCAAATATTTTGAGAGTCTATCTACCTTAGTGATCCTCAAATTTTTAAGAAAATCTTCAAAATTATGTGGTATTTTGAACCTTAAATTTCGATTTTTAATTATTACTTTTTTTACCCTTTTTTTATTAATTTTTTTCTCTAAGGACTGTCGGATAACTTCTACTTCTGGTAATTCTGGCATTTATTACTATATTCAATATATATTTTTTTATGCAACAGAACTTACAAAATAAAAAAGGCCTTGTCCAAAATGTATTTGATCAAGTTTATGATCAGTATGATCTTATGAATGATTTTATGTCTTTTGGTATTCATCGCTTGTGGAAAAAAAATCTTATAAATATAATGAATCCATCATCAAAACAAAAATTAATTGATGTGGCCTCTGGAACTGGAGATATTGCTAAACTTTATCTGAATGATGTAGGGAGTCATTCTGATATTACATGCGTTGATCCAAATAAGGGAATGATAAATAAAGCTAAAGAAAAATTAAAAGGATATAAAAATTTAAAATGGACTATTGCTTCTGCTGAAAAGCTCCCATTTAAAGACAATTCATTCGATTTTTATACGATTAGCTTTGGTCTTAGAAATACTAAAAATCTTAATAAAGCTTTATCAGAAGCTTATAGAGTCTTAAAACCTGGGGGAAGATACCTTTGCTTAGAATTTTCAAAAATACAAAATACAAATCTAGAAACTATTTATAGAAACTACTCCAGGCTAATACCTTTAATTGGAAAATTAATAGTCGGAGAACAAGAGCCATATGAATACTTGGTAAAAAGCATTGAAAATTTTCTTAATCAAGAAGAATTATTGGAGTTAATTAAAAAAAATAACTTTAAAAAATGTTATTTTAGAAATTTATCAGGTGGTATTGTTTCAATACATAGCGGCTGGAAAATTTAATGATAAAAAAATTAATTATACTATTTAAATTAGGAAGAAAGATAGCAAAATCAGATATTCTAAGTATAATTTCAAAATTTCAAGAACCACCTCTTGTAATTAAAATTTTTTTTAAAATACTTTCTTTTTCATTTTCAAAAAATGATAGAATAAATCCAGAAATGGAGGAGGGTGAAAGATTATCAAAATCTTTAGAATCTATGGGCACAACTTTCATTAAGCTTGGTCAATTTTTAGCTACAAGACCAGATATAATAGGTGACGGGCTTTCTAAGAAACTTGAAAATCTCCAAGATAAATTGCCACCCTTTTCTTTATTACAAGCTAAAGAAATCATTAAAAATGATTTAGGGGACGAAACATATAATTCGATAATTAATTTAAGTGAACCAATTGCAGCAGCATCTATAGCTCAAGTTCATAAAGCGCAAATCAACGACAATGGAACAATTAAAGATGTAGCTATAAAAATTCTTAGGCCTGATATTAAAAGAATATTCAATGAAGAAATTGACTCGATAATGTTATTTGCGTTTTTAGTTGAGTCTTTGATTAAAAAAACAAAAAGATTAAAATTAGTCGAAGTAGTTTTTTTACTCAAAGAGATTACAAACCTTGAGATGGATTTAAGATTTGAAGCTGCAGCTGCTAACGAATATTCTGAAAACACCAAAAACGACATTGGTTTTAAAGTACCTCAGATTTATTGGAATTTTACAAGTGAAAATGTCATGACACTTGATTGGATTGATGGGATATCAATTAGAGAAACTGAAGAACTAAAAAAAAGACATTTCAACACTGATAAAATAGCAGAAGATATAATACAGAACTTTCTTAGACACGCGGTAAGAGATGGGTTCTTTCACGCAGATATGCATCAAGGTAATATTTTTATAGATAATAGTGGACATATAGTTCCAATAGACTTTGGTATAATGGGTAGATTAGATAAAATGAGTAAAAGATTTTTAGCTGAAATTTTGTTTGGCTTTATTCAAAGAGATTATCGTAAGGTTGCCGAGGTACACTTAATTGCGGGTTTAGTGCCTAAAAACGTTCCAATAGATGATTTAGCACAAGCATTAAGATCAATCGGTGAACCAATTTTTGGTCAAGCTGTAAAAGATATTTCTGGTGGAAAATTATTAAAACAATTATTTGATGTTACTGAAAAATTTAATATGCAAACACAGCCTCAGCTTCTAATGTTACAAAAAACAATGGTTGTTGTTGAAGGTGTAGCAAGAAAATTAAACCCTAACACAAATATTTGGACTACATCCAAACCTATTCTTGAAAATTGGTTAAAAGAAACCAAGGATCCAGTAACAACTCTCAATGAAACTCTTAAAAATACATCAGAGGTAATTAAAAGGTTACCGGAATTTCCTGAAATTATGGATAAAGCTAATCAAGCTTTAACTTTTTTAGCTAGTGGAGAAATACCTCAAAATTCAAATTCCTATACAGCCCTAAATGCAAAAAAAACGGAAATGATTGCTTTTAGAAATCAGTCTATTATTGGTATATTAGCACTTGTAATTTTTGGTCTATTAGTATTTTAATTTAGCAATGAAAGATTTAACAAACAAAAAAATTTTGTTTATAATTTGTGGCGGAATTTCTGCATATAAAAGTCTCGAAACAATCAGGTTATTTAGAAAAAATAAAGCTCAAATAAAAACTATTCTAACAAAAAATGCCAAAGAGTTTGTGACGCCACTATCTGTTGCCTCACTCTCTCAAGGTAAAGTTTATGATGATCTTTTTAATTTGGAAAACGAAACTGAAATGGATCACATTTCTTTATCTAGATGGTCTGATGCTATTGTGGTTGCTCCAGCAACTGCTAATAGTATTGCAAAAATTAGTCAAGGATTTTCAGAAGATCTTGCCTCTACAGTAATTTTAGCATCAAACAAACAAGTATTCTTAGCTCCAGCAATGAATGTTAGAATGTGGGAGCATCAATCAACAAAAAAAAATCTAAAAATTTTACGAAATTATGGATATAAAATTATTGGTCCAAGAATCGGGGAAATGGCTTGTGGTGAATATGGTAAGGGAAAAATGACTGAACCTCTAGATATTTACAATGAAGTATTTAACTTCTTGCAACAAAATTCTAAATATAAAAAAATTAAAGCACTTGTAACTGCTGGACCAACCAATGAATATATTGACCCTGTAAGATTTTTAACAAATAAGTCAAGTGGCAAACAAGGTTATGAAATAGCGAAGTCTTTATATAAAAGAGGTTTTGATACAACTTTAATATCTGGACCTACAAATTTAACAATAGAGGAAGATATTAAACTTATAAAAGTAGAAACTGCAGAAGAGATGTTTAAGGCAACTCAAAAAAATTTACCAACAGACTTAGCTGTTTTTTCTGCTGCTGTAGCAGATTTTAAAATTAATAAGAAAATTGATACAAAAATTAAAAAAAAAGATAGTTTTATTATAAATTTAGAAAAAAATGTTGATATTTTAAATTATGTATCAAACCATAATTCTCTTAGACCAAAATTGGTTATTGGCTTTGCTGCAGAAACGAATGATTTGGATGAAAATGCTATAATTAAATTAAATAGTAAAAATTGTGATTGGATTATAGCAAATGACATTTCAAAAAAAAATAAAGGTTTCAACTCAGATTTTAATGAAGTAACGATTCATTATAAAAATTCCAAAAAGAAAAAAGAAAAACTATCTTGCAAAAGGAAATCTGAAATTTCTGAGGAAATTGTTGATAGAATAGTTTCTCAATTTAATTAATGGTAAAAGTATTAATTAAAAAGTTAAACCCAAAAGTAAAATTACCTATGTACAAAACTCTAGGTGCATCAGGAATGGATCTTATGGCATTTTTGAGAGAACCCATTATTATAAAATCTAAAACCTCATCCCTAATTCCAACTGGATTATCTATCGCATTTTCAGACAATTATGAAATACAAATCAGGCCAAGATCAGGTTTGGCGGTCAAAAATAATATTAGTGTCTTAAACACTCCAGGGACTATTGATAGCGACTACAGAGGCGAAATAAAAGTAGTTATTTTTAACCATGGAGATAAAGAATTTATTGTCAATAATGGTGATAGAATTGCTCAAATGATATTAGCCCCAGTTAAAAAAATAGAATTAGAGGAAACAAATGATTTGCCTGAAACGGTTAGAGGTGAGGGTGGTTTTGGTTCAACTGGAAAATGAAAACAAAATTAAATAACGGTCAAATTGATAGGTTTTCAAGACAAATAATATTAAGGAATATTGGGATTAAAGGTCAGGAAAAAATTATTCAATCAAAAGTATTGATAATTGGCATGGGAGGATTGGGATGCCCTGCGGCAGAGTTTTTAGTAAGAGCAGGGATTGGTTGTTTAGGGATTATTGACCCTGATAATGTAGACTTGTCAAATATACATAGACAAAGTCTTTTTGATATTAAAGATATTAACAAACCTAAAGTAATTGTAGCTAAGAAAAAATTGAAAAATATTAATCCAAATATAAAAATAGATCATTACAAAACAAAACTAAGTTTAAGAAATTACAATAGAATATTTAACAAGTATGAATATATAATTGATGGATCAGATAATTTTGAAACTAAATTTTTAATTAATGATGTTAGTAAGAAATTAAAAAAGTTTTTAGTAACAGGAGCTATAAGCAAATTTGACGGACATATTTTTACTTTTAACTTTAAAAATAAAAAAACACCTTGTATAAGATCTTTTTTTCAAGAAAATAAAATTTCAGACGATGTATTAAATTGTGAATATGAAGGAATCTTGGGTACTGTTGCTAATGTCGTGGGCACTATGCAAGCAAACGAAATTTTAAAAAGAATTTTATTGATAGGGAAAGATTTAAATAGCCATGTTTTAATCCTGGATTTATTAAATCTTAATTTTAGAAAAGTTAAATTTAAAAAAATTATAAATGTATCAAAAAATTAAATTTGAAAAGATTTTAATATTTTTCCTCATATTATTGTTCTCTTCTGTTTGTAAAAGTGAGGAAATTTTTTTGTCTCTTAAAAAAAACAAAGTAAATGTAAGATATGGACCAAGTTTTGACTCGCCAGTTAAATATATTTATAAAAAAAAAGATTTGCCAATTAAACAAATAGATAAAAAAGAAAACTTTCGTAGAATAATAGACTTTAAAAACAATAGTGGTTGGATTCACGTTTCACAACTTAAAAAAGTAAATTCATTAATACCATTAGAAGATAAAATCTTATTCAAGAAACCGACAAGTTTTTCTGAACCTATTGCAAAAATCAAAACAGGAAGAGTTTTGGTACTCCTCAAATGTAAAGATAAATGGTGTAAGATAAAGTCAGATGAATTTAAGGGGTGGATAAAAGTTGATAATATATGGGGATCTTTAAAATAATTTAAAAATTTAATTTTTAAAAGGACTTTCTAAAACACAGGCAACTAGGTGAACTCTGGCTTGCTCCCCACCATTAAAAAAATTATGGTATTTTGTATTATTAGTAATCCAAACTTTCCCATCTGCAGGTAAATGTCTAGCAACATTCTCTATAACCATCGAACAGCCTTTGTTAGTGATTATAGGAATATGAAGCCTACATTCTGGATCTTTATGCCAGCTTAAAGTGGATCTTGGTTCTTTTAATAAAAGCCTTACTCTTCCTAATTTAAATCTTTTGCTTAATGTTTCATAAACCTCTTTGAAGTAAGTTTTTTCAAATTCAGGAACAAGTTGTGTGTATTTCGACTCATCTATATCAACATCTCTGGAAACCTCTTTTCCTGTATCATCTGCAATCGTCCAATATTTTCCTCTGATATTACTTCCCTCAATTGAACTGTTATCGTTTGGAATTTGGTTCAATGGAATTGCTCCAAAATGAGTAACTCCTGGAGAATTAAATTTTTTAGTTTCTAAGATCTTATTTAAGTCTTCTCGTAACCTTGAAACATCAAAATTTAAGTTAGGAACTTCATAAAAATCCTCAAAGTTTATTGTTGTCATATAGTTTTATTTTTTTTTAAATTTAATTTAATTTCAATTCAAATCGATCTGCATTCATAACTTTTACCCATGCAGCTATAAAGTCACTTACAAATTTTTCACTTGAGTCCTCACAAGCATAAACTTCTGCAAGAGCTCTTAGTTGAGAGTTTGAACCAAAAATTAAATCAACTCGAGTCGCTTTCCATTTAGTTTTTTGGGTTTTTCTATCTTTTCCTATAAATGTTTGTTCAGATTTATCTTCTTCTTTCCAAGTGATATTCATATCTAATAAATTTATAAAAAAATCGTTAGTTAAAGAACCTGGTCTTTTTGTAAAAACACCGTGCTTTGAACCGTCAAAGTTAGTGTTTAAAACTCTCATCCCGCCTATAAGAGCTGTCATTTCTGGCGCAGTAAGACCCATTAGTTGAGCTTTATCAACCAATTTTTCCTCAGCTGAGACATTTGAGGCTTCTCCATTAAGATAGTTTCTAAAACCATCTGCCTGGGGCTCCAGAAGACCAAAAGAGTGAATATCTGTTTGGTCTTGTCTTGCATCCCCTCTGCCAGCTGAAAATGGAACATTGACTTTGTGTCCAGCTTTTTTAGCAGCCATTTCGATACCAACACTACCTGCCAAGACAATCAAGTCAGCCATTGAGACATTCTTCTTTTTACTGTCAAATTTATCTTTAATTTTCTTTAAAGCTTTGATCACAGTTGATAATCTTTGAGGATTATTCACAGCCCAATTTTTTTGTGGTTCTAGGATTATTCTTGCACCATTAGCACCACCTCTTTTATCTGATCCTCTAAAAGTAGAAGCTGATGCCCATGCAGTTGTCACTAAATCCGAAATTGATATTTTTGATTTAACGATATTTTTTTTTAAATCTTTTATATCTTTGGATTTAAGCTTATATTTTGGTTTATCAATTGGATCTTGCCAAATTAATTCTTCTTTTGGAACCTCACTTCCAAGATAACAAACTCTTGGACCCATATCTCTATGAGTTAATTTAAACCATGCTCTAGCGAAAGCATCATGAAACTCTTTAGGATTTTGATGAAAATGCTTTGTTATTGGTCCATAACTTGGGTCAACTTTCATTGATATGTCAGTTGTTTGCATCATAGGTGGATGAAGCACACCTTTTTGGTGCGCATCAGGAACCATTTTAATTTTTTGACCGTTTTTCTTAGGAGTCCATTGATGAGCTCCAGCAGGACTTTTTGTAAGTTCCCAATCATGACCATATAAACAATCTAAATAACCCATATCCCATTTAGTAGGATTTTGAGTCCAAGCACCCTCTATACCACTACTTATTGTATCAACACCTTTTCCAGATTTATATTTGCTATTCCATCCTGTAGATTGATCTTGAAGCCTAGAAGCCTCCGGATCTGGTCCTTTGTAGGATTCAGAAGCTGCTCCATGAGATTTTCCAAATGTATGTCCTCCAGCTACTAAGGCTGCTGTCTCATAATCATTCATAGCCATTCTTCCAAATGTCTCTCTAATATCGTGTGCCGCTAGTAATGGATCTGGATTTGCGTCTGGACCTTGTGGATTCACATAGATTAAGCCCATGTGTGAAGCCCCAAGTGGCTGCTCTAAATCTCTTTTTCCACTATATCTTTCTACACCTAACATCTCTTTTTCTGAACCCCAATAAATATCATCCTCTGGTTCCCATATATCAGTTCTTCCTGCTCCAAAACCAAAAGTTTTGAATCCCATAGAGTCCAACGCTACGTTTCCAACTAATATAAACAGATCTGCCCATGAAATTTTTCTTCCATACTTTTTTTTAATTGGCCATAAAAGCAGTCTTGCTTTATCTAAATTCACGTTATCTGGCCAAGAGTTAAGGGGAGCAAATCTTTGGTTACCGGTACCAGCACCACCTCTTCCATCACCTGTTCTATAAGTTCCTGCAGCATGCCAAGCTAATCGAATGAATAATGGACCATAATGACCATAATCAGCTGGCCACCATTCCTGTGAGTCTGTCATTAATTTTTTTAAATCTTTTTTTAACGCTTTGTAATTAAGTTTTTTAAATTCTTTGGCGTAATTGAATTTTTTATCCATAGGGTTAGATAAATTAGAGTGCTGGCTGAGAATCTTTAGATTAAGACTATTTGGCCAAAAATCTCTAACTGTTTGACCTCTTCCTGCAGAAAATTTTGCAGGTGTACCCGCTCCCGTAAAAGGGCACTTACTTAACTCGTTATTTTTAAAAGATTTATTCTTAAAATTTTCAGTACTCATTTGTCCCCTATGATTAAATTTGATATTAATCCTAGTTTATAATGGTTCTAAATAGGTGTCAATTGGTTAATAATGACGCTCAATTGATTTATAACTTAACCTTCAAGTTTTACTAGAACCTCGACAGACTTGATTTTCTTTCCATTAATTTTTTTCTTAATATTTATAGGTCCTACATCAGTATTTTCTAAGTCAATCAATTTTTCATCTTTTAGATCGTAAAAATGATGATGGTCTGTAACATTGGTGTCAAAATAAGTCTGATTTGAATTTATAGGGATTTGTTTTAAATATCCTTTTTTTTCAAAAGCATTAATAGTGTTATAGATTGTTGCTAAAGATACTTTCGTATTCATCTTATTTTTAATTTTTTTTGATAAATCATTTATAGTGAAATGAAACGTTTTTTTTGTATCAAATAATACCTCACATATTTTTAATCTTTGTTTTGTGGGTCTTAATCCAGAATTTCTGAGTTTTTCAATGTATTTCACTTATAAAATCAATATTAATTTATACTTCAACTAAACGAACATAAAAAGTATATTAAATATTGATAAAATCAAGTAAATAAGAATGTTCAATTATATGAAAAAAAATTCATACTCATATGAAGAGCTAATAAATTGTGGTAATGGAAATTTATTTGGTCCTGGAAATGCTAAATTACCTCTTCCCCCAATGCTTATGTTTGATAGAATTACAGAAATAAATGACGATAAAGGAGCCTTTAAAAAAGGTTCGTTAAGAGCTGAATTAGACATCAAAAAAGACCTTTGGTTTTTTAATTGTCATTTTAAGGATGACCCTGTAATGCCAGGCTGCTTAGGCCTCGATGCAATGTGGCAGTTGGTCGGTTTTTTTTTGGGATGGATTGGAAATCCTGGTAAAGGAAGGGCTCTTGGGGTTGGTACGGTAAAATTTACAGGAGAAGTTTTAGAAAATGTAAGACTAGTAAAATATGAGATTGATATGAAAAAAATTATGTCTCCTGGTGGTACTACAGTTGGCCTAGCTAATGGAATAGTTTTGGCTGATGGCAAGAAGATTTATTCTGCTGATAGTTTAAAAGTGGGTTTATTTAAATAATGAGAAGAGTTGTAATTACAGGTATTGGAATTGTATCTTGTTTAGGTAATAATCAAGATGAAGTCCATAAATCTTTGTTAAACTCAAAGTCAGGCATATCATATTCAGAAGAATACAAAGAACATAACTTAAAAAGTCACGTTCATGGAAAACCAAATATTAAACTTGAGGATCATATAGATAGAAAAACAATAAGATTCATGGGGTCTGGCTCAGCTTATAATTATATAGCAATGAAAGAAGCAATTCAGGACTCTGGCCTAGAGGATAAGGATGTAAGTAATTTTAAAACTGGTATTGTCATGGGTTCAGGTGGTCCTTCAATAGAGAATGTTATTTTAGCAGCAGATAAAACTAGGGCAAAAACACCAAAATTAATGGGACCATTTATTGTTCCTAGAACTATGGCAAGCACTGCATCAGCAACTTTAGCTGTGCCTTTTAAAATTAAAGGAACTAATTACACAATGAGTTCAGCGTGTGCTACAAGCGGTCATTGTATTGGTAACTCTATGGAACTTATACAAATGGGTAAGCAAGACATTGTATTTGCTGGAGGAAGTGAAGAATTACATTGGGCTATGACTGCAATGTTTGATGCTATGACTGCATTATCCTCAAAATATAACTCTACCCCAGAGTCTGCATCTAGAGCTTACGATAAAACTAGAGATGGTTTTGTAATTGCTGGTGGAGGAGGAGTTTTAGTGCTTGAAGAATATGAGCATGCAAAAGCTAGGGGAGCTAAAATCTATGCAGAATTGACAGGTTATGGAGCAACTTCAGATGGATATGATATGGTTGCACCATCAGGTGAGGGAGCTGTTAGATGTATGAAAATGGCGATGGCATCAGCAAAAGGTACAATTGATTATATAAATACCCATGGAACATCTACACCTGTTGGAGATATTACAGAATTGAATGCGGTCAAAGAAACTTTTGGGGAAAGTATTCCTAAAATAAGCTCAACAAAATCTTTATCAGGGCATCCTTTGGGAGCAGCTTCAGTTCATGAAGCAATCTATTGCTTAATAATGATGAAAAATAATTTCATTGCTGGATCAGCAAATATTACTGAGATGGATGATGAGGCAAAAAAATTTCCAATTGTTGCAAAAACCGAAACAGGAGCAACTTTAAATACAGTCATGTCTAACAGTTTTGGTTTTGGTGGAACCAATGCAGCTTTAATTTTTGAAAAGGTTTAATTATGAGTTTAATGAAAGGTAAAAAAGGATTAATTATGGGTGTTGCTAATGAAAGATCTATTGCATGGGGCATTTCTCAGAAACTTGCAGAAGCAGGGGCTGAATTAGCATTCACATATTTAGGTGATGCTCTCAAAAAAAGAGTAATTCCTCTGGCAGAAAAATTAAATTCAAAAATTACATTTAGCTGTGATGTGGAAAAAAAAGAAGAAGTAATAAAATTATTTGAAGACATAAAATCACGATGGGGAGAAATTGATTTTGTTGTTCACGCAGTCGCCTTTTCAGATAAATCAGAATTATCGGGTGAATACTTAAATACTACTAGAGAGAATTTTTTAAGAAGTATGTTAATTTCATGTTTTTCATTTACTGAAGTTGCAAAAGAGGCATCAAAAGTAATGAAACAAAGTGGAAGTCTTCTAACTTTAACATACGAATCTACTAAGGCTATTCCTAATTATAATGTTATGGGGGTATGTAAATCAGCTCTTGAAGCAAGTGTAAAATATCTCGCAAGAGATTTAGGTGCTAAAGGTTTAAGAGTAAATGCTATTAGTGCTGGACCTATTAAAACATTGGCTGCTTCGGCTATTGGAGATGCAAAATTCTTATATAAATGGAATGAAGATCATTCTTTCCTAAAAAGAAATGTAGATATTTATGACGTTGGAAATTCAGCATTATACTTGTTAAGTGATTTAGCAAACGGTGTTACAGGAGAAATTCACTACGTAGATGCTGGATACAATAAGGTTGGGATGCCAGATCCTAAAAATATTACCTAATAAAAAATTAATATTTCCTTATTCAGCTGCTTGTTTCATAGAAAGTTTAACTTTTCCTCTATCAAAACCAATTACTTTAACTTTGACTTCGTCACCCTCTTTAACAACATCAGTGACTTTAGCTACTCTTTTGTCTGCCAATTCAGAAATATGAACAAGTCCATCTTGTTTGCCCAAAAAGTTAACAAATGCACCAAACTCCATAATCTTCATTACTTTTCCAGAATAAATTTTATTTAATTCAGCTTTTGCAGTGATGTCTTTTATCATTTGCATAGCAATGCCTCTAGCCTCTTCATCTGGAGCAGCAACAGTTACTATTCCATCATCGTTTACATCAACTTTAGCACCTGATTTTTCCACTATCTCTCTGATTGTTGCCCCACCTTTTCCAATAACAGCCGCAATATCTTTTTTATCAACGGTAATTTTTTCCATTTTTGGAGTATGTTTTCCTACATCAGATCTTGAAGCTGATAATGCTTTATTCATTTCTCCTAAGATATGAATTCTTCCATCTTTCGCTTGGCTTAAAGCTTGCTCCATAATTTCAAATGTTATACCTGTGATTTTAATATCCATTTGAAGGGAAGTAATTCCATCTTTAGTTCCAGCAACTTTGAAATCCATATCACCTAAATGATCCTCATCTCCTAAAATGTCAGACAAGACGCTAAAATCATTACCTTCTTTAATTAAACCCATTGCAATACCTGCAACTGGTTCTTTAATTGGTACACCAGCATCCATTAATGCTAGAGATGTTCCACAAACTGTGGCCATTGAAGAAGACCCATTAGACTCCGTAATTTCAGACACTACTCTAAAAGTATAAGGAAATGCCTCATTTGAAGGAAGAGATGAGTGAATAGCTCTCCATGCTAATTTACCATGTCCAATTTCTCTTCTACCAGTCCCAATCCTTCCTGTTTCTCCAACTGAAAATGGAGGAAAATTATAGTGAAGCATAAACCTTTCTCTTTGCAATCCATCCAAGCTTTCAATTCTTTGTTCATCATCAGATGTACCTAAAGTTGCCGTAACAATTGCTTGTGTCTCTCCTCTAGTGAATAAAGCAGAACCATGAGTTCTCGGTAAAATACCAACCTCACAAGAGATAGGTCTCACATCTGATAAACTTCTACCATCAATTCTGTTCTTATTTTTTAAAATATCTGTTCTCACAATTGATTTTTCAATCTTTTTAAGCTCAGAATTTACATCTAGATCTGTATATTTTTCATCTTCCTCGTAAAGTTTTTTAGCTTTATCAGTTATTTCAGAAATTTGATTTGATCTATCCTGTTTATCTCTTGTTGCAAAAGCTTTTCTAAGATCTTCCGTAAAAGTTTCCTCAAGTTTTTTCTTTACTTCAGATAAATCTTTCTTTTCAACAGTCCACTCGGGTTTTCTACATTCTTTTGCGAGTTCCTCAATCATTTTAATAACGGGTACAAAGCCTTCGTGACCAAATTTAACTGCATTTAACATTTCATCCTCAGTTAAACCATTTGCTTCAGACTCAACCATAAGAACAGCATCTTTTGTGCCAGCTACAACTAAATCTAATTTCGATTTTTCTAAATCTGCTTTAGAAGGGTTCAAAACATATTTTCCATCGATAAATCCAACTCTTGAAGCACCAACCGGACCCATAAATGGCATTCCTGATATTGCCAATGCTGCAGATGAGGCTGTAATTGATAAAATATCTGCTTCATTTTCTTTATCGTAGGAAATTACAGTTGGTAGCAACTGCACTTCATTTTTAAATTCATCAGGAAACAAAGGTCTGATTGGTCTATCAATTAACCTAGAAATTAATGTTTCACTTTCAGTTGGTCTTGCTTCTCTTTTAAAATATCCACCTGGGATTTTTCCAGCTGCATAGTATTTTTCCTGGTAATTAACAGATAACGGAAAGTAATCCACATCAGGATTTACTTTTTTAGCACCCACTACTGTTGCTAAAACAACTGTTTCTCCACATGTTGCGATTATTGCACCATCTGCTTGTCTTGCTACTTTACCTGTTTCTAAACTTATTTTCTTTCCTGCTACTTCAATTTCCTTCTTGTATACTTTAAACATTTCATTTCCATTTCGTTTCGTTCGTTTCGTTCCATTACGTTCTATCTATCTTGACACTTATTTTCTTAAATTCAATTTCGACAGTACATTTTTGTAAGAATCCATCTTATTTCTCTTAAGATAATCTAACAATTTTTTTCTTCTATTAACTGCTCTCAATAATCCGACAGATGAATGCTTATCCTTTTTGAATAGTTTTATATGTTTAGAGAGATTTTCGATTTTTTCAGTTAGTAGAGCAATCTGAATCTCAGAGGATCCAGTATCTTTTTCATGAATTGCTAATTCTTGCGCTTTCTTATTCATTATTTGTTTTCCTATTTATTAGTTTGTTTTATTAAATTTTCAATTTTTTCAGCATATTCGAAAGACTCATCTTTTCTAAAAAGTAACTTTGGCAAAAATTTCATAGTCACTTTTTGTGATAGTATCTTTCTGATTAAAAAAGAATATTCCCTCAAAATTTGAATAATTTCCTCTGCATTTTTCCCACCCAAGGGAAGCACATAAGCTTTCGCAATTTTCAAATCTTGACTCATTCTCACTTCAGTTACAGTTATTGTATTTGTTTCCAAGTTAGGCACCTTAGCTTCATTTCTTATAAAAATCATGCTTAAAGACTGCTTTATCATCTCACCAACTCTTAATTGCCTCTGTGATACTGTTTTTCCTATTCTATCAGCCATTATATTGTCCTTTCTTTAGATGTAACACTAAAAGCCTCAATTGTATCGTTTTTTTGAAAATCCATATAATCCTTAACAGTGATACCACATTCTTGACCGCTGCTGACCTGTTTTACCTGATTTTTTTCTCTAAAAAGAGTTCCTACTTTGCCAGTATAAATTATTGTTCCATCTCTAATTATTCTTACCTCAGAAACACTTGTAATCTCTCCATCTAAAACTTTTGACCCAGCAACTTTTCCAGCTCCTGAAACTTTAAATATTTCTAATATCTGAGCTGACCCTATGATTGTTTCTTTAACATCAGGCATTAATAATCCAGACATTTTTTGTTTAATAAAATCTAAAACTTCGTAAATTATATTATAAGAAGATATTTTAATACCTTCATTTTCAGCAAGTTTTTTTGCTTCCTTACTTGGCTTTACATTGAATGCAATTAGGACCGCATTCGAAGCCTTAGCAAGAGTTATATCCGTTTCTGTAACCATTCCTATATCAGACAAAATAATTTTTGGTTTAACTTCTTCATGTTTAATTTGACCAATTGCATTTTTAATTGCCTCTGATGATCCGTGCACATCAGATTTTATAATCAAATTTAATTCTTCTGATGATTTATCTGTAAAAGCTGATTCTTGTGTTACGAAAGATAATGGATTTTTTCCATCTTTACTCTCTTGGGCTCTGCTTTCGCTAAGTTTTTTTGCTTCCTTCTCACTATCTAAAACTATAAAATCATCTCCTGACTTAGCTGCACCATTTATACCTAATATTTCTACAGGAGTAGAAGGTAAAGCCTCCTCAATAATTTTTCCTTTGTCATCAATTATTGCTCTTACTTTACCCCATCTTAAACCACTAACAAAAAAATCACCTTTTCTAAGTTTTCCAGTTGTTACAATAATTGATGCAACAGGACCTCTTCCAACATCAATTTTTGACTCTATTACAATTCCAGTTGCTTTAGACTCAAAGTTAGTTTTTAAATCTAAAATTTCTGCTTGAAGAGTAATTGCCTCTAATAATTTATCTAAATTTGTTTTTGTTTTTGCTGATATTTCAACCATTAAAGTATCACCCGAAAGATCCTCAGCTATTAACTCATGTTCAAGAAGTTGATTCTTAATTCTTTGCGGATCAGAGCCAGGTAAATCACATTTATTAATTGCAACTACAATAGGGACATTTGCTGCTTTAGCATGTTTAATAGATTCGATTGTCTGAGGTTTTACTCCATCATCTGCTGCAACTACAAGAACTACCACATCAGTCAACTTAGATCCTCTCGCTCGCATTTCAGTAAACGCGGCATGACCCGGGGTGTCAATAAATGTTAGTTTGTTTGATTTGCTCTCAATTTGATAAGCACCTATGTGTTGCGTAATTCCACCAAACTCACCCGATACAACATTTGAGCTCCTTAAAACATCGAGAACTGATGTTTTTCCATGATCAACATGCCCCATTACAGTGACAATTGGAGGTCTGTTTTTAAGATTCTCCGTTCTAGACTCTTTGATTTTTTGAATTATCTCCTCTGCCTTTTGTTCTCTTATTGGAATATGACCAAATTCTTTAACTAAAAATTCTGCAGTATCTGCTGCGAGCGTTTGATTAATTGTGACAGTAACTCCCATACCAAATAAGTATTTTATAACATTACTTGATTGTTCGGCCATCTTATTGGCTAACTCTCTAACTGTTATTGCCTCAGGTATATTAATTTCTCTCTTTATAGGTTTAATATTTTCTTTATCATCTTTTTTTAAAGAATTTTTAAGTTCTTTTTGCCTTGCTCTTTTTATTGAAGCCAAACTCCTTTCACGAGACTCAATTTCATCACTAAGAGCCCTAGAAACAGTTAATTTTAATTCTCTTTTTTTTGAACCTGTTTTTGATTTTTTATCACTAGATTCATTATCATCTTTTAATCTTTTTCTTGCTCTTTGTTCTGCTAATTTACGTCTCTCGAAATCACTTGTGGAGGGTGAAATTTTAGATGGAAAATTTATTTTAGGTGACACTCCTCTCTTAAAATTTGAGGATCTGTTATATCCAGAATTTCCAAAAGACCTATTTGGTTTTTTATCTATTATGACTGTTTTTTTTCCCTGTATTTTGGAAGTTTCAAAGTTTTTTATTGTTTTTTTGACTTTGCCAGAAATTGTTAGTTTTGTTTTTTTGTTCTCCATTTTTCATCTCTCAATCTTTATAAACAATTTTTCTTGCCGACATAATTAAATTATCTGCTTCATCTTTTGATAATGCAAAATCCTCAAGATAACCTTGAATTTTTACTCTTTCACCTTTAATTACGTCATATCCACCTGTCAATTCATCAGAAGCAAGATCTGCAAAATCTTGGAGATTTAAAATTTTTTGTTCTCCTAAAGTTAATAACATCCCAGGTGTCAGGCCTTTGAGATTTATCAAGTCCTCAGAAATTCCTAAGTCTTTTATCCTTTGTGAAATATCCTCTTGATCTTTTTCATAAAACTCTTTTGCTCTCTCGATAAGTGCCTTGGCAGTGTCCTCCTCAATACCCTCGATTTTAGTTAAATTTTCAGCAGAACTTTCTTTTATATCATCTATAGTAGAAAAACCTTCTGCAACTAACAATTGACCCAAAGTCTCGTCAAGTTCTAGATTTTTGACAAAATTATCAGTTTTTTCTTTAAACTCTAATTGCCTTCTCTCTGAGTCTTCTTGATCAGTCATAATGTTGATTTCAAAATTTAAAAGTTTTGTTGCAAGTCTAACATTTTGACCTCTTCTTCCAATTGCTTTACTTAAGTTTTCTTCAGTTAAAATAACGTCTAACTTTTTTCTTTCCAAATCAACATTAACTCTTTGAACTTCTGCTGGAGATAGGGCATTTGATACTAAAGTTGCTTGGTCCTCAGAAAAATTTACAATATCTATTTTTTCCCCTTGAAGTTCGTTTACTACTGCTTGAACTCTCGAGCCTCTCATTCCAACACAAGCTCCAACTGGATCTAATGAGGTGTCTACTGCTTTAACGCATATTTTTGCTCTACTTCCTGGGTCTCTAGCTGATGATTTTATTTCTATTAATCCATCATATATTTCTGGAACTTCCTGAACAAAAAGCTTCTCCATAAACTTTGGGTGTGCTCTTGATAAAAAAATTTGTTGACCTCTCGGCTCTCGTCTTACATCATAACAATACGCTTTTACTCTATCACCTGCTTTTATGTTTTCTCTTGGTATTAATTCATTTTTTTGAATTATTGCCTCCGTTCTTCCTAGATCTACTATTACGTTTCCAAATTCTAATCGCTTTACGATTCCACTTAATATCGAGTCTTTTTTATTTATAAAATCGTTAAATTGTCTCTCTCTTTCAGCCTCTCTTACGTTAAAATTAATAACTTGTTTTGCAGTTTGAGCTGCAATTCTCCCAAAATCAAATGAAGGAAGAGGTTGTAGAATTTCATCTCCAATAGATTTATCTCTATTTGCCTCGTTTAGATTAATAGCTTCTTCAAGTTTTATCTCAGTGTTAGAGTTCTCAGGTTTATCAACAATCACAAGTTTTCTAAATATTTCTATGTCTCCGTTTTCTCTATTAATAAGAACTTTAATTTCATTGTCTTGACCAAACTTTGATTTTGCCGCCTTCGCAATTCCAGTCTCCATGGAATTAATTATAAGCTCTTTATCTATAGACTTTTCTAAAGCTACAGCTTCAGCTATTCTTAATAATTCAAGTTTATCAGCTCTTTTATTTAACATTTTTTATTTGCCCAAAAAAAAATGGGCCAAAGCCCATTTTGATAATTCAACAATGTAAAAGAAATATATTAAAGTTTTTTAATTATTCAATAGCAACTATTTAAAAAAAATGTTTGTTTTATCTATATTTTCCCATGAAAATGATCCTCCCTTTTCTGGACTTCTACCAAAATGGCCATATGACGACGTTTTTTCATAAATGGGCTTGTTTAAATTCAGCATTTCTCTTATTCCTCTTGGGCTTAAATCAAAATTATTTTTGATTTTATCAACAACAAATTTATTTTTTTTTAAGTCATCATCAAAAAGATTTACATAAATTGATAATGGTTTAGAAATCCCAATCGCATAAGCTAATTGAATTAAACACTTATTTGAAATTTTTGAAGCCACAATATTTTTTGCTATATACCTTGCTGCGTATGCAGCAGATCTGTCAACTTTAGTTGGATCTTTTCCAGAAAAAGCTCCACCTCCATGAGGTGCTGCTCCTCCATATGTATCAACTATTATCTTTCTACCTGTTAGCCCACAATCTCCATCTGGACCACCAATGACAAAATTTCCCGTAGGATTAACATAAAAATCATCCTCATTAAAATTTTCTAAAAATTTTTCAGGTATTGACTTTTTAAGATATGGTCTAAGTAAATCTCTAACATCATTTTGATTTACATCAGGTGTATGTTGAGAGGAAATAACTACAGATTTTACTTGCTTTGGCCTTCCATTTTCATACTCAAAAGTGACCTGACTTTTACTATCAGGTTCAATTTTTTTTAATTTTCCAGATTTTCTATCTTCAGCCATTAATCTAAGAATTTTATGAGAATAATGAATTGGCGCCGGCATTAACACATCTGTTTCGTTACAAGCATAACCAAACATAATTCCCTGATCTCCAGCTCCTTCATCTTTATTGCCAGAAGAGTCAACACCCATAGCTATATCTTTAGATTGCGAATGAAGATGAATTTCAATTTTTGTGGCCTCTTTCCAAGTAAAGCCATCTTGATCGTAACCAATATCTTTAATGCAATCCCTGACTTTTTGAGTTAATATTTCTTTTCTTATCTCTGGACCTCTTACCTCTCCAGCCAAAACAACTTTATTAGTCGTAGTTAGAGTTTCGCATGCAACTCTTGAATAGGGATCACCAGACAAATAAGTATCAACAACCATATCAGAAATCCTATCTGAAACTTTATCAGGATGGCCTTCTGAAACCGACTCACTAGTAAAAAGATAGTTTTTAAGATTACTCATTAATTATTTCTATTAAATGAAAATATAAAAGAAATATACAATAAAATTAAAAATCCAAAAATTTTATTTCCAATTTTTGAAAAAAAAGGTTGTTCTACTTCCTTATATTCTATGAAATCAAGATATCCTGAATTACCAAAACTTACTTTTTTTTCAATACCTCCTATTGGATTAACAATTGCAGCAATTCCATTATTTGATGAGCGTAAGAGATATTTTCCACTCTCTATAGCCCTAAAGATACTATGAGCAAAATGTTGTTTTGGTCCGATAGACCTACCAAACCATCCATCTTCAGAAATATTTATAATTAAATCAAAATTTGAGTCTTTAAAAAGTTTACCAGAGTAAATAATTTCATAACAGATAAGAGGTAATACCTTCAAAGAAAAGTTTTTAATCTTTATTTCAATAATATCTCTCTGTTCGCCACTGGTGTATGATTGATAATTATTTGTAAGAGATCTTAAGCCAATTTTCTTTAGGATGCCTTCAATTGGAAGAAACTCCCCGAAAGGGACTAGATTGATCTTATTATATGAGTCAATTAAGTCTAGATTATTATCAAAAATAGACAATGAATTAAAATATTTTATTGGATTATTAGTTTTATCTTCTT
>CACJFJ010000011.1 GCA_902592675.1 uncultured Pelagibacteraceae bacterium
TTCTGTCAATTACAAAAATGAAAAATGTTAATGTATATCACGAGAAAAATACTATTGATAAAAGATCTTATGAGGTATCTACATTAACTTCAAAAAAAATTTTACCAAAAATAAATTTAAGTAAACTTACAATCAAGTCTATCAAAACTACTTTTGAAAAAATAAAAAGAGACAGTACTCCTTTTTCAGACAAAAAAATTACTTTGTCAGTATATAAAAGTTTTTTGAAAAAAAATAAGATATGATACCTTTTTATAAACATAATTTAAAAAAAGACAAAAATTATTTAAAAAAAATTATAAGTAGTACATATTTAACATCAGGGCCAATGTGTGAAAAAGTTGAAAATCTTTTAAAAAAAAGATTTAAAACAAAATTTGCAATCCTTACAAATTCATGGACCAATGGTCTAATTAGTATTTTGTTATCACTTAATTTAAAACCTAAGGATGAAGTTATAATACCTGCTTGTACTTTTGTTGCATGCGCAAATGTTGTTGAGATGGTTGGGGCAAAAGTAATTTTTGCTGATATTGATCCATTGACTAAATTGATGGATATAAAAGATTGTCTTAAAAAAATTTCTAAAAATACAAAAGTAATAATGCCAGTACATTTATATGGAAATTTATTTAATACCTATGAATTAAAAAAAAAAATTAGGAAAGATATATTTATAATAGAAGATAGTGCACATGCGTTTTGCGGTAAAGATAACAAAAATTCACTTGGAAAATTTTCAGATTTTACAGTTTTTTCATTTTACGCAACTAAAAGTATAACATGTGGAGAGGGAGGAGCTATTATAACTAATCATAAAAATTATTCCTCAAAAATTAGATCTATATCAAATAATGGTATGACAAAGCCTGCCTTTAAAAGATTTGTAAATAATAAATATATTCCTTGGGATGTTTATAGCGTAGGTTTCAAAGCTAATCTTAGTGATATAAATGCATCTTTATTAGCTGATCAAATAAGAGGGTATTCAAAAATTGCAAACATGAAAAAAAAGGTATACCAAAAATATATTAAACAATTAAAAGATATATCCCAGATCACATTTCCAAAACAAAATTTTAATAAAAATAGAGATTTTTATTTATTTCCGATTGGGGTTCATCAAAACATTAGAGATAAACTAATTATCTATCTGCTAAAAAAAAAAATTTTTGTGACAGTAAATTTTAAGTCTGTAACTGAGCTGGATTATTATCGAAAAAAATATAAAAAAACACATTGTCCAAATAGTAAAAAATGGGGTTCAGAACAACTTAGCTTACCATTTCACACAAAAATTACAGATAAAGAAATTAGAACCGTTTCAAATGAAATCAAAAAATTTTTTTCTTCATATTAATCTTTTAGATCAATAAAACTCCAAGGCCATTCAATATAATTTGAATATTTTTTAAACCAAAAAGATAAGTATCTCTCAGCTAGGTATGCATATAATCTTTGAGTATCATAGCCCTTTAAGTTTTTAAAACCAAAAGACTCTTCGCATTTAAAGAGCCAAGAAAAAAGATCTGTGAACCATAAATTTGCTATATAAGGTTTTGAAATAAACATTATGTGGGGATTATAAAAAGTTGATGTTTTTAAAAATTCATAAAATTCTGATCTATCCTTTTCATGTAAATGATTAATGGCTTTTTCAATATTTCCATGACCATGGTGCATATCAAAATGCAAAAGTAAACTCTGCCTCTCCTTATCAAAAAAAATTCTTGGGTCTTTAATGATTGATTTCATTCCCCTTTTTATTAATTTCATTTTTTTTACGTTATTAACGAAAATTGGATTACAAATAATTGCATTATATTTTGAAAACTCATCAGGAATATAATCTAGAATATGTTGATTTAAATTATTCTGATCTATATTTTTTTTCTCTGAGTCCTTTTTAACCCAAAATCTTCGTCTCTGACAGAATCCTATCCAATTTTTATTACTAGGATCTAGTCTATTTTTCCAGTACCAATAATGAAAAGTAAGCTCAGAGTAATTTTTTTCTTTGAAAAAAATATTATCACCACTATTACATAAAATGTAATTTTCAGGTGCTGTCTGCTGTCCTACCCAGGCAATTTTATAATTTTCATTCTTAAGAAAGTCTAAAGTTTTATTTGTTACACAAAATATCTCTAAATTTTTCATACTCTTTAAATGATGTTATAAAACTTTTTTTAATCTTGAAATGTTAATTGAAGAATTTTTTGGAAAATTTTTAGAATTTTTTTTTAAAAAAATTTTTTTTATTTTTTTGTTATCTTGTTTAGCAAAATCATAAATATTTTGTGCTTTTCCTCCTACATTCAATACCCCTTTTTTATTTAAAATCTTAAATAGTAATTTTGCTACATCTTCCTGATATAAAAAACTAGTTTTAGCATTTGCAAAAGCTTTTTTATGTACAAAAGGTTTTTCTGTCATGCTTACTCTTAAAATTAAAGAATTTTTATAAAGATGAACTGACGTTTCCCCTCCAAGCTTAGACCATGCATAACTATTAATCGGTAAGACTGGGTCACTCTCCTTATAGTTTCCTTTTTTACCTTGGTAGACATAGTTTGTTGAAAAATAAATAAGTTTTATATTTTTTTTAACACAAACTTTTGTGACATTAGCTGTGCCAATTATATTGAGATCGATACTTTTTGCTATCTCTTTATCATGAATACTCATAGGTCTAGATAAGCCAGCTAGATGAATTATTATATCAGGGCGAGTTTTATTGACGTAATTTTCAATTTTAATCAAATTTAGGATATCAAAAACATTTTTTTTAGGAAAAAAAAGTTTATGTCTTGTTTTAATTTTTTTAAGAATATTTCCAAAACGACCAGAGCCACCTGTTACAATAATTTTTTTTGTCATACTTAAATCTTTCTAAAAAAATCTAAATTTTGTCCTTTTTTATCTTTTTTAGATAATATTGGATTTTTTATTGGCCATTTGATGTCAACTATCTTATCTCTCCAGTCAAGTGTACTTTCACTTTTTTCATCTCTATATCTAGAACATTTGTAGTTTACTGTGCAACTTTTTGACAAACACAAAAAACCATGAGCAAAACCCTCAGGAATGTAAAATGAAAAATCTGATTTTTCAGAGATAATAAGGGAAAAGTGTTTTCCAAAAGTTTTAGAATTTTTTCTTAAATCTACTGCTACATCCATAATTTTTCCACTTGTAACTGTAATTATCTTCGCTTGTGGTGATCTTGTTTGAATGTGCAAACCCCTAAGAACATTTTTTTTTGAAAATGACATGACGTCAAAAATAAATTTTTTTTTCATTAATTTATTTTTATAGATTTCTTTAAAAAAACCTCTGTTATCAAAAAAGACCTTGGTTTTAATAATTTTTAAACCCTTAATTCGAGTATTACTTAATTTCATGTTTTGTCTCCATTTATTCTAAGAACACCAATAAAGGCTTCTTGAGGAATTTCGACTTTTCCAAATTGTTTTGATCTAGCTTTACCCTTTTTTTGTTTTTCTAACAATTTTCTCTTTCTGTCACTTGCTCCTCCTCCATGAATTTTTGTTAAAACATCCTTTTTAAAACCTTTAATTGTTTCTCTAGCTATTATCTTGCCACCAATGGCAGCCTGGACTGGTATCATAAAATTATGTCTTGGTATCAAATCTTTTAATTTTTCACAAACCTCTCTACCTGTTCTTTGTGCAAAATCCTTATGTATCATCATTGCTAAAGCGTCTACAGGTTCGCTATTAACTAAAATACCCAATTTAACCAAATATCCTTCTCTATGTTCAATAATTTCATAATCAAAACTAGCATATCCACTAGTCATTGATTTAATTCTATCATTAAAATCAAATACTACCTCGTTTAATGGTAGCTCATAACTTATGACAGCTCTATTTCCCGAATAAGTTAAATTTTTTTGAATCCCACGTTTGTCCTGACATAATTTGATAATTGAACCCAAATATTGATCTGGGGTAATTATTGTTGCTTTAATCCAAGGTTCTTCAATTGATTTTATTAAAGTGGGATCTGGAAGACTTGAAGGATTTTGAAGATCCAAGACTTTGCCATTGTTAAGATTAATTTTGTATACAACCCCCGGGGTTGTGGTTAACAAGTTTACATCAAATTCTCTTTCAAGTCTCTCTGTAATTATTTCAAGATGTAATAATCCCAAAAATCCACATCTAAAACCTAGACCTAAAGCTGATGATGACTCTGGCTCAAACGAAAAACTTGAGTCATTTAATTTTAATTTAGCTAAACCATCTTTTAATTTTTGATATTCGGAACTATCTACTGGAAAAAGACCACAGAAAACAACGGGCTTACTAGGCTTAAAACCTGGAAGTGCTTTTACTTTTGGTTTATTAGCGTCACAGATTGTATCTCCAACTTTTGTTTCTGAAAGAACCTTTATGCCCGTTGTAATGAAGCCTATTTCACCAGAATTAAGTTCACTTGAGTCTTTTGCCTTAGGAGTGAAAACCCCAACTTTTTCAACAACATAATCCCTGTCTGTTGAAAGCATTTTAATTTTCATATTTTTTGTTATTTTTCCATTAATCACTCTTACCAAAATTACTACCCCAAGATATGTATCGTACCAACTATCAACCAATAAACACTTCAAATCCTCACTAGAATTACCTTTGGGGCCAGGTAACCGCTGAATAATTTCCTCTAAAATTTCATCTATTCCCTCACCAGTTTTTCCAGAGCAAGGTACTGCATTTTCAGTATCTATACCAATAACGTCTTCAATCTGTTTTTTTGTTTTTTCTAAATCTGACGCAGGCAAATCTATTTTGTTTAAAACTGGAATTATCTCATGATTGATATCCAAAGCTTGATAAACATTTGCTAGTGTTTGTGCTTCAACACCTTGAGTGCTATCAACTATAAGTATAGAGCCCTCACATGCATAAAGTGATCTGCTTACTTCATAACTAAAATCTACGTGCCCAGGAGTATCTATTATATTTAAAATATAATTTTTTCCATTTTTAGCCTTATAATTCAATTTCACTGTTTGAGCTTTTATAGTTATTCCTCTCTCTCTTTCAATATCCATCGAGTCCAAAACTTGGGCTTTCATTTCTCTTTCAGTTAATCCACCACATTTATGAATTATTCTATCAGCTATTGTTGATTTACCATGATCAATGTGGGCAATTATTGAAAAATTTCTAATATTGTCGATAGTGCTCATTTAAATACTAAGATCGAATTTTAGCGCCAGTTTTGTTTTCAACTGTCTTAATTATTAGATTATTAATTTTTTCCAAATCATTTTCATTTAAAGTTTTTTCAAATGACTGTATTGTTAAACTAATTGCAATCGATTTCTGATTTTCAGGAATATTATTTCCCTCATAGACATCAAAAACCTTGATATTACTTATCAATTTTTGGTCAATGCTTGAAACTGCGCTAATTAAGTCTTGAGCCTTTACGTCTTTATTTATAATAAATGCGAAATCTCTTTCAGATTTTTGATAATCTGAATAAGAAAATTTATTTTTTTGATCATTAAGTGTTTTCTTTGTTAATTCAAAATTATCTAAAAAAATCTCAAAACCAACTAAAGATTCTGTTTTGACATCAATCTTCTTTAAAATATTAGGATGTATCTCTCCAAAGTAGGCGACTTCATTATTTTTTTCCTTATTTAAAAATAATCTACCTGATTTGCCAGGATGATAATAATTAGGTGTATTACTATCAATAAAAAATTGATTAGAATCATAACCAGCTTCAACTAAAGTTTGAATTACATCTCTCTTGACATCAAAAACGTCAACTTCTCTCTCTTTTTCAATCCAGGATAATCTACTTTTTTTTCCTGCTGACAATCCAGTAACTACTGTTTTTTGTTCACCGGGATTTGAGCCTGTAAAAATTGGACCTATCTCAAAAATTGATAGATCTTTAAACCCCCTATCTAAGTTTTTATTCATATACATAATTAGGTTAGAGAATATAGAACTTCTTAAAACATTTAATTCAGAGCTTATAGGGTTCACAATTTTAATTTCTTTTTTTTCATTTTTAAAATAATTATTAAAATTTGAATCTGTGAATGACCAAGTGATAGCCTCCAAATAACCTTTTGATGCGACTGATCTTTGTAAGAAATGAAATAACTTTTGAGATTTATTTAAAGTTGGTTTTTTTCTATCCTTAATTGGATTTATAGTCTTAATTTTATTGTAACCGGTTAATCTTACTAGTTCCTCAACAATATCTACCTCTTGTGAAATATCTGGTCTCCAGGAAGGAAGGGTTAGATCCAATATTTTTTTATCTTTTTTAACTTTAAAGCCAAGATTGTACAAAATTTTAATCATTTCTGTAGTAGAAATTTTAAAACCAGATATTTTTTCAAATAAATCTGTATTGAATTTAATTTTCTTTGTCCTGTATTTTTCAATTTTTTGAATGTCTATTTTACTAATTTCACCACCACAAATTTCTTTAATTAATAACGCAGCTTTATTTAATCCGTGCTCAATTGACAGTGGATCAATACCTCTCTCAAATCTAAACTTTGCATCTGTATCAAGATTCAATCTTTTTGATGTATTTCTTATCGATCCTGGTTGAAAGTAAGCTGACTCAAGTAATATATTTTTTGTATTAAGCTCTGTACTAGATCTTGTTCCTCCGATAATTCCTCCTAACCCTAGGACACCCTTTTTATCACTAATTACGCACATGCCGCTTTCTAACTTATAATTTTTATTATCTAGGGCTGTAAATTCCTCCCCAGATTTAGAATTTCTAACAATTATAAATTTCTCAATTTTATCAGCATCATATGAATGTAATGGACGATTTATATCTAACATAACATAATTTGTAATGTCGACTATCGCGGAAATTGGTTTTTGACCAACAGAAATCAATTTATCTTTAAGCCACTTAGGACTTTCGGTATTTTTAACATTTGTAATTAGACAGCTTCCAAAAACAGTGCACCCTTGATTTTTTTCTTTAATAATTTTTACTTTAATACGTTGTGGTATTTTTGACTGAATTTTTTTTTCTTTAAAATCTTTCAACTTACCAAATCCTGATGCAGCAAGATCTCTGGCTATGCCTCTAAAACCAAGACAATCAGATCTATTTGGTGTTATTGACAAATCAATAAGATTTGAATTTGATTTTGAAAAATAACTCTTACCGATTTTTTTTTTATACTTTGTAGATAATTCAGTTATCCCATCACTTTCTTCTGACAAGTTTAATTCAGACTCAGAACAAAGCATTCCATAAGAGGTAATACCTCTAATTTTAGCAACCTCCAATTTTATTTTTGTTTTAGGAATTATCGCGCCTGGTGGTGCATATATAGTTATTAGTCCCTCTTTTGCATTAGCAGCACCACAAACAACCTTTTTTAACTCTCCCTCTCCTATATTTACATCACAGACCTTAAGGCGATCTGCATTTGGATGTTTTTCAATTTTAATAATTTTTGCTACTTTAAATAATTTGTTCTCGTCAGGTGTGCTTTCTACATTTTCTACTTCTAGACCTATATTAGTAAGCCGTTCTAAAAGATTTTTTTCTTCTGAATTGGTTTTTAAATGATCTCTAAGCCAATCAAATGTTATTTTCATCTACTTAAGCCTCTATAGTTTGTGGGTACGTCTAAAGGATCAAACCCAAAATGATTTAACCATCTGTAGTCACAATCAAAAAAGGCTCTTAAATCATTAATCCCATATTTCAACATAGCAAGCCTATCAATTCCAATACCGAATGCATATCCTTGAAACTTTGTTGGATTTACTTTTGCATTTTTTAAAACGTTTGGATGAACCATTCCACATCCTAAAATTTCAAGCCATTGATTACCTTCTCCAATTAAAATTTTTCCATCTTTCATCTCATATCCTATGTCTACCTCTGCAGATGGCTCCGTAAAGGGGAAATGACTTGGCCTAAATCTCATTTTAATTTTTTCTATTTCAAAAAACTCTTTTATAAAATAATTCAAACATCCTTTCAAATGTCCCATGTTAATATTCTTATCTATATGTAGTCCTTCAACTTGGTGGAACATTGGAGAGTGTGTTTGATCACTATCCGATCTATAAGTTCTTCCTGGTGCAATAATTTTGAATGGAGGTTTATCCCTTAACATAGTTCTAATTTGAACAGGAGAAGTGTGAGTACGCAAAAGTTTTTGCTTTTTTTCATCTAAGTAAAAAGTATCATGCATATCTCGAGCTGGATGATTATCTGGAGTATTCAAAGCTGTAAAATTATTATACTCGTTTTCTACATCTGGACCTTCTTCCACACTAAAACCTATTTCTGAAAAAATAGACGATATTTCATCAATTGTTTGTGAAACTGGATGAATTTTTCCCCGAACGAAAGACCTTTCCGGTAAAGTTATATCAATTTTTTCTTTGTCTAATCTTTTATTTATTTCAGCACTTTCTGCTTCATTTATTTTTGAATTGATTAAATCTTGCAGCTCATCTTTAACAAGATTTAAATCAGAGGCAAATTTTTTTCTCTCACTCTCTACTATTGTTCCAATTTTTTTGAATTGTGTGGAAATTAGTCCATTTTTACCAAAAAGATCCGATTTAATTTGGTTTAATTGTGAAATATCTAATTTCCCTCTAAGTTTTAAGAGAAATTCATCTTTTATTTTTTTTAGATCTGACATTTTTACAGATTATTTCTTCAGAAAAATAAAACAATAGCGAAGATTAATTTAAAGCAGATTGGGCTTTTTGAACAATACTTTTAAAGGCTTCTGGACTATCATACGCTATCTCTGCTAGAATTTTTCTATCTATTTTAATTCCACACTTGTTTAGTCCATTTATGAACTTAGAATATGTGAGCCCCTCTGCTCTTACGCCTGCATTAATCCTTTGTATCCACAAAGATTTAAAGTCCCTTTTTTTATTTCTACGATCCCTATAAGCATACTGCATAGCCTTTTCCATAGCTTGCTTAGCTACTCTTATAGTATTTTTTCTTCTGCCCCATTGACCCTTTACTGCCTTCAGAACTTTTTTATGTTTGGCTCTACTTGTTACGCCTCTTTTAACCCTTGCCATTTTAACCTCTTAAATTGTAAGGCATGTACGATTTTACAATTTTTGCATCTTGTTTAGACATCGTAGTTGTGCCCCTTAATTTTCTTATTTGAGAATTTGTTCTTTTTATCATTCCGTGCCTTTTGCCAGCTTGTGCCATTATCACCTTGCCCTTGGCAGAAATCTTAAATCTTTTTTTTGCTGAGCTTTTTGTTTTTAATTTTGGCATAATTGAGCGAGTTTATACAAAGATTGATGAAAATTTACAACCTATATTAAAGCTTATAAAGGCTGAATAACCATTATCATTTGCTTTCCATCAAACTTCGGATGTAACTCTACCTTTCCAATATCCTTCATATCCTCTTTTATTTTTAACATTAACTCATTTCCCAAATGAGAATGCTGAAGTTCTCGACCTTTAAATCTTATCGTAAACTTTACTTTGTCCCCTTTTGCTATAAATTTTTTTGCATTTTTAACTTTAAATTCATAGTCATGAGTTTCTGTCACAGGTCTCATCTTAATTTCCTTAAGAGAAATAACTTTTTGTTTTTTTTTAGCTAGATTGGCTTTTTTTTGAGCATCGTATTTGTATTTTCCCATATCCATTATTTTACAAACAGGTGGATTAGCATTTGGTGCTATTTCTATTAAATCAAGACCTTGGCTTTTGGCCATAGAAATTGCTTCATTAGTATTTAATGTTCCTAAGTTTTCACCATCACTAGTAATTACTTGAACTTCTGGTGATGAAATCCTGTTATTAGACCTCGGACCACGTTCTCTAGTTCTTCTTTGAAAATAATTTTGTTTGAAATCTGCCACTTATTTTGAAGGTGCTTTATTTAAAGCAGAGAATTTTTTAAGAAATAAATTTAATTCCATATTTTCTTGTTTATTAGAGTCCAATCTTCTAATAGTTACAGAATTAGAGTCAACTTCTTTTTTACCACAAATTAATAAAAGAGGGACTTTTGCTAGTGAATGTTCTCTTATTTTATAATTTAAATTATGGTTTTTTAAATCTACTGTTGAACTCATACCAGCTTCTTTAATTTTTTTTGATACATTTTTTGCGTAATTTTCAAAATCTTCTGAAATAGGTATAACCACTGTCTGTAATGGAGAAATCCAGAATGGGAATTTTCCAGCATAATTTTCAATCAAAATTCCAATAAACCTCTCAAGTGAGCCAAACAATGCTCTGTGCAACATGACTGGAATTTTTTTTGTTCCGTCTTTATCAACATAAGATGCATTTAATCTTTCTGGTAAATTTAAATCAACCTGAACGGTTCCACATTGCCAATCTCTTCCAATTGCGTCTCTTAAAACAAATTCTATTTTCGGACCATAAAAAGCTCCTTCACCTTTGTTAATTGTATATTCTAATTTTGTAGCTTTGACTGCTTCTAGTAAGGATGCCTCAGCTTTATCCCAAACTTTGTCATCGCCAACTCTTACCTCAGGTCTGTCAGCATATTTTAATACTACATTTTCAAAACCTAAATCTTTGTATATGTCCAATATTAAGTTTGTTACTTTCAGACACTCACTGGTAATTTGATCCTCTGAACAAAATATATGTGCATCATCTTGAGTAAATGCTCTAACTCTTAAAAGTCCATGTAGTGCTCCTGAGGGTTCATAGCGATGTACTTTTCCAAATTCAGTTATTCTTAATGGTAAATCTCTGTAACTTTTTAAACCTTGATTAAAAACTTGAATATGACCTGGGCAATTCATTGGCTTAATAGCAAAAACTTTTTCATCTGGAGTTTCAGACGTATACATATTTCCTCCATATTTTTCCCAATGCCCTGATTTCTCCCATAATAATCTGTCTAATACTTCTGGAGTATTCACTTCTCGATAACCTGCAGCATCTTGGCGTGCTCTCATATAGTCAACTAATTTTCTAAATAAAGCCCAACCCTTTTCATGCCAAAATACTGATCCTGGGCTTTCCTCCCTAAAATGAAATAAATCCATTTCTTTACCAAGTTTTCTGTGATCTCTTTTTTCAGCCTCCTCAATTCTTTTCAAATAATCATCCAAATCTTTTTGTGATGCCCAGCCAGTTCCATAAATTCTCTGTAACATCTCATTATTCGAGTCCCCACGCCAATAAGCTCCTGCAACCTTTGTAAGTTTAAAAGCTTTACCGATTTTACCCGATGATAAAAGATGTGGACCTCTACACAAGTCATGCCAAGTATCGCCATGATGATAAATAGATAATTCCTCAGTTTCAGGAATGCTTTCGATTATTTCAGCTTTATATTTTTCACCAATTTTTTTAAAATGACTTATTGCTTTTTTTCTTTCCCAAACTTCTCTTCTTGTTTTAATATCTTTATCAACAATTTCTGACATCCTTATTTCAATTTTTTTTAAATCGTCCTCAGTAAATGGCTCTTTTCTTGCAAAATCATAATAAAAACCATTTTCAATTACTGGCCCAATTGTCACTTGTGTGCCTGGGTATAGTTCTTGAACAGCCATAGCCATAATATGTGCTGTGTCATGCCTAATAACCTCAAGTCCTTCGGGATCTTTAGAGGTAAAAATCTTCACCAAACAATCTCTTTTAATAGAAAAATATAAATCTTTCAGTTCTCCGTCTACGCTCATGATTAAGGCTTGTTTTGATAATGACTTGCTTATCTTCTCTGCGATTTCTAGCCCTGTGACTTCTTTAGAAAAATTGAGATTTTTTCCATCTGGTAGTGTAATTATTGGCATTTAATTTATCAGTCTTTTATACTCTGAATATGTAGAAAAACACATTTTTTCAACATTAAATTTCTTTATAATGTTTTTTCTTCCCTCTTTACCTATTAATTTAAGAGATGACTCATCCATAGTTATTGCTCGAATTATTTTTTTACTTAATAAATTTGCGTCTCCTGACTCAAATAAAAAACCAGTCTTTTCATTTATTATAGTTTCATTTGAACCACCGATATTACTTGCAATTATTAATTTTTCCATTGATTGTGCCTCAACTGCGACTCTCCCGAAAGCCTCAGGCTCTATTGAAGGTGAAATTATTATATCTGAGACATAATAGGCTAGAGCCATATCTTTACAATGATCAATAAACTTTATCTGATGAGTTAAACGGTATTGTTCAGTCATTCGAATTAATTTTTTTTTATACAAATCTCTTCCTTGATCACTACCTAGTATAACAACATGAAAGGCTTCATACCCCAATTCTTTTTTAACCAGGTTAATTGCTTCTATTAACAATTCATGTCCCTTCCAAGATGTAAGCCTTCCAGGTACTAAAATAATTTTTTTTTCTTTGTTTATTCCCCATTTTTTAAGAAGCTTTTTTTCATCAGCCTCTAATTTTGTAGACGGATCAAAATAATCTACATTTATTCCTCTAAATATTACTAAAAACTTTTTTTTTGAATTAAGAAATTCAGAATAATTTTCTTTTATATGGGAAAAAATGAAATTTGATCCTGCAATAATTAAATCAGATCTTACCATTACAGAGTTATAAAATTTTTTTAATTTTCCGCTAAAATTATATGTTCCATGAAATGTGGTAACAAATTTTCTTTTAGTCAATTTTGTTGCTAATAAACATGACCATGCAGGAGCGCGACTTCTTGCATGAACAATGGAGATATTATAGATAAGAATTATTAATGTTAAAATTATTGCATTAATTAACATTAATAATGGATTTTTACTTTGCACAGGAAGTCTAATTAATTTTACCTTTTTTTTATCTATAAATTTGATTAGTTCTCCTCCACTTGTTACTAAAAAAGATTTACAGTCATTTTCTGGTAAATAATGGGCTAAATCATAACAACCAGTTTCTGCTCCTCCATAACCTAATTTTGGTATAACTTGTAAAACTTTTATATTAGACGACATTTGATTAGATTATATAATATTACTTTAAACTAATATACTTTAATGAATAATTTTAATTACTTTAAATTAAATAAATTTAAAAAAATAAGATATTTAAAACTTAATCAAAAAAACCAGATCTACATTGTTTTTTTACATGGTTTCATGTCTGATTTAGAGGGAAAAAAACCTAAAGTTTTTTTTAATTTTGCAAAAAAGAATAAACTTGGTTTTCTTGCGCTAGAATATTCTGGTCACGGGAAATCTTCAGGTAAATTTACTAATGGGAATATCTCAAAATGGACAAAAGAGACAAATTTATTAATAAAAAAAATTGTCAAAAAAAATAAAATTGTTTTAGTTGGTTCAAGTATGGGGGCTTGGATTTGTTTGAATCAATTTAAATTTTTTAAAGAACAAATTGTTGGTTTTTTAGGAATTGGCTCTGCGCCTGAGTTTTTAGACGGCTTGATGTGGAAAAAATTTTCAAAGAATATGAAGAAAGAAATAAAAAAAAATGGAGTAATTAATTTAAAACACGGAAATTATGAATATCCAATTTCTCTACAGTTAATTAAAGATGGTAGAAAAAACAAGATTCTCAATAAAAAAATTTATCATAAGATAAATGTAACTATGGTTCATGGTCAAAAAGATGAGTCTGTGCCTGTCAATTATTCAAGAAAAATTTTAAGAATTTTTAAAAATTCAAAAAAAAAATTAGTAATTGTAAAAAATGGCGATCATAGTTTGTCTTTACCAAAGTGGTTAAAAATACTTCAAAAAGAATTAAAAATTATTATTAACTGACTTCTTTTATTTTAGAATTTAATGTAATTGGATTTTCAAGTTTGTTAATCATTTCTTTTGGGCATACTTGAACAAAGTTTTTTATTTCGTCTTCAAAATTTTTAATTATTTTTTTTGATACGTAAGAGTCTGTTTCTTGTGAATGTTCTAAAATTAATTCTTTTAAAAAATTTATCCAATATTCTGTCTCAACATTCTGCCAAATAACTGACTCTGGATTTACTTTTTTTTCAAAATCTTTAGATTTATCGTAAATAAATGCCATACCCCCTGTCATGCCAGCTGCAAAATTATCTCCTACATTGCCTAAAATTACTACTGATCCTCCAGTCATGTACTCACAGCCATTTGAGTCACATCCCTCGATTACTGTAGTCGCACCAGAATTTCTTACAGCAAACCTGTCGCCAGCTTGACCTGCAGCAAAAAGTTTACCGGAGGTAGCTCCATAGAGAACTGTGTTTCCAATAATTGTGTTTTCATTTGAAACTAAATTACTTTCATCTGAAAGTTTTATTACAATTTTTGCACCAGATAATCCTTTACCCACATAATCATTTGCATCACCTTTAAGATTTAATTTGAGACCTTTTGATGAAAAAGCACCAAAAGATTGCCCTGCCGAACCTTTAAAGTTTAATTCTAGGAAATTTTCTTCTAATTTTTCATAACCATACTTTTTGTAAAGATGATGTGAAATTCTCGTGCCAACTGCTCTATTTGTATTTTTTATGATAAATTCTTTTTCAATTTTTTCAGACTTATCTAAAGACTTTTCAATTTCTGGCCAAATTTCTTGGTCTAATGTTTCAGGCACTTTGTTAATCTCTAAAGACTCACAATATCTTTTATCATTTCCTGGGTCTGCCTGTACAAATAAAGGATTTAAGTCTAAGTCATCAAGATTCGGCGAAGCTTTATTTACTTGCATTAGCAGATCTGTTCTTCCAATAATATCATTTAATGATTTAAATCCTAACTCAGATAAAATTTCTCTTACTTCTGAGGCAATAAAAGTAAATAAATTTACAACCTTGTCTGGAGTACCAGTAAATTTTTCTCTTAACTTTTCATCCTGTGTACAAACACCAACAGGACAGGTGTTAGAGTGACACTGTCTAACCATTATACATCCCATCGCTACAAGAGCTGTAGTGGCTACTCCGTATTCCTCTGCTCCCATCATTGCAGCAATAACAACATCTCTTCCTGTTTTAATACCACCATCGGTTCTCAGTGTAACTTTATGTCTTAAATTATTTAGTGTAAGGACTTGATTAGCTTCTGTTAGACCCATCTCCCATGGTATTCCCACATATTTTACGCTTGTTTGTGGAGTTGCACCTGTTCCTCCATTATGACCTGAAATCAAAATAATATCTGCTTTTGCTTTAGCTACACCCGCAGCAATTGTCCCAATTCCAGAAGATGCCACTAATTTAACTCCTACTCTCGCCTTTGGGTTTGTTTGCTTTAAATCATAAATTAATTGTGCCAAATCCTCTATTGAGTAAATATCGTGATGAGGTGGCGGAGAAATTAATGTCACTCCGGGTGTAGAATGTCTTAATCTTGCAATTTCTTTTGTCACTTTAAAACCAGGCAACTGACCACCTTCTCCTGGTTTTGCACCTTGGGCCATTTTAATTTCTATTTCATTACAATTATTTAAGTAATTTACAGTCACACCAAATCTCGCTGATGCTATTTGTTTCACTCTAGAATTTGCACTATCTCCGCTATCCATTATCTTAAATCTCTCCGCATCTTCTCCACCTTCGCCACTACAAGAGGCTCCTTTGATCCTGTTCATTCCAATAGCTAAGGTTTCGTGCGCTTCTTTTGATAAAGCCCCATGAGACATACTTCCACTACCAAACCTTTTTAATATTTTTTCTATTGGCTCAACTTCAGAAATATTTATAGATGGGCCAACTTTCTTTTTTCTAAAATCAATTAAGTCTCTCAAGTTAATTGGTGGCAAATTATATATACCCTCAGCGTATTTCTTGTATGCCTCATATGAATTTGAACCAACTGCGCTCTGTAATAAATGAATGAGCTTTCCTTGATATTGGTGAGTCTCTCCATTTTTCCTATACCTATAAATACCTCCGATTGGCAATATAGTTTCTGTACTTTCAAATGCTTCTTTATGAATTTCTCTTATTTTTTTTTCAATTCCAACTAGACCAATACCTGAAATTTTTGATGTTACACCAGGAAAGTAGTCATTCACAACTGTTCTGCTTAATCCAACAGTTTCAAAATTACATCCACCTCTATAAGAACTTAGAACTGATATACCCATTTTAGACATTATTTTAAGAAGTCCAGCGTTAACAGATTTAATGTATCTTTGAACACAATCATCAAAACTAAATTGACCAAAGAGTTTTTTTTCATATCTTTGATATAAACTATCTAAAGCCAGATATGGATTAATAGTAGTTGCGCCAACTCCTATTAATGTTGCAAACGAATGAGTATCCAGAGCTTCACCAGATTGGACATTGATAGAGACATAACCTCTTAATTTCTTCTTAACAAGAAATGTATTTATAGCGCCTACACATAATAACATTGGCATTGGTAATCTTTCAGGCGAAATATTTTTGTCGCTCAAAATTAACTGAGTAACACCTTGTCTAACAGCAATTTCTGATTCTTTTTGAATCCTGCTAATTGAATTTGCCAAATTATCATCTTGAGAAAATGAGCAATCAATAGTCGATGAATTTTTTCCAAAAAAATTAGTGAATTTATTAAATTGTGAATTTGATAATATAGGACTATTTAATACGTAAATATTTTCTTTTGTTAGAGTATCAAAATCAAGAATATTGCCTAAATTTCCAAATCTAGTTTTTAAACTCATCACTTTATTCTCTCTTAAGGAGTCAATTGGTGGATTTGTTACTTGGCTAAAATTTTGTCTAAAAAAATGATATAATGGTCTGTACTTATCAGATAACACAGCTAAAGGAGTATCATCTCCCATTGAACCTGTTGCCTCTTTTGCATCTTCTGCCATGGGATGTAAAATAAGTTCAAGATCTTCCAAGCTTATTCCGAATGTATACTGTCTTCTCCTTAAACTTTCGCCATCAAAGCTATGTTTTTCATTAGAGATTGACAATTTTTCATCTAAATCAATTATTTGAGAGTTAAAATGTTTAAATTCTTTAGCTAGGTAATCTTTTATTTGACTATTAGAAAAAATTTTACCTTTTTCAATTCTAACTCCAATAATTTCACCTGGACCTAATCTACCCTTAGTTAAAATTTTTTTCTCATTTAAATCAATCATTCCAGTTTCTGAACCTGCAAAGATCATTTTGTCTTTTGTGATTACATATCGTAGAGGTCTAAGACCATTTCTATCATTTGCGGCTATAACCCACTCATTATCTGTAGCAGCAATTGCAGCTGGTCCATCCCATGGTTCCATTGTACTATTTAGGAAATTAAATAATTGTTGATGACTTTTAGATAATGTCTTATTTTTTTTTGACCACGCGTCAGGAATAAGCATCAATTTAGCTAACGGTGCCGATTGCCCAGATTTATTTAATAATTCAAATACATTATCTAAAGCTGCAGAATCAGAAACTCCCTTTTGGATCACTGGTTTCAAATTTTCTATATCATCAAAAAGTGGGCTACTCATTTCTTGTTCGTGGACTTTCATCCAGTTTTTATTTCCCTTATACGTATTTATTTCACCGTTGTGAGCTATAGCTCTAAATGGTTGAGCTAAACTCCAGCTTGGCGCAGTGTTTGTTGAAAATCTTTGATGAAAAATTGCATATCTTGAGACAAATCTTGAGTCTTTAAGGTCAAGATAAAAGTCTGATAATGCTTCTGCTAAATATAACCCTTTATAAATTATAGATTTAGAACTTATTGAACAAATGTAAAAATTATTCAACGAGGCATCAAAAGCTTTATTTTCAATTCTCTTTCTTGTTTCGTATATTTTTCTTTCTAAGTTTTTATCTAATAAATTTGGATCATTAGATTTAAAAAGAACCTGTATAATTTCTGGCATAGTTTGAAGAGCTTTTTCTCCAAGAACTTTTGGATTTACTGGTACTTGTCTCCAACCATATATACTAAAATTATTCTTTGTAAGTTCGCTTTCAACAATTGTTTTACAGCTCTCTTGTGCTGAATAGTCGTTTCTAGGTAAAAAAATCATACCTACACATATTTCGGAGTTATCATGATCGTGTCCAGTAACTTGTATTTTTTCAACAAAAAAATCTTTTGGAATCTCAACATGTATTCCAGCTCCATCACCTGTTTTTCCATCTGCATCAACAGCGCCTCTATGCCAAACGGCTTTTAAAGCTTCAATTCCATACTCAACGATAGCCCTAGATTTTTTTCCCTCAGTAGATGCGATTAAGCCCACTCCACAAGCATCATGTTCCATTTCTTTTGAATAAACATGATTTTTAGTTAGTAACTCTAAATTTTTTTTATAATTTTCCATTATGCTACTCTTGTTTTTTTTTGCTCGATGTTTTCTAAATATGTTTTTATTGAAGAGGCTACATCTCTTCCATCTTTGATTGCCCATACTACTAATGAAGCTCCTCTTATAATATCTCCTGCAGCAAAAACACCTTTTAGATTTGTTTCCATAGTGTCGAAATCAGTTTTGATTGTTCCCCATTTTGTTACTTGTAATTCTTGTGCATCAAATAATAATGGTAAATTTTCAGGGTCAAATCCAAGAGCTTTAATTACCATGTCTGCTTTTACTTCAAATTCAGAACCCTCTTTGATTTCTGGTCTTTGTCTTCCTGACTCATCTGGTTTACCTAATTTAATTTGATTAACGACTAATTTTTCAATTTTATTTTTTCCTTTAAATTCTTTAGGGCTTGAAAGCCAAACAAACTCAACACCTTCTTCCTCAGCATTTGCAACTTCTCTAGATGATCCAGGCATGTTATCTTTATCTCTCCTGTATAAACATTTTACAGATTTCGCTTTTTGTCTTACCGAGGTCCTTACACAATCCATAGCAGTATCACCACCACCTATTACAACAACATCTTTTCCTTCAGCATTCAAAATTCCTTTATCAAATAACTCCACTTTATCACCTAGTCCTTTTTTATTTGATGCCGTCAAAAATTCCATTGCTGGGAAAATATTACCTAAATCGTTACCAGGTAGTTCAACTTCTCTTGGTTTATAAACACCGGTCGCGATCAATATTGCATCATGTTTTTTTCGTAACTGTTCAAGGGTTGCATCTTTACCGACTTCAAAATTTTGAACAAATTCTATACCACTATCTTGGAGTAATTTTGTTCTTCGCTTAACTACATGTTTTTCAAGTTTGAAATTAGGAATTCCATAAATCAGTAATCCACCTGCTCGATCATATCGATCATAAACAGTAATTTTATATCCATTTTTTCTTAGTTGCTCAGCTGCAGCCAAGCCCGCAGGACCAGCACCAATTATTCCAACGCTTTGATCTTTCTCATGTTTTAAAATAATTGGTTTAACCCAACCTTGTTCCCACGCCGTATCGTTAATATATTTCTCAACTGAGCCAATAGTTACTGTTCCATGACCTGATTGTTCTATAACACAGTTTCCCTCACACAATCTATCTTGAGGACAAATCCTCCCACATACCTCTGGCATATTGTTAGTACTTTGAGACAGTTCGTAAGCCTCTTTTAATCTCCCTTCTGCTGTAAGTTTTAACCAATCCGGTATATTATTACTTAAAGGACAATGTACTTGACAAAATGGAACTCCACATTGAGAACACCTGCTCGATTGTTCCTCTGCTTTTTTGGTAACAAACTCATCATAGATCTCATTAAAATCCTCTTTTCTCGTACCAGTCTTTCTTTTAGGTGGAGTTTGTTGACCTATTTTTACGAATTTTAACATTTTGTCAGTCATAGAATCATTAAATTTTAGGCAAATTATACATTGTTTT
>CACJFJ010000012.1 GCA_902592675.1 uncultured Pelagibacteraceae bacterium
TGCTCTGTAAATACAAAAGCAAACATAGGTGCAAATGAAGGAAAAAAAATAGAAGATGGACAAAAGATTTATATTTCGATGATCAACAAAAATTTAAGCGATAAAAAATTAAATTACATTAATACAAAAATTGAAAATATTAGAGTTATCCAAGGAACGAATTTTGATTATTTCTCTGATAAAGGAAAAAACATTTTTTTTGAAAAAGAATTTGTAATATCAAAATTATCAGATCGTATGGGTATGAGACTAGAGGGGCCAAAAATAGAAAATATCGTTGATACCAACATTAAATCGGAAGGTTTAATAAAAGGTGTTATTCAAGTACCAGCAGATGGAAATCCGATTATCATGCTTTCAGACCACGGCACTATTGGAGGTTATCCTAAAATAGGAGTTGTTATAAGTGCAGATTATGACAAGTTAGTTCAACTTACTCCTGGTTCAAAAATCAAATTTAAAAAAGTTAATTTAAATGATGCAGAAACATTATTTAAATTATATGACTTAGAGACGCAAAATTTAATTTCACAAATTTAATGACTTTTATAAGAAACTTACCTGGACCATTGTTAATTTTTTTAGGTGCATTAAGTTTAAGTTTTGGTGGACTGATCGTAAAATCTTTTGAGGGAGCTACACTATGGCAAATTCTATTTTGGAGATCTTTATTTTTTTCTTTAACAGTTTTGGTTTTTTTGATTATAAGCTATAAAGGAAAAACATTAGAGTCTTTTTATAAATCTGGATTACCAGGATTTGTTGGTGGAATTATTTTATCTTTTGGTTTTTGTGGGTATGTGTTTGCTATGTACAATACCACTGTTGCCAATACTAATTTTATCATTTCACTACAAATACTATTTCTTGCGATATTTGGGTATTTCTTCCTTAAGGAAAAAATAAATTTAATTACTTTGATTTCAATATGCCTGGCGATGACTGGTGTTTTATTAATGGTTGGAAACTCATTATCTCCTGGAGAATTGTCTGGAAACCTTGCAGCTTTTACAATGCCAATTACTTTTGCAGTTTTAATAATGATTGTGAGAAAATTTCCTTCTGTGGATATGGTACCAGCCCAGTTCGTTGCCGGCGTGAGTTCATGTTTAATTGGTTTTTTGCTTTCTACTAAAATTATGATTTCTCCTCATGATATCTTTTTGGGTTTTCTCGCAGGTTTTTTTCAAGTTGGTTTTGGTTTTATATTTATAACTATCGGTGCAAGAACAACACCGTCTGCCATGGTAGGAATCATAATGTTATCCGAATCTGTCCTAGGACCGATATGGGCATTCCTTTTTGTAAGTGAAAGACCCTCTGTATTTGGATTAATTGGCGGCGCAATTATACTTTTCGCGGTTTTATTACAATTTTATTCGCTTTTAAGTAAGCAAAAAAAAATTGTTTCTGATTGACTTTTTTCCATACATGTAAGAATATCTTGCCACGGGAGAGACTACAGAATAACGTAGCGCCGAAGGAGCAACCACCCAGGAATCTCTCAGGCAAAAAGGACCGTAACATATTAACTCTGGAAAGAGATTTAATTCTCGCCGAAGGAGCAAAACTCTCAGGCAAATATACAGATGGGTACAAAGAGTTAATATGGAAACAAAAAAAACATCGCTGTACCAATTACACCAAGATTGTAATGCAAAATTTGTTGAATTTGCAGGCTATCAAATGCCGATACAATATTCGGAAGGTATTGTAGAAGAGCACAAATTCACACGAAATCACTCAGGTATCTTTGATGTTTCCCATATGGGTCAGCTATTTATTTATGGTGGTGAAGACTTAATTAAAGATTTAGAAAAAATTTTTCCTTTAGATCTTAAAAATTTAAAATTAAATCATTCAAAATACAGCTTCTTAATGGATAAAGATGCTGGGATACATGATGATTTAATTATCACAAAAACAAATGAAGGCTTTTTGATAATCCTCAATGCAGCATGTAAAGATAGTGACTTTAAAATTTTAAAAGAACTTCTTGAGGAGAAGTACAAAATGGTTCTAGATGAAAATAGATCTCTAATTGCTATTCAGGGTCCTAAATCATCAGAAATTCTTAATGATGTAATTAATGGTGTGAAAGATCTTAACTTTATGTCTGGAAACTTGTTTACATTTGAAAATCAGAAAGTTTATATTACGCGATCTGGTTATACGGGTGAAGACGGTTTTGAGATATCTATAACAAATGATTTTGTAGACCAATTAACCAGAGAATTAATCAACAGAGGATCTAAATTGATAGGTCTTGGAGCAAGAGATACACTTAGATTGGAAGCCGGTTTATGTCTTTATGGTCATGATCTTGATAAAGACAAAACTCCTGTGGAAGCAAATTTAAAGTGGGCTATTTCAAAAGAAAGAATTTCTAAAGGAGATTTTATTGGCTCTGACATAATTATTAAACAATTAAATGATGGTGTCAGTAAAATAAGAGTTGGAATTAAACCAGAGGGAAGAATTATTGCTAGAGAAAAGACAAAAATATTTAATCAATCAGATGTTCATATTGGAGAAATCACAAGTGGTACATTTGGACCGAGTGTTAATGGACCTGTTGCAATGGGTTATGTAGATAATAAATTTTCAAAAAAAAATACTAAAATATTTTTAGAAGTCAGAGGTAAAAAACATCCAGCAAGTATTTGCAGCTTACCATTTTATAAAAAAAGTTATGTCAAAGGCGTAAATTAATGAGTGAAGTAAAGTATTCAAAAGAACACGAGTGGATTAAATTAGATGGAGATGTTGCAACAATTGGTATCACAAAACATGCTACGGAGATGTTAGGTGATATAGTTTTTGCAGAGCTTCCAGAAAAAGGTTCTAGCGTAGAGAAAGATGGTACAGCTGGCGTTGTGGAGTCAACAAAAGCTGCTAGTGATGTATATACTCCTGTTAGTGGTGAAGTAGTTGATACCAATCAAGCTATAGTAGATGATCCATCAAAGATTAATCAAGATCCAGAAGATTCAGCGTGGTTTTTTAAACTTAAAATAAAAGATCCATCAGAAATGGATACTTTAATGAATAAAGACGATTACGATAAATTTGCAAAGGAGACTTCAGCATAATGTTACCAAATTCAGAAAAAGATTTTTTAAAAAGACATATTGGTCCTTCTGAGGAAGACCAATCAAAAATGTTAAAAGTATTAAATTATAAGTCACTAGATGATTTAATTGACAATACTGTTCCAGAAAAAATAAAGTTTAAAGGTGAACTTAATATTGGTGACTCAAATTCAGAATACGAGGCGTTAAGAAAGTTACGAGCAATTTCGAAAAAAAATCAAGTTTACTCAAATTTTATTGGTATGGGTTATTACGGAACTTATACACCCTATGTAATTTTGAGAAATATACTAGAAAATCCAGGTTGGTATACTTCGTATACACCTTATCAGCCTGAGGTAGCTCAAGGAAGACTTGAGATGTTATTAAACTTTCAACAAATGATTGTTGACTTTACAGGGATGGATATTGCCAATGCATCTTTATTAGATGAAGGTACAGCAGCAGCAGAGGCCATGGGTCTAAGTCATAGATTAAATAAAAAAGATAGTAATTTAGTTTTTGTTTCTGAAGATTGTCACCCTCAAACGATAAATGTAATTCAAACAAGAGCCGAACCTATGGGTTTAAAGGTTTTAGTCGGTAAAGAAGATGAAGTTTTAGACCAGCTAAAAGAGGATTTAGTTTGTGGAATTTTACAATATCCAGGAACTTTAGGAGATATTAAAGACCCAAGTGAAGCAATCAGCAAAATTCACAAAAAGAATGGTAAGGCGGTATTAGCTTGTGATCTGTTAGCCCTAGCAAAATTAAAAACGCCGAGAGAACTTGGTGCCGACATCGCAGTTGGAAGCTCTCAAAGATTTGGTATTCCAATGGGATATGGAGGTCCACATGCAGCTTTCTTTGCTACAAAAGACGAGTTTAAAAGATCAATGCCCGGAAGGATTGTCGGTGTGTCAGTTGATAGACATGGTAATAAAGCATATAGATTATCATTACAAACTAGAGAGCAGCATATTAGAAGAGATAAGGCGACGAGTAATATTTGTACTGCCCAAGCTTTATTAGCAATTGTGTCAGCAGCATATGCTATTTATCATGGTCCAGATGGAATTAAAAATATTTCAGAAAGAGTATCGCAATTAGCAAAAAGTTTTGCTGATAAAATAAAACAATCTGGATACGAGCTTTATTCGAATAATTTTTTTGATACTGTAACAATTATTACTAGAGAAAAAACCGATCAAATTTATAAGAACGCTTTGAACCAAAGAGTTAATATCCGAAAAGTAAATTCTGAAATGCTTGCTGTTTCATTTGATGAAAGAAAAAATGTATATAGAGTAAATCAACTATTAAAAATTTTTAATGCTGCAGAATCAATTAAAAAAGAAGATCCGTCAATAAGTTTACCTAATCTTCCAAAAAACTTATTAAGAACTTCAAAATATTTAGAACATCCAGTTTTTAATTCATATCATTCCGAAACTGAAATGCTTAGATATTTAAAAAGATTAGAAGATAAAGATATAGCATTGAATAGAACTATGATTGCACTTGGTTCTTGTACAATGAAATTAAATGCTGCTGCCGAAATGATCCCAATATCATGGAAAGAATTTGCAGAACCTCATCCGTTTGTTCCAATTGAACAAATGGAAGGTTTTAGAGATTTATTTACTGATCTAAAAAATTGGTTGCGTTCTATAACTGGTTTCTCAGGTGTTTCCTTGCAACCTAATGCAGGTGCTCAAGGTGAGTATGCGGGCTTGATGGTTATCAGAAAGTATCATTTAGATAGAGGTGAGGCTAATCGTAATATATGTTTAATTCCAAGTTCAGCACATGGTACTAACCCAGCAAGTGCACAAATGGTTGGAATGAAGGTGGTAGTTGTTAATTGTGATAAAGAGGGAAATGTTGATTTTGATGATTTAAAGAAAAAAGCTGAACAACATTCGGAAAATCTCGGGGCACTAATGGTAACTTATCCATCTACACATGGAGTATTTGAAGAAAAAATAACTGATATATGTGAGTTAGTTCACAAACATGGTGGACAAGTCTATATGGATGGAGCAAATTTAAATGCCTTAGTTGGAATTGCAAAGCCTGGAAATTTTGGTCCAGACGTCTGTCATATTAATTTACATAAAACATTTTGTATTCCACACGGTGGGGGAGGACCAGGTATGGGACCGATTGCTTGTAAAAGACATTTACAAGTTTATCTTCCTAATCATCCAGTGATAAAAGATTGTGGACCAACATCTGGCATTGGAGCAGTCTCGGCAGCTCCTTGGGGTAGTTCAAGTATTCTATCAATATCTTGGATGTACATTAAAATGATGGGATCAGTGGGGTTAAAGCTTGCTACTGAAGTAGCAATATTAAATGCGAATTATATTGCTCATAGACTAAAAGATCATTTTCCAATTCTGTATAAAGGATCAAATGGAAATGTTGCTCATGAATGTATTATTGATATTAGAAATATTAAATCAGAGACAGGAGTAACTGAAGAAGATATTGCAAAAAGATTAATAGATTATGGATTTCATGCACCAACTATGTCATGGCCAGTAGCTGGTACAATGATGATAGAGCCAACTGAAAGTGAGGGTTTGTCAGAACTTGATAGATTTTGTGATACTTTAATTAAGATTAAAGAAGAAATTGAAAAAATTAAATCAGGTGAATTTGATAAAATAGACAATCCAATTAAAAATGCTCCTCACACGGACAGCGAACTGGCTTCTGATGATTGGAAACATAAATACTCAAGAGCAGAAGCTGCTTATCCAGCAAAATTCTTAAGAGCTAGCAAATTTTGGCCTCCAGTTGCAAGAGTAGATAATGTTTATGGTGACAAGAATATATTCTGTACTTGTCCAAGCATAGATGAATTTAAAGAAGATGCAGCTTAACAATTAATGAAAATTGCTGTTGTCGGCTCAGGCATATCAGGATTAAGCGCTGCATATTACTTATCAAAAAAACATCATGTAGATCTTTTCGAAAAGGAAGATCGTTTCGGTGGTCACTCTCATACTATTGATTTATCGTTTGGCACAAAAAAAGTTCCAGTTGACATAGGCTTTATTGTATTTAATTACGCAACTTACCCAAATTTAATAAATTTTTTTGAGGAGAATAAAATTGCAATTGAAAAAAGCGATATGTCTTTTTCCGTATCAGTTGAAAAATCTTCATTTGAATATTGCGGTAGAGGATTAAATGGAATTTTTTCGAATAAGACTAATCTGTTTAATCTAAGATTCCTTAAAATGTTTTTTGATATAATAAAGTTTTACAAAAAATGTGATAATATAAAAAAAATTGATCAAGATACTACACTTGGTGATTATTTGAGAAAGGAAAATCTTTCAAAAGAGTTCATCAACTATCATTTGATACCGATGGTCTCAGCTATATGGTCAATGCCACCTAGCGCTGCCAGTCAAATGCCATTAAAATTTTTCTTAAAGTTTTTTCAAAATCATGGTTTATTTAAATTAAAAAATAGACCTCAGTGGTACACTGTATCAAATCGAAGTAGAACTTATGTTCAAAACATTATTTCAAAAATCAGTGGTGAACATTTTAAAAATTATCCAATCAAAAAAATTAAAACCAAAAAAAAAGGAATAGATTTATATTATGGTGGAGAAAGTGAATATTTTGGATACGATAAAGTAGTTTTAGCAACACATGCAGATGAAGCTTTATCAATAATTGATAATCCAAGCGACCAGGAAAAGAATGTACTTTCAAATTATAAATATAAAGAAAATATTGCTTATATTCATACCGATGATCAAGCTATGCCAAAAAATAAAAAAGCTTGGTGTTCATGGAATTCATTAATGAAAAAGGATGAAATAGAAAAAAATTCAATTACGTATTGGTTAAATTTATTACAAAACCTTAAATGTGATGAAAATATTTTTCTTACCTTAAATCCTTATTTTAAAATTGATGAGAAGAAAATTTTAAAAAAAGTAAGATTTACACATCCATATTTTGATCAATCTGCACTTAATTTTCAAAGTCAGCTTACAAATCTACAAAATAAAAGAAATATCCTTTATTGTGGGAGTTATTTTGGTTACGGTTTTCATGAAGATGGAATAAAATCATCCATTGAAATGCTCAAAACCCTTAATGACTAGTTGTATATATAATGGCACTGTAATTCACAAAAGATTTAAACCAAAAATACATTTTTTTAAATACAGGGTATTTTCACTTTTAATTGATCTTTCTGAATTAGAAAAATTAGATAAAACAATTTGTTTTTTTTCATACAATAAATTTAATTTAGTTAGTTTTTTTGATAAAGACCATGGCAATAGAGATGGTTCGTCTTTAATCCACTGGGTTAAAAAAAATCTTACACAAAATAATATTACTTCTGAAAATATTACAATTAAACTTTTATGCTACCCACGAATCTTTGGGTACGTTTTTAATCCATTAAGTGTTTTTTATGTTTACAATAATAATCAAGATTTGATATCTATATTATACGAAGTCAAAAATACTTTTGGCGAGCAACACACTTATGTTTTTAAAGTAAAAAATAACAATTTATTACAACACAACTGTGAGAAAAAATTTCATGTCTCACCATTCATTGAAATGAATTGCAGTTATTTTTTTAGAATTTTAAAACCTGCAGATAAGATTTCAATAATCATAGATCAATATCAATTAAACGAAAAAATTTTGTATGCTTCACAAGATGGTAAAAGAACAGATTTTACAACTTCAGAGTTAATAAAATCTTATCTAAAACATCCATTAATGACCTTAAAAATTATCGCAGCGATACATTTTGAAGCGTTCAAATTATGGATCAAAGGAATTAAATTTGTTAAGAAAAAATTTAAAATAAAAAATAAAATAACTTTTGAGAATTAATGAGTTTATATAATTTTTCAGATAAAATCGTTTTTAAAATATTGAAAGATATTAAGTATGGCTATTTAGAATTAACAAAATTCAATGGAGAACTTTTAAAATTTGGTGATCCACGAAGTAATTTAAAATCAGTTTTAAAAATTAAAAAACCTAATTTCACGTTTAACTTAATTAAAGGTGGCAGCATTGGCTTTGCAGAATCATATATGAAGGATGATTTTGAGACTGATAATTTATCTAATTTAATCGAAATTACAGCAAGAAATGTAAATACAATTCATAAATTTTCTGGTTTATTGGATTTTCCAATGATTAATTACTTTAAAAATATTTTTATAAAAAATACTAGAGGAAGAAGTAAGGAAAATATTTCAAAGCATTATGACTTGGGAAATGAATTTTTTGCTCTTTGGCTTGATAAAACATTAACTTACTCTAGTGCAATATTTGATGAAAAAAATAAGGATTTAACTGATGCTCAAAATAACAAATATCAAAAATTGATAGATTTGATTCAACCTAAAATTGGAGACAAAGTTTTAGAAATTGGATGTGGCTGGGGTGGATTTGCTGAATATTTTGGAAAAAAATATGATGTAAAATTAGATTGTATTACGATTTCAAAAAAACAATTTGAATATGCAAAAGAAAGAATTCAAAGATGCGGTTTAAACGAAAAAGTAAATATTGAGATAAAAGATTATAGAGATTTAAAAGATAAATATAACTCAATTGCATCTATAGAAATGATAGAAGCAGTTGGTCAAAGATATTTAGAAAGCTACTTTAAAACAATTAAAAATAACTTATCAACCAATGGTAGTGCAGCTATCCAAGCAATCACAATAGATGATACCCTTTTTGATAGATATAAAAATAAACAAGATTTTATTCAAAAATATATCTTTCCTGGAGGCTTTCTACCTAGCAAAGGGAGTATTGATAAGTATGTTTCAAATAATGGTTTAATAATTAAATCTTATGAGTCTTATGCAGATCATTATTCTAGCACACTTGCCATATGGAAAAATGAATTTAATAAAAAATGGGAAGAGATTAAAAAACAAGGGTTTGATTCAACTTTTAAAAGAATGTGGGAATTTTATTTGTCTTATTGTGAAGCAGGTTTTAGGTCAAAAAATATTGATCTAATTCAATTTTCAATACAAAATAAATAGAACAGCTGATAATGGAAAACTTTAGATTTATAAAATCAATTATATTGATAATTTCTTTATTCTTAATTACAAGTTGTTCAAATAATAGCTCTATGAAACCTATAGATTTTAAAGATAAAAAACCCAGATTAATTATTGAGGAATATTTATCTGGAGAAGTGAAAGCATGGGGCGTTCTTCAAAATAGATCTGGAAAAGTTACACGTCAATTTTCTGCAATTTTAAATGGAAAATGGGACGGTAAACAACTCATCCTAGATGAAAAATTTAATTGGGATGATGGTGAAGTTCAAACCAGACAATGGCAAATCACAAAAATCGATGATAATAATTATGAAGGCACCGCAGGTGATGTTGTGGGAAAAGCCAAAGGATATTCCTATGGTCCAGCTTTCAAGTTTGAATATGTTTTACTTGTTCCTGTTAAAGGAAAAAATTTAAAAATTACTTTTGATGATTGGATTTTTAAACAAGATGACCGTGTCGCTATAAATAGAGCAACAATGACCAAGTTTGGTTTTAAGGTTGCAGAATTAACGGTAGTATTTGTTAAAGATTAATCTATTTTTTTTGGTATTTAGTCATTTTTCCAACTAAATTAAAATAAACTTTACTCGGTAAAAAATTAAGTAATTTAAGAATAAGAGTGAGAGATTTTGGAAAATGAATTTCAAAATCATTTTTATTTACTAATCCATCATAAATTTTTTCAGCAGCATATTCACTTGTCTTCAAAAAAGGCATTTTAAAATCATTTTTATCTGTCATGGGAGTTTTAATAAATCCTGGAGACACTAAACAAACACGAACATTTGATCTTTTAAAATCAAAATATAAACTTTCGGCCAGATTGTTTAATGCTGATTTTGATGGGCCATACCCAGTTGAGTTTGGTAAGCCTCTATACCCAGCGATTGAGGACACGATCGAGATAGTTCCATGTTTTTTATCTTTGAAATATTGTTCTACAGTTTTTATACTATTAAGGGTACCGAAAAAATTAACTTTAAAAACATCTTCGATTTGTTCTACATCAATTTCTTTTTCTTTTTTTGGATTCCATGTTCCTGTTGAAAAAAAACATATATCTATATTCTTTAATTCTTTTTTGATTTTTTCAAAGACCTCAACACATTGAGTTTTTTTAGTAACATCTAAAGGAAAGCTAAAAATATTTTCATAACTATTTGAAATATTCTCTAAGAGCTCTTTTCTTCTAGCTGAAATTGCAACATTCCATCCTTTATTTGCAAATTTTATTGCTAATGCTTTACCTATTCCAGTACTTCCACCAGTAATCCAAATAGTTTTTTTATTCATTTAATTTTGTTGTATATTATTTTTTATGTTAAAAAATAAATTTCTATCATTTCTTCTATTTTTATTCATCACTTTTTCTGCTTCATTTATTGGAGGATTAGCAACAATAAATTTTAAAGAACCTTGGTATGGACAATTAATTAAATCAAATTTAAATCCTCCAGATTGGGTTTTTGCACCTGTTTGGACAGCACTGTATCTCATGATGACAATAGCTATTTGGCTTTTTTGGAATAGTAAAAGGAGAGATATAAATACGGTCCTTATTTATTTTATAAATATTTTCTTTAATACAACTTGGAGTGTAATTTTTTTCATTTTTCATAATATATTATTAGCTTTTATAAATTTATTGATTCTAATAATTCTTATAGTTTTTCTAATATTCAGATTTAAACGTGTTAATTTTATAAGTTCTTACTTGATGATTCCCTATTTACTTTGGTCATGCTATGCATTATTCCTGAATTTTAACCTTTTGATTTTAAATTAAATATGGACGATGTTGTAATAGTTGGGGGTGGAATAATAGGAACAGCTACTGCTTATTTTTTATCAAAAGAGGGTAGGAAGGTAAAAGTTATAGAAAGAGATCCTTCTTATAAAACAGCATCATTCCCACTATCACTCGGAGGGTTTAGGCGACAGTTTTTTCAAACTGAAAATATTTTATTAGGTAAATTTGCAAGAGAGTTTATATTTCAAATACCAGAGCTGCTTAAGACAAAAAAAAACCCAAATCCAACTGCAAGCATGGTAACAAACGGTTACTTGTTAATGTTTGGACCTGAACACGCTGAGGAGCAATATAAAGCTTTAAAGAACCATAAAGCTTGTGATGCAGGTACGAAAAATATTAAAGGAGAAGAATTAAACAAATTTTTTCCATATATTAATTGCGAAGGAATTGAGACGGCAACTTTTACAGATAATCAAAGTGAGGGTTGGATAGATCCATTTATGTTCCACGGAGCATTGAAAAGTAAAGCTATAGAACTTGGAGCTAATTTCGTTAAAGGTGAAATAAAGTCTCTTTCAGAAATAGAGGCTAATACAATTGTTTCTGCAGCTGGATGTTGGACTAAAGAGCTATTAGAGGATATTCCTGTAGAGCCTCAAAAACATACAGTCTTTAGGGTAAAGTGTCCTAAACATATTCCTGAAATGCCGTTAACTGGTGATTTAACCACAGGTGTATACTGGAGACCTGAAGGAAAAGAATATTTAGCTGGATCTCCAAAATCTATATTTGATGCTAAAGATCTAGAACCTGCATGGGAAGATTTTGAGGAAATTGTTTGGCCAGCACTTGCTAAAAGAATTCCTTTATTTGAGGAACTTAAATTGACAGGAGGTTGGGCAGGATATTACGATTGTAACAGGCTTGATAATAACGCAGTAGTAGGCAAGCATCCTAAATTTGAAAACGTGTATTTAGCAACAGGATTTACGGGCAGAGGATTAATGCAAGCACCAGGTATCGGAAGAGCTTTAACAGAGTTAATAACTACTGGTTCATATCAATCTATAGATATTTCAAACATGGCTGTAGAAAGAGTTCTGGGAAAAAAAGCACGTCCAGAACCTTATGTTCTTTAATTAATTTGTGATAAAAAAAAATATATTCCATTTAATTCTAACTGTTTTTTTTTCACTTTTATTTGGTTTACTTATTTATAAGCAAATCATTTATCCAACAATTATTCCTATGGTAATAAATGGTGGAGCAAGTCTTTTTGCAGATTGGACAGTAATTCTGAATGCTAATGATTGTCTTCAAAAAGGATATGATGTTTTTTTAGAAAATCCATGTGATCATTGGAATAGAAAACATGTTTATGGAAATTTACTTTTAAACATACCTTTCATTAAAATTTTTCCAAAATTTTATTATTTTTATTTTCCGATACTAGTAAATATCTTATTTATATATACAATTACGTATTGTTTGTTCAATTTAGATGAGAAAAGAACGTTTCCATTTTTATTAATTTTAATATTTAGTATTCCTGTTTTACTTGGTATCGAAAGAAGTAATAACGATCTGCTGATATTTATTTTTATGTTTTTAATATGTAAATTCAGAAACTTATTTTTAGATTATGTTTTGATAGTAATTTCATCAATTTCAAAGTTTTATCCTATTCTTTTATCTTTAAAATTTTTATTTGGTAGCAATAACAAAAAAATTTTTCTAAATTTTTTTGTTATCGTTTCTCTTTTTGTAATTTTTTTTGTTGTTGAATTTGAAGATTTAAATAAAATTTTTCAAAATACCAAACAGTTTACAGGCTATGGCTTTGGGTTATATGAGTTTTCTTTATCAGGATTTGTAAAATTTATGAGTCTTTTAAATATTAATTTTTATGGGACTGATTTTAATTGGATAAAATATGTTTATATATTTTTTTTTATTTTGTTACCAATTATTTTATTTTTATATCTTAACAATTCAAAAATAAATCAAATCTTTATATCCTCTGATTTCTCATTAACTGACAATTTTGAAAACAAAATTTACTTCTTATCTTCTTCTGTATTGTTATTTTGCTACATCACATTCTCAAATTTTATCTATAGAGAAATATTTTTTATAGGGTTAATACCTGCTATTTTACTTTATAGAAGATCAATTAATAATAATATATTGAATTTTTTTTTCATTTTATTAGTAATCAAATTTTTTATAACAACAATATTCGTTTATTTTTATCAAAATAATATATTTCTTGCTCTAAACCCTTTTATGATTATTTTGAAACATACTCTTGATTTTTTATTGATTGCTCTAATTCTAAGACTTTATCTGAATATTATTTTGTTTTTTTTAAGAAAAATTTCAATTTAAAATTTTAAGTTCCACAATAAGTAACATATTTTTCATTACTATTTGAAGACAACTGGTAATTGCTAATGTTGTTAGTATTTGTGTATGGTGTATTCAAAACTTTTAATAAATTTTTAATTGGTTCTAAGTCATTTTCTTCAGCAGCTAACAAAGCTTCTTCAACTTTATGGTTTCTTGGAATAATTAAAGGATTTGCTTTTCTCATAATTTCAAGAGATTTTTCTGGAAGCCTTTCCTCATTTGATAATCTTGTTAACCACCTTTTTTTCCAATCAATAAATTCATTATCCATAAAAATATTATTTTTATGAAAATCAAATTTCATTAAGTGACAGAAAGTATTTGTATAATCAGCTTTTTTTTTATGCATCCATGTGAGTAAATCTAATATTAGATACTTATCTCTTCCATCTGAGTTAAAAATACCCAATTTTTCTCTCATCATATTGATCCATTTGTCCTCATAAATCTTTTCGAATGAGTCTATTACTTGAGATGCTATTTTTACTGCTTTCTTTTCGTCTTTATCAATAAGAGGAATTAAGCACTCAGCAAACCTAGCTAAGTTCCATTTTGTTATGACAGGTTGATTGCAATAAGCATATCTGCCCATTTGATCTATTGAGCTGAATACAGTTTTTGGATCATAAGTATCCATAAAAGCGCAAGGGCCATAATCTATGGTCTCACCTGATACGGTCATATTATCAGTATTCATAACACCATGAACAAAACCAACACGCATCCAGTTTACTACTAAACTGCATTGTTTATTTAATAAAAGTTTTAATAATTCTAAAACTTTATTCTCTGAATTTATTATTTCAGGATAATGTCTTTTAATTGTATAATTTAATAAAGTTTTTAATTCATCATCTTTTTGTCTTGCAGCAATATATTGAAAAGTTCCAACTCTTATATGGCTAGAGGCAACTCTAGTAAGTATTGCTCCCTGCAAATTTTTTTCTCTAATTATATCTTCACCAGTTTTCACAACAGCTAAACTTCTCGTAGTAGGAATTTTTAAAGCATTCATTGCCTCACTTATTATATATTCCCTTAGCATTGGACCTAATGCCGCTCGTCCATCACCATTTCTTGAAAATGCTGTTTTACCTGACCCCTTGAATTGAATATCATATTTTTTATTTGATTTAGTTGTGTGTTCACCAATTAAAACAGCCCTACCGTCACCAAGCATTGTGAAGTGTCCAAATTGATGACCTGCGTAAGCTTGGGCAATTGAATTACTTCCTTCTGGTAATAAATTTCCAGAAAAAATTTTAGATAATTCTTTAGTACTTACCTTTGAAAAATCTAAATCTAATGATGTCGCCAATTCGGTATTAAACAAAATCAATTGAGGATTTTCTACAGGAATTGGATTTATATCTTCTTTAAAAGATTTTGATAAATTAAAATAAGTATTGTTAAAATTCCAATTTATTTTATTCATAAAAAAGCGATTTATAATAATATAAACCGCTTTTTTTTAAATTTTAAATTTATTTTTTCTTATATTTAGCTGCTTCCTCTGAACCACCAGTTGCAGAGCCTTTACTATATGAATGAGCACCCATACCAGCTAATTGACCATCTTTTACAATAAGATATTGATTTCTGATCTCTTTTCCCTCAAAGAAACACTCCAAAATTTCTCGTACACCATCTGCATATCTTGCTTGTGCTGTCAAAGATGTTCCTGATGTATGAGGTGTCATGCCATGGTTGGGCATAGTTCTCCAAACATGATCATTAGGCGCTGGTTGAGGAAACCACACATCTCCAGCATAACCACTTAATTGACCACTTTTCAATGCTTTTGCTATTGCTTCTCGATTACAGATTTTTCCTCTTGCTGTATTCACAATATAAGCTCCTTTTTTCATTTTGCTTATCATTGCTTCATCAAATAGGTTTTCTGTCTCCGGATGAAGTGGACAATTAATAGTCACCACATCACAAACTTTAACCATTGACTCGACAGACTCGTGAAAGGTAAGATTTAGTTCTTTCTCAACAGCATCAGGCAGTTTATGTCTGTCAAAATAATGTAAATGAACATCAAATGGTTTCATTTTTCTTAATGCATCTAATCCAATTCTACCTGCTGCAACAGTTCCAATATGCATACCTTCAACGTCGTATGATCTTTGAACAGCATCAGCAATATTCCAACCACCTTCATTAACAATTCTATGTTGATTATGATAATCTCTCACCATAGAAACAATCATCATAACAATATGCTCAGCTACAGATCTAGAGTTACAGTAAGTTACCTCTACAACATCAATTTTATTATCCATTGCTGCTTGTAAATCAACATGATCTGAACCAATACCTGCTGTAATTGCCATTTTAAGATTTTTAGCTTTTGAGATTCTCTCTTTTGTTAAATAATATGGAAAGAATGGTTGAGAAATTACAATGTCAGCATCAACGATATGTTTATCAGCCTCACATCCATCGCCATCTTTACTATTAGTCACAATCAATTCATGTCCGTTACTTTCTAAAAATTTTCTTAATCCAAGCTCACCAGATACACAGCCTAGCAATTGTCCTGGTGTATAGTCTCTACCTTTAGGTGAAGGCAACGTCATACCATCAGGGTATTTTTCTATTTTTGGTAATTCAGAAAGTGCATATGATTTTGGCATCCCGCCTTTTGGATCATCATACAAAATGCATAATATTTTCATTTATTCTCCTGTAAATTATAAAATTTATTTAAGTCATCTAACATTATTTTTAAGGTCCTAGCAAATGAATTATTTTTTATTTGGGTACGATTTTTTTAAAATAAATCGGTTAGTAAATATTGCAGATATGATAATTATTATAGAACCAGTTATTACAGGGCTAAATAAGTAATCATATGATACACTACCCACAATGACTATAATTGGGTTTCCACCAGCTGGAGGGTGAGTGACATTTAATATAATCATTAAACTGACCCCTAAACCTACAGCCAAAGGAATTGTCACAAAAATAGGTAACGCCACAAAGTGTAACACAATCAAACCAACTATTGAAGTTACTAGGTGACCAAAAAATACATTTTTTGGTTGTGCAAAAGGGCTTTCGGGGTAACCATAAAGTAAAACCATAGATGAACCAAATGAAGCAAGTAAAAAAATTCCCAATTCTGTTTTGTAAGTTAAGAATGTTAGAATTCCTATTGTAATAATAGAAAATACTCCTGCTAAAATAGATTGTTTCGAATTTCCCATAATTTATATTGATACTATCTTTTGAAGTGCTTTAAAAGGCAATAATATACAATCTTTTTTAGAATGATTTTTTTTTTTAAATATCTTTTTTAAAACTAACCATTTTTTTTCAGTTATTTCAAAATTTCCACCAAAGTATAATTTTACATCATCACATAATTCATTTAATTTATTTTTTTTTTTATTAATTGAAATTTTTGACAATAAACTCGCAGATGCCTTGCAATAAATACAGGAATTACCCTGGTAACCGAAGTCTACTATTTTTTCTTCTTTTATTATCAATTTAATTTGAATTTCATCTCCGCATAATGAATTTTTAAGTTTGGAAAAATGTGTATGATTTTTAATATTCTTATTATTATCAATATCTGAAGCTATTTTTAATATTTCTAAATCCATCAGAATTTTTATACACTTAATTGTTAGCAAAATGAATACAACTCAAAATAGTAAATTTATATATAGAGATCTAATTTTTGTTGTAGTTAAAACTATTTAGAATTAAATATGCATTATGGTTGAACTTAAAAATGAAAAAATTGCTATACCTGTTGTTTTATTCGCTGGTCTTTTGTGGTCATTTGGGCCACTTGTAGTAAGACATATGGATAATCCTCAATTGGTTCCTTGGCAATATATTTTTGGACGAGGTTTAACTATTTTTATCATATTAAATTTTTATTTATATTTTGAAGAAGGAATAAATTTTTATAAAAATTATAAAAAGATTGGTAAATCAGGTATAATCGGTGGCTGTGGTTTAGGCGTAGCAATGATTTCTTTCATATATTCTATTACCAACACAACTGCAGCAATTACTTTATTGTGTTTAGCAGCTATGCCTTTTTTTACAGCAATACTAGCTTATCTTTTTTTGAAAGAAAAAATTTCTTATAATGTTTGGATATCTATTTTTTTGGCTGCCATAGGAATTATTACTATGGCTATTGGTAACAATGAGAAAAATACTATTATAGGATTTCTTTTTGGCGTTATATCATCTATAGGTTTTTCGGTTTTTTCAGTGACACTTAGGTGGCGGAAAGAAACACCAAAATTTACTACTGTTGCAATAGCAGGATTATTTTGCTTTGTTTTTGCAGCAATTATTCTTTTAGTCACGAAACAATCTTTTTTTTCAACAAGTTACAACAGTTCAATGTTTTCGTTGCATGGAATATTGGTATGTTTTGGATTAATCTTATATTCTATAGGATCAAAAGCTATACCAGCTGCAGAACTTACTTTATTGTCTTTAACAGAGGTTATAGGTGGAATTTTTTGGGTCTGGCTGCCAATTTTTGGAATTAATGAAATCCCATCAACAAATACCATCATAGGAGGTTTTTTTCTTTTTATATCACTAGTCTACTATAGCCTTATCATGAGATGGAACAAAAGACATATAGCTCTTAATTAACATAAATGACTAAAGAAAAAATAATAGTAAATAGTTGGAATGAATGGGATCCTTTAAAACATGTAATAATTGGAAGAGCAGATGGTTGTTGTATACCCGCACCTGAGCCAGCACTTGATGCAAAGGTACCTGAGGACTCAGATATGCGAGGTCAATTTGGACCAAGAACAAAAGATAGTGTTGATAAAGCTAATCAACTTTTAGATGATTTTTCAAATATTTTAAAAAATAGAGGAATCAAAGTGGATAGACCAACTCCAATTAATTTTAATCAAAAAACTTCGACACCTGATTGGGAAGTAGAAACCATGTTTGGTTGTATGCCGCCTAGAGATGTATTACTTACAGTAGGTAATGAGATTTTAGAAGCCACGATGAGTTATAGATGCAGATGGTTTGAATATTTAAATTATCGACCTTTAATTAAGAAGTATTATGATAATGATCCAAATATGAAACATGAGTCTGCACCTAAACCTAGATTAACTGATGCTGATTACAGAAAGGATTATTTATCAGATAAAATTGGTATCCAAAAAAGATTGGAATGGACTGAAAAAAAATATTTTGTTACTACAGAGGAGGAACCACTTTTTGATGCTGCAGATGTTTTACGATTTGGAAAAGATTTGATTGTACAACATGGATTTACAACAAATTTAAAGGGTATTGACTGGTTAAGACGACATTATAAGAATCATAGAATTCATGCGGTAAATTTTCCTGGTGATCCTTATCCAATTCATATTGACGCTACGTTTACACCAATTAGAGAAGGATTGATTATAAACAATCCTCAAAGAAAGCTTCCAAAAGAGCAAAGAAAATTATTTGAAAAAAATGACTGGGAAATAATTGATGCCGCTCAACCAGCTCATAATAATCCTCCACCACTTTGCTACTCGTCTGTATGGCTATCAATGAATGTACTAGTTTTGGATCCTAAAACAGTTTGTGTTGAAAAAAGTGAAAAATATCAGGCTGATCAGCTGGACAAACTTGGACTTGAGGTTGTACCAGTAGAATTGAGAGATGCTTATGCGTTTGGAGGTGGATTACACTGCTCTACTGCAGATGTTTATAGAGAAGGCAAATTAAAAGATTATTTTCCAAATCAATAATTACAAAAATTTTCTAAATTCTTTAAATTTTTTTTTCTCTTTGCTTAGACAAAGGGATACCAGGTCATTTTTAATGTTCTTTTGTTTTATCAACATCAAAACTTTCAAGTCTTGATTTAAAGTTATTATCAATTTGAGATTGATTTTCCTCTAATGATTTAAGTTTTTCTAATTCTTTTTGTCTTAGTTTTTGTTCTCTTAAATTATCTCTATGTTCTTTTGCTTTCTGCTCTTTATCAAATTTTTCTTCCCACTCTTTAATTTTGATATATTCCAATTGTTTTTGCTTTTCTTCTTCCTCTTTAATTAACTTCAAAGCTCTTTCCTTACGTCTTTTTTCTTTTAATTCAAGTCTCTTCTGTTCTTCCTCTCTTACTTTTAAATCTATTTCTTTTCTATTTTGCTCTT
>CACJFJ010000013.1 GCA_902592675.1 uncultured Pelagibacteraceae bacterium
ATTTTTGATGTTAAGCCCATAAGTTTTTTTCCTAAACCAAAAGTTGAAAGTACCGTATTATTTTTTGAACCTAAAAAAAATTTTTATGAGTTCAAAAACCCAAAAAATTTAGAAAAAGTCACTCGAACTTTTTTTATGCATAGAAGAAAGATGATAAAAAAACCCTATAATCAACTTTTCAATGGCAACTTAAAAATTGCAGAAAAATTAAAAATTGATTTAACTTCAAGGCCTCAGAATTTAGACTTTAAAAGTTATTATGAATTAACAAATGAATATGAAAATTTAAGAAGTTAATTTTTCGACATGGCTCCTGATATAATCAATATCGTAATCTTTAGAGCCATTGTTTAATTCAGCATTTATTAAATTTTTAATTTTTGTAAAGCAACTGTTTAATTCGTCATTTACTACTACATAATCATAGTTTATCCAATGAAGCACATCTCTCTCAAATTGTTGCATTCTTTCTTCAGCAATTAGCTTGTCCTTCATGTCTCTATTGGATAATCTTTTAAATAATATTTCTTTACTTGGTGGTAATATAAAAAAAGTAATTAACTTGTAGTCTAATTTCTTATTTTTTATTTGATCTGCGCCCTGCCAATCAATGTCAAATAAAACATTTTTTCCTTCATTCAAAAAATTGATCACCGGTGTTCTAGTTGTCCCATAATAATTGTCAAAAACTTTTGCATATTCTAAAAACTCCTCATTTTTAATTAATCTTTTAAATTCATCATTGTTGACGAAATAATAGTCTTTGTTAGGCACTTCTTTTGGTCTAGGTTGTCTTGTCGTGTGTGAAATGGATACTTTAAAATTATCTTGATTGGAAAGTAAATTTACTAGCGTTGTCTTACCTGCTCCCGAGGGAGAGGAAAGTATTACCATTATCCCATCATTTGATATGGGCATTGAATTTTTTTAGTTAGCTTTGCCTTCAATAAATTTAACAGCATCTCCAACTGTCAAAATTTTTTCAGCTTCACTATCAGAAATTTCAGAACCAAACTCCTCTTCAAAAGCCATTACTAATTCAACAGTATCTAAACTGTCTGCTCCTAAGTCATCTATGAAGCTTGACTCTTCAGTGACTTTTGCCTCATCAATTCCTAAATGATCCGCAACTATTTTTTTTACCTTACTTGAAACATCTTCTGACATATTGATCCTTTTTTGTTATAAAATCGTTAATAGTTCAATTACTTGTTTTGTCAAGCCATATACATACCCCCATTAACATGTAATGTTTCACCATTTATATAATCAGAATGGCTGGAAGCTAAAAAAAGAACAGCATTAGCCACATCTTCTGGTTTTCCTAATCTGGCAGAAGGTATTTTTGATATAATAAGCTCTTTTATTTTTGCATCTAATTTTTCAGTCATTGCTGTTTTAATAAATCCTGGTGAAATACAATTTATGTTTATATTTTTTTTAGCATATTCAATTGCTAGACTTTTAGACATTGCGACTATGCCTGCCTTTGAAGCGGTATAATTTGCTTGACCCAAATTACCTGTGTGACCAACTACAGAACTAATATTGATTATTTTCCCTTTTTTATTTTTTAACATCTTTTTTATAGCATACTTGCTCATCAAAAAAGTTGAGGTTAAGTTAATATCTATAATTTTTTTCCATTCATCTATTGACATTCTTATAGCTAGATTGTCTTGAGTAGTTCCAGCATTATTTACAATGCAATCTAAAAAACCACCGAGAGAGCTAGTTGCTTTATCTATAAATTCTTCAATTTTCTCGTTTTGCGAAATATCGAATTTCTGAATTTTAATTTTATTAAATTTTGATTTTAGTTCCTCTAATTTTTCTACTTTTGTACCCGATGCGAGAACATTTGCCCCACTTTCAACTAATTTTTCTACAATTGAGTTTCCAATTCCACCTGATGCTCCAGTAACGATAATATTTTTATCCTTTAAGTCTATCATAATTTTAAATCTTTTATATCACTCTCAACGTTAATTGTACTAATTTTTAATTCTTTATTTATTCTCTTTACAAGTCCAGATAAAACTTTACCAGGCCCAATTTCAATAAAATGATCAATTCCATTATTTATCATGAAAATAACGCTCTCCCTCCATCTTACTCTATTCTCAATTTGATCAATCAATAATTTTTTAAGATTTTCTATATTAATTATTTCGTTAGCTGTAACATTTGAAATAAGAATATTTTTTGAACTTTTAAAATTAGCTTTTAAAATTTCATTTTTCATTATCTCGGTAGCTTTACCCATTAGGCTACAATGAAAAGGAGCGCTTACTGGAAGCTTAATGTTTTTAATTTTTTGTGATTTTAATTCTAAAGCTAATTTAATTAAATCATCGTTTTTACCACTCAATACAATTTGTCCATTAGAATTATCATTTGCGATATATACAGAAAAATTATTTTTGTTATCTGTAATAATTTTCTCTAATTCCTCAATACTTAAGCCTAAAACTGCTAGCATTCCTCCCACATCTTTGGGTACAGCATTTTGCATTGCATCTCCCCTTATTCTTAATAATCTAATAGTTTCAGAAAAACTTAAATATCCTGCAGAAGATAAAGCTGAATATTCACCTAGTGAATGACCAGCAAAATATTTTGCTTGATTCAAATTAATATTAAATTCCTCCTTTATAGTTTTAAATATTGAGTAACTTATTAAGAATATCGCTGGTTGAGTATTTATTGTCATATCTAGTTCTTCCCTAGGACCATCTAAAATAATTTTTGATAAGGGAATTCCTAGAACTTCATCAGCCTCTTTAAATAATTTTTTTACTAAATCATATTTTTCAAAAAATTCTTTTCCCATTCCAACTATTTGAGATCCCTGACCTGGAAAAATTACTGAAAACATTTAAAAAAAACCTTTTTTTTTGTTCTTTTGCTATTGTAATTACAGTCTTATAATAGTATATCCTCGACACTATTAATATAACAAAATGAATTTATACGAACATACAATTATAGCGAGACAAGATACATCTCCAAGTGAAATTAAACAGCTTACAGAAAAGTATTCAAAAATTGTTGAAAAAAATAATGGAGAAATTGTTAAAACTGAAAATTGGGGACTTCTTAACTTATCGTACTTAATTAAGAAAAATAAAAAAGGTAGCTATATTCATTTCAAAATTAAAGGAAAAGGTAATGTTATTCAGGAACTTGAAAAAAATGAGGCAATCGATAAAAAACTTTTAAGATATTTAACCATAAAAGTAAAAAAATTTGATTTAGAAAAAAATTACTTTTCTAAAAAAGATGAAACCGAGAAAAAAACAAACATTAAGAACTAATTATGCCTAAAAGACAAAGTGGAAACAAAAAAAGTAAACAAAGTAATTTCGCAAAACTAAGTATTTTTCAGCCAAATAAGTATAAATTTAAAAAAAGTTGTCCACTTTCTGTTAAAGGAGCCCCTGAAATTGACTATAAAAATGTTAAATTATTAAAAAAATATGTTTCTGAAAATGGTAAAATTTTGCCTTCAAGGATTACTAACATAAGTCAAAAAAAACAAAGACAACTTTCTTTGTCTATAAAAAGAGCAAGAAATTTAGCTTTACTATAATTATGAAGGTAATTTTATTAGAAAATATTAAAAGAATTGGCTCAATAGGGGAAATTATTGATGTAAAAAGAGGATTTGCAAGAAACTTTCTCATTTCAAACAAAAAGGCACTATATGCATCTAAAGAAAATATATCTCAAGTAGCAAAAATAAAATCTGAACTTTCAAAAAAAGATAATGAGAGAAAAAAAGAGGCAAAAGAAATTTTTGAAAAAATTAACAAAAAGGAATACAGCGTTAAAAAATTAAGCACTGAGAATAAAGAACTTTATGGATCTGTAAAACCTACAGAAATTTCAAAATTAATAAATATTGCTGATAAAATAGAAGTAAAACCTTCTATGATACAACCGATCGAAGAAATAAAATCTTTGGGTAAATTTAAAGTAAAGATTTCTCTACACTCAGAAGTTGATGCTGAAATAAATATTATAGTTGAGTCTGCTGAAAGCATTCAATAATTATACAATTTTTTCCCCAATCAAATTTCTAATTTATAATAATACCTTTTTATTATAATCTTAAATTATGGAGAATAATTTAAGCTTAGTTAAAGACAAATTTAAAGAATTACCAAATAATATTGAAGCAGAACAATCTGTAATTGGTTCCATATTAGTTTCAAATGAAATTTTTGATGATATTAATATTATTATATCAAGTTCTAACTTTTATGATCCAATGCACCAAAAAATTTTTTCTGCAATCGAAAATCTCATTTATAAAGGCATGTTGGCAAATCCAATCACTCTTAAGAGTTACTTTGAGGATGAAAAAGATGAATTAAACGTTCCAGAATATTTGGTAAAGATTACAAAATTTTCTACATCCACAAGACAAGCCACTGAATATTCAAAAATTATTTATGATATGTTTGTAAGAAGAGAGCTAATTAAAATTTCTGAGCAAACAATCGATACTGCAAAATTGAATGATTTAAATACAAATGGTCAAACTATAATTGAAAATTCAGAAAGGTTGTTATTTGATTTAGCTGAAAAGGGTTCATTTAATTCATCATTAATAAAATTTGATGAAGCAATGAAACAAACTATTGAGATGGCCTCTGCTGCTTATAAAAATGAGGAAGGTATTGTAGGGGTTCCTACAGGTTTAAGAGATCTTGATGACAGATTGGGAGGTCTACATCAATCAGATTTAGTAATTATTGCTGGACGTCCATCAATGGGAAAAACAGCACTTGCAACCAATATAGCTTTTTATGCAGCAAAAAAAATTCAAGAGAGTAAAAAAAAATCCTCTATTGCTTTTTTTTCATTGGAGATGTCTTCAGAGCAATTATCAACAAGAATTTTAGCTGAACAGTCTAGAATAAAATCAAATGACATTCGAAGAGGAAAAATTTCTGATGAGCAATTTGATAAGTTTATAGAGACCTCAAAAAATATCTCAGAATTGCCTCTTTATATCGATGAGACTCCTGCAATTAGTATTGCCGCTATGAGTAATAGAGCCCGAAGAATCAAAAGATTATTTGGTCTAGAAATGATTGTAGTAGATTACATTCAGTTGATGCGGGGGACTTTCAATAATAAAGATGGACGAGTGCAGGAAATCTCTGAAATAACACAAGGTCTTAAAGCTATTGCAAAAGAATTGTCAGTTCCTGTAGTGGCACTCTCGCAACTATCGAGAGCGGTTGAACAAAGAGATGATAAGAAGCCTCAATTATCAGACCTTAGAGAGTCAGGATCAATTGAACAAGATGCTGATGTAGTAATGTTTGTTTACAGAGAGGCTTACTATTTGGAGAGAAAAGAGCCAAGGCCTGCAACTGTTGAGCATGCTGAATGGCAGGCAAAAATGAATGAGGTCTCTAATTTAGCTGAAATAATTATTGGTAAGCAAAGACATGGTCCTACCGGAAATGTAATGCTTGAGTTTGAGGCAATGTTCACTAAATTTAAGGATACTCAAAACAGCTAATTTCCCTTATAAAAGGAATTAATGTTTGCTCAATTATACCAAAATGTCATATTAAAAAATCCAAAAACTGTTTTTTTATTTTTATTAATTACTTTATTAAGTTTCGGTTATTTTTCGAAAGATTTTAGACTGGATGCATCATCTGAAACTTTATTAATCGAAGGTGATCCTGATCTTCAATACCTGAGAGAGGTATCTGAGCGTTATGGCTCAAAAGATTTCCTCATTTTAACTTATACCCCTAATGAAAATATGATTTCTGATAATTCAATAAATAATCTTTTAAGTCTTAAGTACAAAATTCAAAGTTTAGATTGGGTTCATAGCGTAATTACACTTTTGGATATACCTTTATTAAATAGTTCTGATGATCCTTTACAAGAAAGACTGCAAAACTTTAAAACTTTAAAAGACGAAGAAGTAAATAGAGATAGGGGATTTAAAGAGATTTTAAGTAGCCCGGTATTTAGAAACTTTGTGATTAGCGAAGATGCTAAAACTACCGGTATAATTGTAAATATAAAAAAAGATATTGAAATTGAAATTGCTGGAAAATCAAAAAATGAAATCGAGAGAGTTAAAGATCAAATAAAAAAACAAAATCACAAAAATATATTAGAAATAAGAGAGGTAATACAAAGTTACGATGACATTGGAAAAATTCATCTAGGTGGTATTCCAATGATCGCTGACGACATGATGTCTTTTATCAAAAGTGATATTATAGTTTTTGGTTTAGGTGTTTTTTTATTTATAGTTTTTACTCTTTGGTATGTTTTCAGAAGACTGATCTGGATAATTGTTCCGATTAGTAGTTGTTTTTTTTCAGTAGTTATAATGATAGGATTATTGGGTATACTTGGATGGAAAGTAACAGTTATATCTTCAAACTTCATTGCCTTGATGCTGATATTAACAATGGCTATGAACATTCATTTAAGCACAAGATTTTTACAATTACGAGAAAAAAATCCAAATAAAAAAATTTCTGAGTTAATCATTTTAACAACAAGTAAAATGTTTTGGCCTATCTTATACACTGTTTTAACAACTATAATTGCATTTCTTTCTTTAATTTTTAGTGAAATAAAACCAATAATTGATTTTGGTTGGATGATGACTTTAGGGCTTATAATTTCATTTGTTATAACTTTTACTTTACTCCCTACTTTAATTAATTTTGTTCCTGAGGAAAATATTTCTTTGAAAAAATATAACGTATCTTTTCTAAATTCTTACTTTTCTAACTTGTCACAAAAAAATCATAAAATAATTTTTTTAATATCTGGAATTATAATTATTTTAAGTATAGTTGGAATTAGTAGACTAGAAGTTGAAAATAGTTTCATTAATTACTTTAGTAAAAAAACAGAAATATATAAAGGAATGAAACTTATTGATGAAAAATTAGGTGGAACAACTCCACTTGAAGTTATTTTAAAATTTCCAAAAAAGGAGAGTAAAGAACAAAATGATGATGAATTTGATGAATGGGATGAAGAAAATGAAAAAAACGATGAAAAATATTGGTTTACTAAAGATAAAATTGATAAAATTTCATTAGTACATAATTACTTGGATGGTCTACCTGAAGTTGGCAAAGTTTTATCTTTTTCTTCTATTATTGACGTAGCTACCGTCCTAAACAACAATAAACCTCTAGGAACATTGGAGATGGGGGTTTTATATACTAAAATCCCTGAAAGTATTAAAAAAGAGATTATTGATCCTTACATTTCAATCGACGATAACGAGGCAAGAATAAATCTAAGAATAATCGACTCGCAAGAAGATTTGAGAAGAAATGAATTAATAAAAAAAATCAATTATGACTTAGAGAATAAGATTGGTTTAAATAAAAATGAATTTAAACTTGCTGGAGTTTTAATTTTATTTAATAATTTATTACAAAGTTTATTCAAGTCTCAAATACTTACATTGGGGTTAGTAATGATTGGTATCTTTTCAATGTTTCTAATTTTATTTAGAAATACAAAACTATCTTTAATTGGAGTAGTGCCAAATTTTATAGCTGCTTTTTTTATATTGGGCATCATAGGATTGATTGGTATTCCATTAGATATGATGACTATCACTATCGCTGCAATAACAATTGGAATAGCTGTCGATAATAGTATTCACTATATTTATAGATTTAAGGAAGAATTTATCAATTCAAAAGATTATAAAAAGACAATATCTCTCTGCCACTCAACAGTGGGAGAAGCAATTTTAAATACTTCAATTACTATTGTTTTTGGTTTTTCAATTTTAGTTTTATCGAATTTTATACCTACAATTTACTTTGGAATTTTCACAGGACTTGCAATGCTCTTGGCAATGATTTCTGTCTTAACTTTACTTCCTTCACTTATATTGCTGATAAAACCTTTTGAAAAATAGATAATGCCAAATTTTCTAATAAATTTTTACGAGTCTGCCTCAGTTGTTGATATTATTTATTTAGCAATCACAGTTTTATCTTTAATAAAATGTTATCGGAATGGTTTTGTCCTAAGTGTTTTGTCAATGACAAAGTGGTTATTAGCTTATATTTTAACTCTTTTACTTTTTCCTAAAATTAAACCTTATTTAAAAGGTGTTATAGATAACGAATATGTGCTCGATATTGGTCTTGGCGTAATAATATTTGTGATAGTCATATTTTTCATATTAATGATTAATCGTGGTATTAGTAAAGCAGTAAGATATACTGGAATTGGAAGTTTAGACACTTTATTTGGATTCTTTTTTGGGTTTGTTAGAGCATATATTATATCAGTATGTATCTTTTCAGGTGTACATATTGTGTATAATCATGGCAAATGGCCATTAAATTTAGATAAATCATACATCTTTCCATATTTAGAAAAAGGTAGTAATTATCTACTTAAAGAATTTCCTAATGAAAAAACATATCAAGACTCTAAAGAAAAAATTGAAGCTCTTTAATCCTAAATTGAATGAAGAATGTGGTGTATTTGGAATAAGTAATATAAAAGATGCATCTGCCTTGACTGCTCTTGGATTACATTCTCTTCAACATCGAGGACAAGAGGGTTGTGGAATAGTAACTTTCGATGGGAAAAGATATTATTCTGAGAAAAGATTTGGATTAGTTGGTGATAATTTTAATAAAGAAAAAGTCTTAAATAATCTTAAAGGAAATTTTGCAATTGGCCATAACAGATATAGTACCACTGGAAACAATACACTAAGAAATATACAGCCATTTTTTGCGGACACTAATGCTGGTGGTATAGGAGTTGCCCATAATGGAAACTTAACAAACTCAATTTATTTAAGAAATAAACTTGTAGAAGAGGGAGCAATTTTTTATACAACTTCTGACACTGAGACAATTGTCCAGCTCATTGCAAAATCAAAAAGATTAAAAACAATCGATAAAATAATTGATGCGATTTTTCAAATTCAAGGAGGCTATGCGTTAGTTATGCTGACTCAGAATTTACTTATAGGTGTAAGAGATCCTTATGGAATAAGACCTTTGGTAATTGGTAAATTAAAAAATAGTTATGTTCTAGCTTCTGAGACTTGTGCTTTAGATATAATAGGTGCGAAATTTATTCGTGATGTTGAAAATGGAGAGATAATCTTAATTGAAAATGATAAACTAAAAAGTATTAAACCATTTCCAGCGAAGAAAATCAGACCTTGTGTTTTTGAATACATATATTTTGCTAGACCAGATAGTATTTTAAGTGGGAAAACTGCCTATGAGCATCGTAAAAATTTAGGAAAAGAGTTGGCAAAAGAAAATGACATAAATGCAGATATTATTGTCCCGGTTCCAGACTCTGGAAGTGCTGCAGCTTTAGGCTTTGCGCAACATTTAGGTAAAAATTATGAGCATGGACTAATTAGAAACCACTATGTTGGAAGAACCTTTATTGAACCAAGTCAAAAAATAAGGAGTTTGGGTGTAAAACTTAAACTTAATGCTAACAAAACAACAATTGAAAATAAAACAATTATTCTTCTAGATGACTCTTTGGTAAGAGGAACGACCTCTCATAAAATTGTTAAGATGCTTTATGATGCTGGCGCAAAAGAAGTTCATGTAAGAATAGCATGCCCAGAAATTAGATATCCAGATTTTTATGGAGTTGATACGCCAACAAAGAAAGAACTTTTAGCTGCTAATAAAAATAATGATGAAATCTGTGAATACATTGGTGCGAAATCATTGAAATTTTTATCTATTGAAGGTATGTATCGAGCTATTGGATTTGATAAAAGAAATGAAAATTATCCACAATTAACTGATCATTATTTTACAGGAGACTATCCTGTAAAACCAATTGACGAATTAGGTGACAGTAAAATAACACAACTTTCTTTATTAAGTACTGCATCGAATAATTAATTTATGAAAAAAGTGAGTTTTACAGAAATGAAAAAAGGAACTAAAGAGGATTATCTTTTTCTTGATAAACATGAAAAAGATTTTGCTAGTAAAACAGCAGATAGAATACTGAAATTTATGTCTGGACTTACGGAGACTTTAGAAGGATACCAGGTTTCAAGATTAGAACATTCACTTCAGAGTGCTACTAGAGCTTATAGAAATGGTGAGAGCGATGAGATGATTGTTGCAGCTTTGTTACATGATATCGGGGATGAGCTTGCTCCCATGAATCATTCAGAATATGCTGCTGCAGTGCTTAAACCATATGTATCTGAAAAAACTCATTGGATTGTTGAAAAACATGGTGAGTTTCAGATGTATTATTATGCTCATCATTTAGGAGGAAACAAAAATAAAAGAGACGAGTATAAAAATCACAAATATTATAAAGAAACTGTTAACTTTTGTGAAAAATATGATCAGAATTCATTTGACCCAAATTATGATTCATTATCATTAGACTTTTTTAAGCCTTACGTAAAAAAAATTTTTTCCAGGAAACCATATTCTTCACTATAAGATTTTATAGGCTATATTTTAAAATATGATTTTTTCTAAAGAAAATATAATTAATTACTTTAAATCTGGAATAAAAGATAAGAAAGATTTCAAGATTGGTGTTGAGCATGAAAAATTTCTATTTGATAGTAAAAAAAATAGAAGGATTGATTATCCCAAAATAAAAGAAATGTTTTCTGCTTTAAATGAGTTTGGTTGGAGTCCTGTAAAAGAAAAAGGAAATATTATTGGTTTAAATAAGGGAAATAAAAATATTACCCTTGAACCGGGAAACCAAATTGAATTATCTGGAGAGAAACTAAATAATATTCATGAAGCATGCTCAGAATCATATGAGTATTTATTTGAACTTAAACAAGTCACAAAAAAACTAGGAATAAACATTGTAAGCACTGGTTTTGATCCTATTTCAAAACTAGACCAAATACCTGATAATCCCAAACAAAGATATAAACTAATGACAAAAGATATGCCATTAGGTGGGGAATTAAGCTTAGATATGATGTACAGAACTTGTGGCACACAATTAAATATTGATTACTCTTCAGAGGAAGATTTTTTCAAAAAATTTAAAGTAGCAAATTCAATAGTTCCAATCTCCATAGCGCTATTCGCAAATTCTTCTATAGTTGAAAAAAAAAATAGCAATTACTTATCTTATAGATCCAAAGTATGGCAAAATACTTCTCGAGGAGGGCTTCCAAAATTATTTTTTGAAAACTTAAATTTTGAAAAATATGCTGATTTTGTAATAAATTTCCCAATTTTATTTATACTTGATAAAGAAAATTATATTTCTGGAAACAAATATAATTTTAAAGATTTTATGGATGGAAAAATAAATGAGATAAAAAATCGTCTACCACTTGAAAATGATTTATCCTTACACTTAAGCACTATCTTCACTGAAAATAGATTAAAAAGATATATTGAATTGAGATCTATGGATACTTGTGGTTGGGATTGTCTTTGTGCAGGTCCCGCATTTTTTATTGGTTTGTTATATGGAAATTTAGAGGAAGTTTATAGTTTAATTTCTTCATGGGATAAGGATAAAATAATTAACGCTTATTTGGATGCTCCCCAAAAAGGTTTTAATACTCAATTGATGGGTAAAGACCTCTTTTACTGGGCATCAACTTTATTAGAAATCTCAAGAAAAGGATTGGATGATAGAGATAAATTAAATAAAAGTAGAAAGAATGAATCTTTGTTTTTAACTCACTTGCAAAAAGTTATTGATAATAGGACGACAAATGCAGATCATATGATTAATAAATTTTCTAAAAGTGAGGATTTAAAAGATTTATATGACAAATAAGATTGTTGCCATACAAGGAAACCACCCTTCTAAACTTAATCCAAAAACAGATACAAGTGTTTTTTTAGCAAATGAAATTCAGAAAAAAAATTATCGAATCTTTTATTATGATCCTAAAGATTTATCGATAATAGACTCAAAAGTTGTAGCAAAAGGTTTTTTTATAAGGTTTAGTTACAAAAATTCAAAATTTTATAAAATTCAAAAAAAACAAAGATTAAACCTAGAAAAATGTAAGTATATCTTAATAAGACAAGACCCACCTTTCAATCTAGAGTATATTTCAACAACTTACATACTTGAAATAATTAAGCATAAAGTAAAAATAATTAATAATCCCACTTCAATAAGAAATATTTCTGAAAAACTTTATTCTGTTAGATATCAAAAATTTATGCCAAAAACAATTTTTACTCAAAATATTAGTGAGATCAAAAAATTTTTTAAAAAAAATAAACGTGTAATCATAAAACCAATTCATAGTTATGGTGGAAATGAAATTCATTTATTCAACAAATTTAAGTTTAACTTTGTAAAAAAATTTATCAAAAAACATGATCATATAATGTGTCAAAAATACTTACCTAAAATAATTATGGGAGATAAAAGGGTTTTTTTGATTAATGGAAAAATATGTGGTGCGATATCTAGAGTACCTAAAAAGGGCTCATATCTTAGTAACATGAGCAAAGGTGCTCAAGCCAGAATTACTATTTTAACAAAATCTGAAAAAAAAATATCCAAAATTATTGCAAAAGATTTGAAAAAAGAGCAAATTTATTTTGCTGGAATTGATTTTATTGATCAAAAACTTAATGGAGATATAAATATTACATCTCCCACTGGTTTAAAAACTTTATTTGATATTTCAAAAATTAATCTTGCTGAAACTTTTTGGAAAGAATTAAAAGCATGAAAGATTTAACAGACCAACAAAAAGGGTCATTGCTTGCTTTTGTGGCCGTAATGTTTATTACGCCTGACTCTTTATTCATCAGACTTTCAAATATTGATACATGGGGCCTTGTTTTCTATAGAGGAATAATTCCATTTATAACTGTTTTTTTAGGTATGTTAATAATTTATAAATTAAATTTTTTTAATATTCTTTTTAATAGTGGTTACCATGGTATTATATATGTAGCCACATTCAGTATTACAAATATTACTTTTGTAGTTTCAATTCAAAATACTAATGTAGCAAATACACTTGTAATGATAGCAACTGCACCAATGTTATCAGCTATATTGGGTGCGATTTTTTTGAAAGAATTTCCTGACAAAAAAACATGGATTTCTATAATAGTTACCTTTACTGCTATTATTTTTATATTTTTTGACTCTCTTAAACTTGGTAATTTTTATGGAGATATTTTAGGATTTATTACTGCAATTGGCCTTGCCGTAGGAGCAATTACAATTAGATCTGCAAAGTCTAAAAATCTAGTTCCTGCTGCAGTTATTGGAAAACTATTTGTTGCTTCTTTTGCCTTGTTTTTCATTGAAAGTTTTACATTAATAGACAAAGACTTAATTATAGTGCCTTTGATGTGTATTATTTGTGTTGCTATACCATTTGTTTTAGTAACTATTGCCCCAAGATTTATAACGGCTGCTGAGGTAAATCTTTTCTTTCTTTTAGAAACAATTATAGGGCCAATATGGGTTTGGTTAATAATAAAAGAACAGCCTAGTATTGAAACACTTTTAGGAGGAGCTGTTATAGTCATCACAATTGCAGTTCACTCATTTTTAAAATTAAAAAAATCTTAATCATTGTCACAATTAAGTCTTGATTTACTTATAGATGGCAGATAATAGCACGATTTTATGGATAAGGTTTTAAAAAATTCTTGGGCATTATTTTTAGGAATGGGGTTCATAATGATGGCTTATGGATTTCAAGGTTCTCTTCTTGGAGTAAGAGCTGTTCAAGAAGAATTTAGTTTAACAGCTACTGGTTTCATGATGTCAGGCTACTTTGTCGGATATTTTATAGGTGCAGCTACTATTCCAATTATTATTTCAAGGGTCGGACATATAAGAGTTTTTGCTGCTTTCGCATCATTGGCTTCATTAATTATATTAATGCACTCAATATTGATACATCCATTTATTTGGTTCTTGTTAAGACTTTTTACTGGGATCAGTATGGTGTGTATATACACGGTCGCTGAAAGTTGGCTTAATGATAGATCAAGTAACAAGAATAGAGGAAGTGTTTTATCAGTCTATATGGTTGTTTTATATGGATCTATGGGTATAGGAATGTTTTTATTAAACTTTAGTGCTCCAACAAACTTTCAGCCTTTCATACTAATCTCTGTTATTACATCTGCAGCGTTAATTCCTATTTTACTAACCAAAAAAAAACCTCCAACTTTTAAAAGAATAAAAGCTATGTCTTTAAGAGAATTATACACTTCATCTCCATTTGGTATGGTGAGTTCTTTTTTTTATGGTACAATTCAGTCAGCATTGTTTACATTATTAGCAGTGTATGCAACATCAATGAATTTTACTATTCTAGAAATATCTATTGTGACATTTTTATTAGCTATTTCTGGATCTATAGCTCAATTTCCTGTTGGTAAAATATCTGACTTATACGATCGAAGAAAAGTAATAGTTTTTTCTTCTTTTGGTGCAGCGGTTTTTGCTATCCTCTCTATTATTGTTTCAAGACAGATGTATTTACCTGATGGACTAGCTACAAGCAAAACATTGTTTTATATCTCTTTTATACTTTTTTCATTTTGTAGTTTACCAATGTTTTCTCTTATCTTAGCTCACACTAATGATTATATCCCAAAAGAAAAATTTGTCGCTGCAGGAGCAGGACTTCAATTTTTATTTGGCCTCGGAGCAATGAGTGGGCCTTTTTTATGTTCAATTTTTATGGATTTAGTTGGCTCAAATGGTTTTTTTATTTTTCTATTTTTTTTCCATTCAATAATTGGAATATTTGGAATTTATAGGATGAGTATTAGACCTACCAATGATAATCCAGACTCGCAATTTGTTGCAATGCCACAAACCATAACGCCGGCTGGTATAGAGTTGAATCCAACTACTGAACCAATTGATGAACCTGTTAAAGAGGAATATAAAACTAATTAATTCAAACTATCAATATATTTACTCATTTTCGATAAAACTTGTTTTTTAGATAATGAGTCTGTTTTTATTAAAATTGCATCTTTTACCATAACTAAAGGGCTATTTTTTCTTCTTTTATCCATTTTTGTTCTTTTAATTAATGATTTTTTTACATCTTTTAAGGGAACCTTTTTTTTAATCTCTAACCATCTTCTACGACTGGCTATATCTATTTTACATTTAAAATAAAATGCTAAATCATACTTTGGTTTTGTAGCTAAAATTTTACTTGCAATATCTCTTCCTTCAACACAAATTTTTTTTGTATTTTTTATTATCTTAACTTGAAAATTATTTATTATTTTTCTTACTTTTTTATCTTTCGCTAATTGACCAACATGACTACTTATTTTTTCTGAGTGTAAATATTGTTTAGAAATATATCCATATGAAACATTCTTAAATTTTTTAACTAAAAATTTTTCAAGATTTTTTGGTTTATGTTTTATTACAAGTTTACTAGCATACCTATATAACAATCCTGAGTTAATTAAAAAAAGACCATACCTTTTTGAAATTAATTTTGCGGCAGTGCTCTTGCCACTGGCAGACTCACCGTCACATGCAATTATTAATTTAGTAAATTTTTTCACTTAGTTTTATTAATCCTTTGAATACTTGATTGCAAAAAAATTCTTTAAATTTAACGGTTAATTTATGAATAATCACTCACAGGTTGAAACTCAAAATAATCACCGAGATAAATTTTTTTTGTCATAAAATATTGAATACAGCTCGAATCTTTGTTCATATAGGTTTTTTAAAAAAAAATTATGGTTAAGAAAAAGATTACAAAATTTAGACAAAGAAAAAAATCACGTGTTAAAACTAATGGTCTTGCAAATATAGCAAATATCACAACAAAAACATTAAGTAGCGCAATACAAAACTTTAAGAAAAATCAGGAGTTAAAAAAAATTAAAGAGATAAAACTTAAAAAGCTTCAAGAGAATAATGAACTTATTAAAGAAAAGA
>CACJFJ010000014.1 GCA_902592675.1 uncultured Pelagibacteraceae bacterium
AGATGGAGTAAATTCCAACAAAAAATATATCACTTATTTTTCATTATTTACATTAATTCCCTCAATTCTTATTTCGATTTTTTCACTATTTTTATTCTCATATGCTTTAGAAAAATATTTTGATAAAAAAGTTACAACTGTTGTAAATAATTCTTATGAACTTGCCAAAAACTATGTAGAGGAAGTAAGAAATAAAATAGAGTCTGATATTGTGTTAATAGCTTTTGATACAATAAAAAGTGCAAATTTTTTAAATGATGATTTTAAAGAATATTTAAGATTTCTAAGAACACAAAAAATAATAAGAGATGTAGATGAGATACATATTATCGATGAAAATAAAAATTTATTATTCTCAACTCTTGAGAATAATAATAAATACAAACCACCAATTGATAGAGCTTTAAATCTCGTATTAGATGATGATAGACCCTTAAAGATAATTAATGCACCAGATAATATTTCAGCTGCAATAATGAGATTACAAAATTTTGATAATAGATTTTTATATGTGATTAAATATCTAGATAAAAATATTTCAAATTACCTTTCAGAGTCTCAGGAGGCAATAAATTTTTATTATACAGTGGAAGAAAAAAGTACTGGTATAAAAATTTCTTTTGCAATTATTTATATAATTTTAGTAACTTTATTATTATTCATTTCTATTTCTATAGCGATAAGATTTTCATCTAGGTTTTTTAGATCAATTAATAATTTAATTATAGCTTCTTCTGCCATAGGTGAGGGGAACTTAAATACAAAAGTACCAGAAATTAAAACTGATAAAGATTTAGAAATTTTAAATAAAAATTTTAATTTAATGATAAATAAACTTAAAGACCAACAGGAAAAACTTATCATAAATGAACGTCATGAAGCATGGGGAAATTTAGCGAGAAAACTTGCTCATGAAATTAAGAATCCTTTGACACCAATAAAATTAACTATCGACAGAATCAAAGGTAAATATAGTGGTAATTTTAATGACAAGGACAAAGATAATTTTAAGGATAATTTGAAAATAATTAATAATCAAATCAAACAAATAGAGAATCTTGTTAATGAATTTTCAGATTTTGCAAGAATGCCAAAACCCATTCTTAAAAACAATGATTTAGTAATTTTATTAAATGAGAGTATAAAACTTTTAAGTGAACTTGATAAATCAATAAAAATCGAGTTTTCAAATAAATCTAAAAAAATTTTTTTAAACTGTGACAAAGAACAATTAAGTAGAGTATTTGTAAATTTAATAAAAAATTCTATTGAAAGTATTCAACAAAAGTCTGAAAAAAAGCCAAATTTTGATAAAAAAGTTTTAATTGAAATTTTTAATGATAATGACCATATTAAAATAATTATTAAAGATAATGGTATAGGTTTTGATGCATTAAAAACAGATTTGAAAAATATTTTAAATCCGTACTTTACAACAAAAAAAAATGGAACAGGATTAGGCTTATCAATAGTTAATAAAATTATAAATGACCATAATGGCAAACTCGAATTTACCCCTTTAAAAGATGGTGCAAAAATTGAAATTAATTTTAATTTAGATGTCAGTTGAAATTTTAATAGTTGATGATAATGCAGATATAAGGAATATTCTAAATGACCTTATTATAGATGCAGGTTATAAAACGAGATTAGCTGCAAATTATAATCAAGCACTGAGTGAAATTGATAAAAAAATTCCTGATGTTGCAATCTTAGACGTAAAATTAGATAAAGGTGACAATGATGGAATAGAGTTATTAAGTCATATTAAATCAAAAAACAAAGATGTGCCTGTGATAATGATTTCTGGACATGCAAATATAGAAATGGCAATCAATTCACTTAAACATGGAGCATTTGAATTTGTTGAAAAACCTTTTGACCAAACAAGATTACTAAATTTTATAAGCAGAGCAGTAGAAAATTTAAATTTAAAGATTCAAAATAAAGAATATGAAAATAGACTTTTTTCTTCTTATGAGTTAATTGGTGAAAGTAAGAATATTATCAATATTAGAGAACAAATAGAAAAAATTTCATTAACAGAGAGCCGTGTTTTAATAAATGGACCATCCGGATCTGGAAAAGAATTAATTGCAAGAAAAATTCACAAAAATTCTAAACGAAACAATAAGCCATTTGTGATTTTAAATGGTGCTCTTTTAGATATTGATAAATATGAACTTGAATTATTTGGTGAGGAAAAAACTAATGGATCAATTGCTTATGGTGCGCTCGAAAAAGCAAATAAAGGAACTCTATTAATTGATCAAGTTTCAGAAATACCTTTGGATATTCAATCAAAAATTTTAAGAGTGTTAACAGATCAAAAATTTAAAAGACTGAACGGCAATAATGATTTAAATGTAGATGTAAGGTTGATTTGCTCCTCTAGTAAAAATTTACAAAAAGAAATTGAAAATGGAAATTTTAGAGAAGATTTATTTCATCGATTGAATGTTTTTGAAATAAACGTAAAACCTTTAAGCGAAAGACTTTCGGATATTCCATTGTTAATTAGATATTTTTCAAAAAAAATTTCTGAAAGTTATAATATTAGAAAATTAGAAATAGATGAAAATAACAGTTATATTTTGAATCATAATTGGCAAGGAAATGTTAGAGAATTGAGAAATTTGATAGAAAGAATTGCAATACTTCAACCAGAGACATCTGATAAGGTTTCGAATATTATAAAGGAGTCTCTAAAAATTGAGAATTTGGATAGAAAAATTGAGGAAAATAAATTGTCTATACCTTTAAAAGAGGCTAGGGAAAAATTTGAAAAAGAGTATTTAAGTATTCAATTGAAAAAATTTAACGGAAATATTTCTAAAACTGCAAATTTTGTTGGTATGGAGAGGAGCGCGCTTCACAGAAAATTAAAAGTTTTAGGTATTAAAGAATTTAATTAGATGAATATAATAATTTGTGGAGCAGGGCGAGTAGGTTTTACTATAGCTAAATTATTAAGTGAGCAAGGTCATTCAATTACAGTAATAGACCAATCTAGTGAGGATATACAAAAAATTAACGACAGCTTAGATGTAAAAGCAATTGTTGGTAAAGCTACTTATCCCTCAATTTTAGAAAAAGCAAATGCGCCTGAAACAGACATGATAATAGCTGTTACTAGAAATGATGAAATAAATATGCTTATATGCCAAATAGCTTTTTCAGTATTTAATATCCCTAAAAAAATAGCGAGAATTAGATCTCAAGATTATTTGAATCCAAAATTTACTAGGGTGTATAATAAAGAAAATTTACCAATAGATGTGATTATTTCACCCGAATTGGAAATTGCTAAATCAATACAAAGAAAATTAGAGGCGCCTGGTGCGCTTGATAATGTGCCTTTTGCAGAAAATAAAATTAGACTTTTAGAAATTTTAATTAAAGATAAGTGTAAGCTAATAGATATTAAACTAAATGAATTAACAAAAAAATTTCCAAATCTTGATGCTAATATAATTGCTATTGTTAGAAATGATAAATTTTTTATACCCAAAAAAACTGACTCTTTGAAAAAAGATGATAGAATTTATGTGATTATAAATTCGTCTCAAATGCCAGATACCTTAGAAGCTTTTGGACATGAAGAAAGAATTTCCAAAAAAATTCTAATAATTGGTGGTGGTAACATTGGATTTAATTTAGCAAAAAATATAGAAGAAACTTTAGATACAGTAAGAGTTAAAATTGTTGAAAAAAATAAAAGTCAGTCTGAATTTTTAGCTAATCAATTAAATGATACAATTATAATTAATGGTGATGGGCTAGATGAAGAAACTTTAATAGAAGCAAATTTAGAGGAGGCAGAGACTGTATTGGCTCTAACAAATGATGATGAAGATAACCTGATGGTGAGTGTTTTGGTAGAAAAATTTACAAAAGATCAAAAAAAAATAGATGAAAAAAGAACTATGGCATTAATTAATAAACCGAATTACTCAATTCTTCAATCATCGCTAAAGATCGATGATTTAATTGACCCACGTATGACAACAGTATCGAGTATCTTGAAGCATATTCACAAGGGGACGATTGAGAATGCGTATACGATATCGGATGGAGATTATGAAGTTATAGAAGCTGAAATTATTGAAACTTCAGAATTAATAAATAAAGAGCTTAAAAATTCTAATTTGCCAGAAGAAATTAGAATTGGAGCTGTTTTAAGAAATAAAAAAGTATTAATACCTCGCTCTGATTTTGTTTTTCAAAAAGACGATAAAGTTGTTTTTCTTGCAAAAAAAGACTCAATATCTATAGTCGAAAATATCTTTAGGCTTAGCGCAGTTTAATTGATGTTAAAGTTTGATTTAAGATTTTTAAGTTTTTTTTTTGGATTAGTTTCTTTATTCTCTTTTTTTAATATTTTATATTCATATTACTTTAACTTATATCTTAATTTAGATACGTACTATATAAGCTTTTTTGTATCTTTAGGTATTTCTGTTTTATTTTTTATTATTAAAGTTCCCAATAAAAAATTATCAATATTTGACAAAATCTTAACAGTCTTATTGGGATATTTCATCATTCCATTAGTTTTATCTATACCATTTTATTTTAGTATTTATGATTTAACGTTATTAAATTCTTATTTTGAATCAATCTCTGGATTTACTTCCACTGGTTTCTCAATATTTGAAAACATAAAACATATAGACGAAAGTCTGATTTTATGGAGATCTAGCAGTCAGTGGATCGGAGGCCTTTATTTTCTTTTTTCAATAATATTTCTTATACAAATTTATGATGAAAGTTTAAAGAAATCATTAACAAATTTCATATCTTTTGATAGCTCAGAAATATTAAAACAAGCAATAAAAATTTTCTTGCTGTACTCTACATTAACATTAATTATCTTTTTCATTCTAAAATTTTTTTCAGTAAGGTCATTTGACTCACTTAATCTTGCATTCTCATTAATTTCCTCAGGAGGATTTCTTCCGGTGAATGAACTTTCTTTAATAATAAAAAATCAAGGACAAATTATTATTTTATCTTTATTAATGTTACTGTCTTTTTTTAGTATTTTCTTTGTATATAATCTTATTTTTTTTAAGAAGAAGAATCTCAATTTTTTTTATGAAGATTTACATTTAATTGTTTATTTTATATCGATAGTAACAATTTTTTTTCTCTTTTTTAGTTATAAATATAACTTTTTAGAAAATTTTTTATCTATTTCTACCAGTGTATCGAATGTAGGTTTTTCAATCGGATCCAATAACACAGAATTAAGCTTCATTTATTTAATATTGGTAATAATTGGTGGATCATTTTTATCCACTAGTTCTGGATTAAGGTTAATAAAAATTTATTCATTAATTAGGTACTCTTTTAATCAAATTTTATCATTCAGTAAGCCTAAAAATATATTTATGAATAAATTAATTTTTACTAATATTAATTTTGATTTTAATGAGATAAACAAATATTTTTTATCAATTTTAATTTTTATTTTAAGTATTTTTATTTTAACTATGTTTTTAAGCTTATCCCAAATTAATTTCGAAAATTCTTTTAAGTTATCGATTTTAACAATTATGAACACTGTAAATTCATCAATTTATGGAGTAGGTGACTTTAATTTTAATGATGTTAATTTTTTTATCAAATATATTCTTATATTTTTTATGATTATTGGAAGAATTGAATTGTTAACAATATTACTTCTTATGAAAAAATTTATTTTCAAAAATTAATGAATTAAGTTAATAATAGTGCTATAATTTTAATGAATTACTTACTAAGTAATTTTAAATATTGTTTGCGCCCTTAGCTCAGCTGGATAGAGCATCGGTTTTCTAAACCGAGGGTCGTAGGTTCGAATCCTTCAGGGCGCGCCACTTTTTTAAATATTTGTTTCAGGAATGGTGCCCCCGCACGGACTCGAACCGCGGACCTATTGATTACAAATCAATTGCTCTACCAGCTGAGCTACAAGGGCATGCGCAATAATTATTAATAATTCTTTAATTAATCAACTCTTTTTTTTTAAATAACTTAAATGATGAAACACAATAGCAGCACTATTTGAGATATTTAAGCTTTCTATCTTACTATCAATATCTATCTTTACTAAAAAATCAGCATATTTCGATGTGTGTTGATGCATACCAAACCCTTCAGAACCGAATAAAAGAATATTATTTCCTTTCCATTCTATTTTTGTGAAATCTTTATCACCCTCACCATCAAAACCATAAACCCAAAAATTTTTCTCTTTTAAGTTTTTTAATGTTGAATTAATATTTGAAACCTCAAATATATTTACATGTTCGATTGCGCCACTTGCAGCTTTATACATAAGTTTACTTTCATTTGGATAGTGTCTTTCTTTAATAATGATTCCATCAATGTTGAAGGATGCTGCACTTCTTATTAAAGCTCCTATATTTCTAGGATCTGTCACCCCATCCAAACAGACTAAGTTGATATCCTTTTTTTCCTTGATAAATTCTTTAAGATTTGGTTTCTCCAAATGATCTATTTCAGCAACATACCCCTGGTGTAATAAATTTTCTTTATTGCTATATTTATCTAACTCCTTTTTAGTTTTGAAATAAACCTTAACCTCATTTAAAAGATTTTTATTCGGACTTTTTCTATGTATATTTTTTTTACTTTCTTCTGTTAAAAAAACCCTCAAAACTTTCCTTTTTGGATTTTTTAGAGCTTCTACAACTGCATGCTGTCCAACTATAAAAAATGATGATTTATTCATAAAATTTACTTAATTTTACACGTTTTTTTATACTTTTTCTCATTAAATCACGTGTTGCATTTGCACAAATAAAATATATAAAACGCATGTTGTTTGAAGCTTTATTGAACAAGGGGACACTTCCCCTAAGGGAGGGGTTCCAGAGCGGTCAAATGGGGCGGGCTGTAAACCCGTTGACTTCGGTCTTCGAAAGTTCGAATCTTTCCCCCTCCACCATTCAATAAAATTTTAAATAATACTGGAGTGTTACTCTTGGGGTTGTGCGGGTGTAGTTCAATGGTAGAACGCTAGCCTTCCAAGCTGGATGTAAGGGTTCGATTCCCTTTACCCGCTCCAAGAAATAAAATTAAAAAAAAGAGGAAAAAATGTCGAAAGAAAAATTTGTAAGAAATAAACCGCATTGCAATATCGGTACTATTGGTCATGTCGACCATGGTAAAACAACTTTAACTGCTGCTATCACAAAAGTTTTATCTGAAACTGGTGGGGCACAGGCAGTAGCTTATGATCAGATTGATAAAGCTCCTGAGGAAAAGGAGAGAGGAATTACAATTTCTACTGCGCACGTAGAGTATGAAACTGAAAAAAGACACTATGCACATGTAGATTGCCCAGGTCACGCTGACTATGTAAAAAACATGATTACTGGTGCAGCTCAAATGGACGGTGCAATATTAGTTGTTAATGCTGCAGATGGTCCAATGCCTCAAACAAGAGAACATATTCTTTTAGCAAGACAGGTAGGTGTTCCTGCGATTTGTGTTTATTTGAATAAAGTAGATCAAGTTGATGACAAAGAGATGATTGATCTAGTTGAGGAAGAAATAAAAGAATTATTAACTTCATATAAATTTCCTGGAGATAAAACTCCAATTGCCAAAGGTTCTGCATTAGCGGCTGTGGAAGGAAGAGATGATGAAATTGGAAAAAATTCAATTTTAGAGTTAATGAAAAATGTTGACTCTTTTATTCCGCAACCTGATCGACCAAAAGACAAACCTTTCTTAATGCCTGTTGAAGATGTCTTTTCAATTTCTGGTAGAGGAACAGTTGCAACCGGAAGAGTTGAGTCAGGTGTACTCAAAACTGGTGATGAATTAGAAATAGTTGGAATAAGAGAAACAAAAAAATCAGTTTGTACTGGTGTTGAAATGTTTAGAAAACTTTTAGATTCAGGAGAAGCTGGTGACAACGTTGGAGTGCTTCTAAGAGGTGTTGAAAGAACAGATATTGAAAGAGGTCAAGTTCTTTGTAAACCAGGTTCTGTTACCCCTCATACTAAATTTGAAGCTCAAGCTTATGTTTTAAAAAAAGAGGAAGGTGGTAGACATACTCCTTTTTTCACAAAATATAGACCACAGTTTTATTTTAGAACTACAGATGTTACTGGTGAAGTAGAATTACCATCAGGAACTGAAATGGTAATGCCTGGTGATGATGCCAAGTTTACTGTCAAACTAATTACACCAATTGCGATGTCAGAAAAATTAAATTTTGCTATTCGTGAAGGTGGAAGAACTGTAGGAGCAGGAGTAGTAACTAAGATTATAGAGTAAGCTCTATATAGGAGTGTAGCTCAATTGGTAGAGCGCCGGTCTCCAAAACCGGAGGCTGAGGGTTCGAGTCCCTCCGCTCCTGCCAATTAGAAATTTTTGTAATTATGAAAAACCCAATTAAATTTATACAAGAGGTTAAACAAGAGGCCTTTAAGGTTACTTGGCCTACATGGAAAGAAACTCTTCAGGGTGCTTTGATGGTTTTTGTTATGGCTGTAGTGATGTCCCTTTTTTTCTTGTTATTAGATCAAGTTCTTAAGTTTTTTTTGGAAATTCTACTTAAAGTGAGTCTTTAATGAAAAATTGGTATATCGTTCAATCGCATTCAAGTTTTGAGAATAAAGTAGCTGGATTAATTAAAGAAGAAGCTGATAAAGCAAAAATATCTGATAAATTTGAGGAAATTATAGTTCCTACTCACGATGTAACTGAGGTAAAAAGAGGCAAAAGAATTCAAAGAAAAAAGAAGTATTTTCCGGGCTATGTGCTAATAAAAAGCGAGATGGATAATGATATTTATCATATGATTAAGAATATAAAGAGAGTAAGTGGGTTTTTAGGGACTAAGGGTATACCCGTTCCAGTCTCAGATAAAGAAATTGAAAAAATTTTAGGACAAATAAAAGATGGTGTAGCTCAACCAAAATCTGGTATAGAATATAGTGTAGGCGAAAAGGTTCAAGTTGTAGATGGTCCATTTGCATCTTTTAGTGGAATGGTTGAAGAGATTGATGAAGAAAAGTCTAGACTAAAAGTTTCGGTTTCTATATTTGGAAGGCCAACACCAGTTGAATTAGAATATAATCAAGTAGAGAAAGTAAGTTAATGGCAGCAAAAAAAGAAATTAGCGGATTTATTAAATTACAAATAAAGGGAGGTCAAGCTAACCCAGCTCCACCTGTTGGTCCAGCATTAGGACAAAGGGGAGTAAATATTATGGAATTTTGTAAAGCATTTAACGATAAAACTAAATCTTTAGCGGGTAAACCTGTACCAGTCGAGATCACAGTCTATAAAGATAAAAAATTTGATTTTAAGATAAAATCTCCTCCAGCTTCATTTTATATCAGGGAAGCGGCTAAACTTAAGAGTGGATCTCAAGAGCCTGGTAGAAATATTGTTGCATCAATTACAAAAAAACAAGCTGAGGAAATAGCAAAACAAAAAATGAATGATTTAAATGCATTAGATCTTGAACAAGCAGTAAAAATTATTTCAGGCTCTGCAAGATCAATGGGTATAGAGGTAAAAGATTAATTATGTCTTCAAAAAGGTTCAAAAAACTTCCTGAAAAAACTCACGAACTTCCCTCAGAAGTTATTGAAAAGTTATTACCACTTGTAAAAAAAAATTGTACAACTAAATTTGATGAGTCAGTCGATCTAAGCTTTCAAATTAATCATAAACAAAAAAAAAGTGAAATAAATATAAGAACTGTAGTTAATCTTCCAGGAGGAACTGGAAAAAAAATAAAGGTTGCAGTGGTATGTGAGGATTCTAAATCTGATGAAGCAAAAAATGCTGGCGCAGATATTGTTGGTGGGGATGAATTTATTGAAAAGATTAAAAATGGAGAAATGAATTTTGAAAAATTAATATGTACTCCATCTATGATGATTAAACTTTCTAAACTAGGCAAAATACTTGGCCCAAAAGGTTTAATGCCAAATCCAAAATTAGGCACTGTGACTGAAAATTTGAAAATCGCAATTTCAGATGCTAAATCTGGTCAAGCAGAAATAAGAAATGATAAGGATGGAAATATTGGCGTAAGTATAGGAAAAAAATCATTCACAGATGATAAATTAATAAAAAATTTAAATGCAGTTTTAGATTCACTTGAAAAAGAAAAATCAAACAATACAGTAAAAGGAGATTTGATAAAATCTGCATTTATTACATCATCAATGGGTGTTTCGTATAAATTAAAACTGGGAAAAAATATTTAAGTTATGATGAACAAAGAACAAAAAAAAAATTATATTGCTGAGATGACTTCACAGTTTGAAAATAGCAAAGCAGTGATGGTTACCCATTATCAAGGTTTGACAATGACTCAACTGGATGAATTAAGGTCAAAAATGAGAGAGCACGGCATAATTTTTAAGATAACGAAAAATAGAATAACAAAATTAGCACTTGAAAAAACAAAATGTAAAAATTTATCAAATTTATTCACTGGCCCCACAGCTGTAGCTTTTGGAGAGGACGCAATAATGTCAGCAAGAATTTTATCTAAGTTTGCAAAAGATAACGAGAATCTCAAATTAATTGGTGGAATGATGGAAAATGAAATTCTTGACCAAGATGGAGTAATGAGTGTAGCAAATTTACCTACTTTGGATGAAGCGAGGGCTAATATTGTGGGAATTTTGAATGCCTCTGCTTCAAAATTAGTGAGTATTTTACTTGCACGATCGGAAAAAATGAGTACTTTACCCCCAGAAAATTCTGAAACTAAACCCAAAGAGTAATATTATGCCTGATCTAAATAAAATAATTGAAGATTTATCCAATTTGACTGTTGCTGAGGCAGCAGATTTATCAAAACAACTTGAGGAAAAATGGGGAGTAACCCCTATGGCAGCAGCGGCTCCAGCAGCAGGTGGCGCAGCAGCAGCAGCAGAAGATAAAGATGATTTTACAATCATGTTAGTTTCTTCCGGTGATAAAAAAATAAATGTTATTAAAGAAGTTAGAGCAGCTACATCGTTAGGCTTAAAAGAAGCAAAAGATCTTGTTGAAGGAGCACCAAAAGAAGTCAAAACAGGTGTTCCAAAAAAAGAAGCTGAAGAAATAAAAGCTAAACTTGAAGCAGCTGGCGCTAAAGTAGAACTTAAGTAAATTAATAAGGAATTATTTAAATACTGATTAATTTTTAATCAGTATTAAAAACATAGATGCAAATATCTTTTACTGAAAAAAAAAATGTAAGAAAAAGTTTTGGTAAATTAAAAGAAAGTTTATCAATACCAAATCTTATAGAGGTACAAAAGAATTCTTATAAAGAACTTACAGAATATAGAGCAAATTCAGGTGATTTAACAAAAGGTTTTGATAGAGTATTTAAAAGTATATTTCCGATCGAGGATTTGAATGATAAGGCTACT
>CACJFJ010000015.1 GCA_902592675.1 uncultured Pelagibacteraceae bacterium
TTTTTATTTTTTTTTATTTTTTTTAGTAATGTTTTTTCAGATACATGGATGTTAAAATCTTCTATTTCAAGATTTAATAATTTTGTTGATACTAATGTGGATAATAATTCCTCAATTATATTATTTTGTAAATTTTCCCTTATAGTCCGATCTGGAATATTAGAATTATTTATATGGTCAATAAAATCTTGAGTGGAAATATTTGTTTTATTAATTTTAGCAATATTATTTGTATTACCACTACTAAACATACTACCCATTCCCCAAAATACAAAAGGGATAATCATTATAAAAACTAATAACCCAGCGAATTTAGTTTTTGCAAAATTTCTAAAACTACCTATCATTCTATTATAAATTTATTGAACTGTAAAAAGCAAAGCTATAGATTAAAATTTAGCAGATGACAAATAAATATATGTATTTTATTGCTAATTGGAAAATGTTTGGTGGTTTAAAATCTCTAAATTCACTAGGTAAAGTGGCTAATTTTTTTCAGAATTTTAGAAGAAATAAGAATTTAAAAATTATTTATTGTCCGCCCACCACATTAATTAATTCTATGAGTAAAAAATTAAAAAAATCAAAAATAGAGGTTGGAGCACAAAATTGTCATGAGAGTGAAGTCTATGGCGCTCACACAGGATCAATTAATCCAAGAATGTTAAAGGACGCTGGGGCATCATATGTTATTATTGGTCATTCAGAAAATAGACAGAGAGGTGAAAAAAATAAATTAATAAATCAAAAGATAAAAACTGCAATTAAATCTGGTCTTAAAATTATATTTTGTATTGGTGAAACTTTGAGTGAAAAAAGAAAGAAAAAAACTAAAAAAATTTTAGATGAACAAATTAGATACGGCTTAAATAAAATTCAAAATAAAAATAAAATCATAATAGCTTATGAGCCTATTTGGTCTATTGGATCAGGCTTAATTCCAAAGCCTGAGGATTTATTTAAAACTATAGATTTTATCAAAAAAAAGGCAAAAAATTATAAAGTTTTGTATGGTGGATCTGTTAATCCAAAAAATATTTTAAAGTTAAGAGATATCAAAAACATTGATGGGTATTTAATTGGTGGAGCATCACAAGATCCAAAAAAATTTATTGATATAATCAAAAAAACCTATAATTAGTTGCCCATGGAAAATATACTCCTTGTACTTAATATAATTCTTGCAGTTATCCTAGTTTTGTTAGTTCTAATGCAGAAATCAGAAGGGGGAGCTCTTGGAATTGGTGTTTCACAGGAAAACATGATGTTTTCTAAAACTGCAGGAAACTTTATGACAAAAGCAACTGCTGTAGTTGCAGCACTTTTTATTATATGTAGCCTAGGATTAACAATAATTTCTAGAGGTGATTTGACAACTTCAACCTCAGTTTTAGACACTGTTGAAGAAAAACAAGAAGATACGCCAGCAATCCCAGAAAATAATAATTAGTTCTTTTCAATTAGTTTTTTATTCGCTATAAGATAATTCCATGGCGCGATATATATTTGTCACGGGCGGCGTGGTTTCATCATTAGGCAAAGGTCTCTCTTCAGCTTCTTTGGCGTACTTACTTAAATCTCAAGGATACAAAGTAAGATTAAGAAAAATGGATCCATATTTAAATGTAGATCCTGGAACAATGAGTCCATTTCAACATGGAGAAGTTTTCGTTACAGATGATGGTGCTGAAACAGATTTAGATCTTGGACACTATGAAAGATTTACAAATATTTCATCTAAACAGTCAGATAATATAACTACTGGTCGAATATATAGCGATGTAATTAAAAGAGAAAGAAAAGGAGGATATCTAGGTAAAACGGTTCAAGTAATACCTCACATTACAAATCGAATAAAAGAATTTATAAAAAAAGATATTACCAATGAAGATTTTGTTATATGTGAAATCGGTGGTACAGTTGGAGATATTGAGAGCTTACCATTTCTTGAAGCTATAAGACAATTTTCAAATGAACACGGAAAATCAAAAACATTATTTATTCACTTAACTTTTGTGCCTTTTTTAAAATCATCAGATGAAATTAAAACTAAGCCAACACAGCACTCTGTTAAAGAACTAAGAAGCATCGGTATTCATCCAGACATAATTATATGTAGATCTCAACAATCTATACCTTTAGATCAAAGAAAAAAAATATCTCTATTTTGTAACGTTCCAATTGATAATGTAATTGAAACAGTTGATGTAAGAACAATTTATGAGGCACCAATTAGTTTTTTTAATCAAAAACTTGATAAACAAGTTTTGAAATATTTTAATATTAAATCAAAAAGAAAACCAAATTTAAGTCCGTGGAAAAAAATTACAAAGATAGTCTTAAATACAAAAAAATCTGTAAACATTGCAATAATTGGTAAATATGTAAATTTGAAAGATGCTTATAAGTCATTAGATGAAGCCTTAATACATGGAGGGATATCTAATAAAGTAAAAATTAATCTAATTAGAATTGAGTCTGATCACTTAAAAAATAACGAAATAAAAAAAAGACTAAAGAATATTTCTGGATTATTAATACCAGGTGGTTTTGGTAAAAGAGGAACTGAAGGAAAAATTTTGGCAATAAAATATGCAAGAGAAAACAAAATACCTTTTCTGGGCATTTGTTTTGGAATGCAGATGGCAATTGTTGAATTTGCAAGAAACGAATTAAAACTTAAAAAAGCTGGTTCCAGTGAACTAGATAAAAAATGCTATCCGGTTATAGGCTTAATTAATGAATGGGATAAAAATGGTGAAATAATAAAAGGAACAGATAAAAATTTGGGCGGAACCATGAGATTAGGCTTATATGAGGCTAAATTGAGAAATAATTCTGCCATAAACAGAATCTATAAATCAGATTCTGTTAAAGAAAGACATAGACACAGATATGAAGTTAATAACAATCTCAAGAATCAATTTGAAAAAAAGGGGTTAATTTTTTCAGGGATGTCGCCAGATGATAAACTACCAGAAATAATTGAACTTAAGAATCATCCTTGGTTTATAGGGGTTCAATTTCATCCAGAATTTAAATCTAGACCTTTAGCTCCTCATCCATTATTCTCATCTTTTATCAAAGCAGCAAAAAATCATAAATGAGTAGTATTAAAATAAATTGTGGTGAAATTGAAATATCAAATAAAGATAGAATTTGTATAATTGCAGGACCTTGCCAACTTGAGAGTGAACAACACGCAATGGATATGGCTGGAAAAATTCAAGAAATTACGAAGAAATTGAAAATTGGATTTATATACAAAACATCATTTGATAAAGCTAATAGAACTAGTCTTAAAGGCAAAAGAGGGGCTGGTTTAGATGCATCACTTCCTATTTTTGATAAAATTAAAAAAGAACTCAATATTCCTATCCTTACTGATATTCATAATATTGAACAATGTGCAATAGTTGCTGACCATGTTGATATACTTCAAATTCCAGCATTTCTATGTAGGCAAACTGATTTATTAGTGGCTGCATCTAAAACAAATAAAATTATTAATGTAAAGAAAGGCCAGTTTCTTGCTCCTTGGGATATGATTAATGTCACAAAAAAAATTGCAGACTCAGGAAATAAAAATATTTTGGTAACAGAAAGAGGTGCAAGTTTTGGTTATAATACTTTAGTTTCCGATATGAGATCTTTACCGATCATGGCTAAAAATGGTTATCCAGTTATTTTTGATGCGACTCATTCAGTTCAACAACCAGGTGGACTTGGTGAAAAAAGTGGGGGTCAGAGAGAATTTGTTGAACACTTAGCAAGAGCAGCAGTGGCTGTAGGTGTTGCAGGTGTGTTCATTGAAACTCATCAAGATCCTGATAACGCTCCCTCAGATGGACCAAATATGGTTCCTTTAGATAAATTAGAGAATCTATTAAAACAACTTAAAGAGATAGATAATTTAATAAAAAATTAGTGAGTAAGATTCTAAAAGTTAAAGCTCGTCAAATTTTTGATAGTAGAGGAAATCCTACTGTGGAAGCAGAAGTTTTTACAAAAAAAAATAGTGCATCAGCAATTTGTCCCTCTGGAGCATCAACAGGAACTTATGAAGCATTTGAAAAAAGAGATAAAAATAACAAAAAATATTTAGGTAAAAGTGTTTTAACAGCAATTAATTTAGTTAATAAAAAGATATCTAAAAAATTAAAAGGCCAAATTGTACACAATCAAGAGCGCATTGATGCATTGATGATTAATTTAGATGGAACTAAACAAAAAACTAATTTAGGAGCAAATGCAATTTTAGCAGTGTCTATGGCGGTTAAAAAACTTTCCGCGATTGAAAAAAAAATACCTCTTTATAAAAATTTTTTTGTAAAAAATAATTTTAAATTACCATATCCCTTAATGAATATAATTAATGGTGGTATTCATGCAAATAATGGGTTGAGGATACAAGAATTTATGATCAGACCGGATCGAGCTCGTAGTTTTTCTGAAGCAATGAGAATGTGTTTTATTGTGATTAAGAATTTAAGTAAATTAATAAAGCAAAAAAAACTATCAACATCTGTTGGTGATGAAGGTGGCTTCGCTCCCATGATTAATAATAACAACCAAGCTTTAGATTTGATTGTAAATGCTATTAAAAAATCAGGATTTGTTAATGGTAAAGATATTTCTATATGTTTAGATGTTGCTGCTAATGAACTTTATAAAAAGAAAAGTTATTCCATTCATTCAAATAAGTATGTTTCAGTTGATAAATCTATTCAACAATACAAAAAAATGGTTGAAAAATATAAAATTAAATCAATCGAAGATCCCTTCGCCGAAAATGATTGGTTAGCATGGAATAAGTTGATGAAATTAATGAAAAAAATTCAAATAGTTGGAGATGATCTTTATGTTACAAATTTGGAGAGATTAAAAAAAGGATTTTTAAATGTTTCCTCAAATGCGATTTTAATTAAACTAAACCAAATCGGAACCGTTTCAGAAACAATAGAAGTTGTTAAATTTGCTCAAATCATTGGATTTAAAACGATTATTTCACATAGATCGGGAGACAGTGAAGATACTTTTATTGCAGATTTAGCTGTGGGCACTAATTCTAATCAAATAAAAACAGGATCTTTAGCGCGCTCAGAAAGAGTAGCCAAATATAATCAATTAATTCGCATAGAAGAAGAACTTGGAAAAAAGGCTAGAATGAATAAAATTCATTAATGCTTAAAAGATTAAAAAAAAATTATTTGTTATTAGTATCATCATTTTTAATTCTATATTTTTTCTTTAATCTTTTATCTGGAGAAAGAGGGCTTATTTCTTTTTTCGAAAAAAAACAAATTTTACATGACTTAAAACAAGAAAAATCCCAAATAATTAGTCAAATCAAGGACTTGGATTTTAAAAATTCATTATTAAGTGACAAACTAGATCTTGATTATATTGAAACTTTAATTAGAGAGAGATTTCTATTTGGAAAAAAAAATGAGACAATTTATATAATTAAAAATAATGACACAAAAAATTAGGCCCAGACATCCTGAAAAAGTAAAAAATCCAATTAATCCAATTAAAAAAAAACCTGACTGGATAAGATCTAAACTTAACAACAGTAAAGAATTTTTTTTAACAAAAACAATTGTAAATAAAAACAATCTTGTAACAGTTTGTCAGGAAGCAAATTGTCCTAATATCACTGAATGTTGGAGTAAAAGACACGCAACATTTATGATAATGGGAGATACATGCACGAGAGCATGTGCATTTTGTGATGTTAAAACTGGTAAGCCTGATAAACTGGATGAACTAGAACCTATTAAAATTTCTCAAGCTGTTAAAAAGTTAGATTTAAAACATGTTGTAATTACTTCAGTTGATAGAGACGATTTAGAGGATGGGGGCTCTAATCATTTTTATCAAGTAATAAATCAAATAAGAAAGACCAATCCTAATACTACAATAGAAGTTTTAACACCTGATTTTTTAAGAAAAGGAGATGCTTATAAAAAAGTATTGGAAGCTAATCCTGATGTTTTTAATCACAATATAGAAACAGTACCAAGTCTTTATTTAAAAGTTAGACCTGGATCCAGATATTTTGCTTCTCTTGAACTTTTAAAAAATGCAAAAAAAATAAATAAAAAAGTTTTTACTAAATCAGGAATAATGGTTGGTTTGGGTGAAACAAGAGATGAAATTTTACAAGTAATGGATGATTTAAAGTCAGCTGATGTAGATTTTTTAACTATAGGACAATATCTACAACCATCAGTAAAACATTTTCCATTAGATAGATATTATACACCTGATGAATTTAAAGAATTAGGAGATATAGCAAAAGCAAAAGGATTTTTATTAGTTTCTTCATCTCCTTTAACAAGATCTTCATACCATGCTGATGAAGACTTTGCTAAACTTCAGCAAAATAGAATAAATAATCATTAATGCCTAAAGCTTCAGTTAAGCGATTAATTGAATGTAAAAAAAAAGATTTAATCGAATTAGTCTTGGATATTGAAAAATATCCTGAATTTGTTCCTTTTTGTTTCGATGCAAAAATACACGAAAATAAAAATGAGGGTGATTTAACAAAAATTATTGCAGATTTAACAATTGGTAAAGGACCTTTTAAAGATACTTATAAAAGTGATGTGGTCTTTAATAAAAAGGAAGACTCGATATTTGTTAAGAATATAGAAGGACCTTTAAATCATTTATCTAATAATTGGATGTTCACTGATAAAAAGAATGGTATTACAGAAGTTACTTTTGATATTGATTTTGAAATTAAAAACAAATTTCTAAACTCTTTAATGGTTGTTTCTTTTCAGTTTGGCCTAGAAAAAATAGCTGATGCTTTTCAGAAAAGAGCTGAAGAGTTATTTGGCAATTCTAAGAATTAAATCTAAAGCTTTTTTAACAGTAGCTCTTTGTATTGACGATCTTTTTTTACTTTTAAATAAGCACTTATTTATTTGTATTTTATCACCTTTCTTAACTCCAATATAAACTAAACCCACAGGTTTTTGTTTAGTGCCACCTTTAGGTCCTGCAATACCAGTTATTGAAACATTGATATTAGCTCTAGATATCCTAGATAAATTTTTAACCATTGCTGAACAGCATTCATGGCTTACAGCACCGTACTCTTTAATGATATTTTTATTTACTTTTAAAATCTTTATTTTTGCTTGGTTAGAATAGGTGACAAGACCTAAATTAAATACTTTTGATGCACCACTAATTGAAGTAATAGTGCTAGCTAATAAACCTCCAGTGCAAGACTCTACAAATGAAATTTTAAGTTTTTTTTTAGTTAGTATTTTTATTAAAGATTTCATTAGATAAAATAACTACTTAAAACCATAAAACAAATTAAAGATAAAACAACATAGAAACCAGCACAAACATCATCCATGATGACTCCAAAACTGTTTTTAAAATTTTTATCAAAATAACTTACTGGAAATGGTTTTACTATGTCAAAAAATCTAAATAATACAAAACAAATGCAATAAAAGATTATAGCTTCATCACTTGACTTTTCTGTTCCATGCGAAATTTCATAAAGATAAATTGGAATAGATTGACCAATCAATTCATCGATAATCACTTCTTTTGGGTCTTTGTTTTCACTATCCTTGATATGAGTTGCAACTGCTAAAAATGAAAAAATAAAAATAATCATCAAGCCTATTAATATTAGGTTTGAAGATAGGTTTAATATATGGAATAAAACATAAAGTATAATTATTGTTGCTAATGATCCAAAAGTACCAGGAATTTTTGGAAGTTTTCCCAAACCAAACATTGTGACAAATAATGTATTCAAAGTTTTAGTCATATTTTGTAATTGAAATTATTACTTCACAAGCAATTGCTTTTTCTTTTCCTATTAAACCTAATTTTTCTACTGTTTTACCTTTTAAATTTATCTTTTTTTTGTTTAAATTTGTTAGTTTAGAGATTGAGTTGATTATTTTTTCTCGATATTTTGAAACTTTAGGTTTTTCACAAATCAAATTTATATCAAGATTGTTTATAAAAAAATTGGATTTATAGAGGTCATCTATTATGGGCTTTAATAACTTCGAAGACCTGATATTTTTGAATTTTTTAGAATTTGGAAAATAAGTACCAATGTCTTTTTTTTTCATAGCACCTAAAATTGCATCTGTAATTGCATGCAAGATTACATCACCATCTGAGTGTCCTTTAAGACCAGAATGGAATGGAATTTTAATTCCTCCTAGAAAAAGTTTCTTATTTCTAACTAATTTATGAATATCAAAACCTATACCAAAGTATGTTTTTGGAGTTTTTAAATCACCTAAATATGTAATTTTATTGTTTTGGTATTCTCCAGGTATAAACTTTATTTTATAATTATGATTTATAAAAAGTGTTGCCTCATCAGTTATTTTGCCCCTTTGTTTTGTTGCAAGATTGTATAGCTCTTTAAATCTAAAGGCTTGGGGTGTTTGAGTTAAAAAAGAATTATCTCTATTCAGATTAAATATTTGATTTGCAAATTTATATTTAATTGAGTCTTTAGAGGGAACTATAGGAACTACAGATTTATTTTTTCTTAAGTTTTTTGAAATGTTTTTAAGTAATTTAATTGAAAAGTTAGGTCTAGCTGCATCATGTATAAATACATTTTTAGGTTTATATTTTTTGAGATATTTAAGTGCTTTTAATGAAGAGTCTGATCTTTCTTTTCCACCTTTAATAATTTTGATTAAATTAGGATATTTTTTTTTTTTGAGATAGTTTTGACTATTA
>CACJFJ010000016.1 GCA_902592675.1 uncultured Pelagibacteraceae bacterium
AATTAAGGTTAAAGGAAATTATGAAAACTCATTAAAAGAGTGTCAAAGATTATCTAAAAAGAATAATTGGAAAATTGTGCAAGATGTCTCAACAAAAAACTATAAATATATACCCCAGCTTACTATGGCGGGATATTCGATTATGATCAAAGAAATTTCTAACCAAACAAATCAATATATAACTCATATATTCCTCCAGGCTGGTGTTGGAGGATTAGCGGCTGGTGTAGTAGCTGGAGTAGCAAAATATTTTAAAAGGATACCTAGAATTATTATTGTTGAACCAGATAGAGCAGATTGTGTACTTCAAAGTATTAATAGTAATAAACTAAAAAAAATTAAAATTAAAAAAGAGAGTATTATGGGGGGAATGTCATGTAATGAAATGTCTTTAGTCCCTTGGCAGATATTAAAAAAAACAAGCAATTGTTGTGTTTCAATTTCAGATAAGAATATTGCGAAAACTGTAGCCGGATTAAAGGATAAAAAATTTGGAAAAACTTCTATTATAGGGGGTGAATGTGCAGCTCCAGGGGTTATTGCTTTGATTGGGGTATGCAACAATATTAAGGCTAAGAAATTCCTCAATCTTGATAAAAACTCTAATATCTTGGTAATCGGATGCGAAGGTAATGCAGATGTTAAATTATATAAACAACTGCTATCTAAAGGTAGAAAATAAGAATTCTATGACAAAAAATGCAATTACTTGGATAAGAGAAGATTTTAGAATTGAACATAATCCTGCACTTTCTTATGCTACTCAAAATCATGAAAATGTAGTTGCTATTTATATTTATAATAAATCTGATTTTGATGATAAACGTGAAGCACAAAAATGGTGGCTTTCTAAGTCCTTAGAGGCATTTAAATTAGAATTATCAAAATATAAAATTAATCTTCAAATATTAGAGGGAGATGAATTAAAAATTTTTTCTAAAATAAAAAAAAAAGATGATGTAACGGTATATTGGAATAAAATTTATGAACCAGATGTAATTGCTAAAGGAAAAAAAATTAGAGATATTTTTATTAAAAATGAAATTGAGTTTAAATATTTTAAAGGGAATATTTTGAATGAATTTCAAGACGTTACTAAAAACGATGGGACCCCTTTTAAAGTATTTACTCCTTTTTGGAAAAATGCAGAGCAAAAATTTTTAAATGCACCTCCAAGTAAAAATTATATTGTTAAAAAGAAAAAAAAAACTCTAACTTTCTTTAAAGATTGTTTAGAGCCAAAAAAAATTCTACCAAAGAAAAATTGGTATAAAAAATTTGAGAATTACTGGAAGGTTTCTGAAAACGAATCTAAAAGAGTTTTAAATAATTTAATTGAGAGTAAAATAAAGGATTATGGAACCGCAAGAGATTATCCATCAATTGAAGGTACATCAAAATTATCCCCTTATATAAAACATGGACAAGTTCACGTAAATACCATTTGGAAAAAGTGTGATGAAATAAAATCAAAGGGAATTGGCTATAGAAAATATATTAATGAACTAGGATGGCGAGAATTTTCACATAGTTTAATAAATTATTTTCCAGAATTCTTAAAAGGTAATTACAGAAAAGAATTTGATAAGTTTCCTTGGGTTAAGAATGAAAAATTTTTAAAAGCATGGAAATCTGGGATGACAGGTTATCCAATAGTAGATGCGGGAATGAGAGAACTTTATGAAACTGGATGGATGCATAATAGAATTAGAATGGTTGTTGGATCTTTTTTGGTTAAACATTTAAGAATAAATTGGATTGAGGGTGAAAAACATTTTAGAAATTGCCTTCTTGATTTTAATAAAGCAAATAACGTGGCTCAATGGCAGTGGGTTGCAGGATGTGGTGCTGATGCTGCACCATATTTCAGAATTTTTAATCCTATTCTTCAAGGGGAAAAGTTTGATAAAGAGGGCATGTATGTGAAAAAATGGGTTCCAGAATTAAAAAACGTTCCTTCAAAATATATTCATAGGCCATGGGAAATGGAAATTAATTATCAAAAAAGTATTAAAACAATTATTGGAGTAAATTATCCCAAACCAATAGTCATTCATGAGTCAGCAAGAAAAGCTGCTCTAATTGCATTTCAAACTTTAAAAAAATAATTTATTTAATATAAGTATTATTTTTTACTAGATTTACTTGCCCACCATTTATCAAGGATGAAGTACCAAACTGCATTTGCAAGTGGCTCAACAATTGCATCTGTTAAAGCAATCATAAAAGAGACATTGGCAATTGACATTAGTACAATTATTGCAATAGCAAAGTGCCCAATTGTATAAATAACAGTTCTTAATATTGAACCCTTATTATTGTCAAAAATATTTTTTGCTGCCTTAAATATGCCTTCCGTCAACTCCATTTTTTAACTCCTAAAAAAATAGATTATAATAACTAAATGCTATATTTGCTAGTTCTGTGAACAAACGTCTTTAATAACTGGCACATTAGCACAATCTAAACACTTAGTTTTTTGAACTATACACCCATTGTCTAACACTTTTACATCTACTACTCTGTCACACTTTGAGCATACTGACGAGATAGTTAATCCACATTTTTTACAATTGTAATTTTGAATTTCCATACCTCAGTAATAATTTTAATAAATATTTTTACAATAATAAAATGAGCGAATGATTATCAATAACAAACTTTTTTTGAGAATGATTATCATTATCTCGAAATATTCACCAAATTAATTTTTAAATTATTCTCCAAAGAAATGGTGAATAATTTTTCTTTTTTGAGTTTTTATTCGGTGTTCAAACAAATACAACCCTTGCCAAGTACCTAATAATAATTCATTTTTTTTTATACTAAGAGATATCTGATTATTTGTTAAGGCGGATTTAATATGAGCTGGCATATCATCTTTTCCCTCAATGGTATGAACATACAATTTGTTATTCATCGGAACTAATTTATTAAAATAATTTATTAAATCTGTCTGAACGTCAGGATCAGCATTTTCTTGAACAATTAAGGAAGCGCTTGTGTGTTGAATTGATAAATTTAAAATTCCATTATTTAATTTTTTTTGTTTTATCCAGTTTGTTGTTTTTTTTGTAAAATCATAAAGTTTTTGACCATTTGTCTCAATAATTAAATCATAAAATTCTTGTTTCATTTTTGGTGATATTTTAGAGAAGTCAGTTCGTAAAGTCGACTAATAGTTCTTTTAAATTGTTCTTTTAAACTCAAACATGATTTAATATCTTTTAAATCGATCTCTGATGTGATCATTAAAGGAATTTTTTTTTCATAAATAATATCAATAAAAGTAATGAATCTTTGTTGTTTATTTGAATTTTTTTCTGAAAAAATTGGTAAATCCTCAATAAAAATAAATTTACAACATTCTGCGATTTTTAAATAATCTTCTGATCCTAAATTTTCACTAAATAATTCATCAAAATGAAATCTTGATATCCCTTCGTAAAAATTCTTAATTTTAATAGTTCTTCCTTTTACCTCTAAAACTTTTGTAGTATGTTTTTTGTCTCTTGTGGATTGTCTAAAAAACTTATTGAACTTAAAATTAATCGACTGATTTAGGGGAAACAAATATCTTATAGTATCATTATTTACTCTGTAATCTTCATCTATTGAAAGTTTGATTTCATGGGAGTTTTTTTTTAAAATTTTAATAAATGGAATAAACTGTTCTCTTTGAAGACCATCTTTATACAATTCATCTATATTTATATTTGAAGAAAACAAAACTTTAATATTTTCTTCAAATATTTTTTCAAATAATTTTCCTAATATCATTGCATCAACAATATTAGTTACCTGAAATTCATCAAAATATAAAATTTTAGTTTTTTTTTTGAGATTTTTTACGAACGCAAGAATGCCATTATTTTTTTTTTCTTTAAAAATAAAATCATGAAATTCGATCATGAATTCATTAAAATGTAATCTTAGTTTCTCTCCTTTTAATTTATCAAAAAAAAAATTTAAGATCATAGTTTTCCCAACTCCAACATCGCCAACTAAATAAAAACCAAGTTTAGTAATTTTTCTGTTAAAAAATTTATTCAATAAATTTTGATTAAAATTTTCTTTATGATATTTGTCTAAATCATTTATTATATCTAACTGATTCTGATTTATTTCGTATTGATGAATTTTACAATGACTTAAAAACAATTTTTTAAAATTCATTTCTTTGTTTTAAAATTTATACCATATTCTGACCTTGGCCCTTTCCTTAGTCCAAAGGGTCCTGATATAAATAATGTAAGAGGTTTTGTGCCTGGTTTGATATCAACTCTATGTAAGTTATTTGCTGAACGAAAACCGATATATCCAGGTGACCTCCAAAACTTTCCAGTTTTAAGAGTTTCCCAATAACCATCTCTAAGAATTATTGTAATATATGGAAAAGTATGATTATGAACACCTTCTCCATGATCATCTGCTAACATTTCGTGGATTAAGATGTTAAATGGAAACCATCTAGGACGATTTCTGAACAAAACATAGTATCTATTCATCCATGGCTTAGCTTCATGAAATTTAGGATGAGAAGGCCCTCTGTCTAAAACAATTTTTTTTCGACCAATTCTCTCTAAAAATTTAAGAAACATTAATTCAATTTTATAATTGCATTATCCTTAATCAAAAATAAATTTTGATTCTGAACAAATGGTTTAGAAATTTTTTCATTATCAATTTTCAATTTTGAGATTGATTTTCCAGAAGATATATCAATAATTATCAATCTTCCATTACTTGTTGATAGATAAATCTTGCTTGTTCCTAAAATAAAACCAATCGGTTTAACTTTAGACCTTTCTTTGTCATTAAAACCCCTAAAAATATCTGTTATTCTAATTATGTTACCAGTTTCCTTATCCGTAATAATTAGATAACCCTCTATGGAAATTGAAAATAAATAATTACCAACTAGTGTTGATTTTAGATTAGAATTAATCTTATTTTCCCAATTAAAATTCCCGCTTTTAATATCTACCGAAAAGATTTGATTTTTATTATTTGAAAAAAATAGGCTTTTATTATCTGTAATTATGTCCGATGTTTTCAACGAGAAAGATGACTCTAATATAAGAGTACTTTGCGTTGGTAGTTGCCACAAAAGTTCTCCTCTCTTTATGTCAACAGCACTTATATCACCTATTGAGTTATTGAAATAAACTTTGTCATCAACAATTACCATTGATAGTTTTTGTGGTGATCTAACTAATGTATTTTCGGTTTTCACATTCCATAATTCTTTTCCATTAGATATAGAGAAACATCTTAGAGTATTTGTAAAATCTATTACAAAAAAGTTATTCTTATAAATTTTTATTTGTGAATTAAATGGTGCCAAATTATTCTTAGACCAAATTAAGTCACCAGTTTCGATGTTTAAAGCATAATATTTTGCTAAGTTATCTATTATGATTAGATAATTACCATTATTTTGCATTTGTAAAATTGGGCCTAACTTTTTTTCAGATTTTGTATAATAGTTTTTTTTCCAAATTAATTTTGATTTTTTGTCAAATTTAAAAATTGAACCTTTGTTATCAAAAAAAATAACATTATCTTTTGAAAATAAAATTTCAGGATCATACTGATTAAAATTTTTTATTTTTGAGAAACTAAATTTTGAAGATCTATTTAAATTTCCATCAAAGTAAAATCTCTGGTTATTTGTGTAAGACTTATTTTCTGCTTTTTTTTTTATTTTTGAATTTAATTTTATTTTAATATTTGAATTAAGCTCTTTATCTAATGTTTTTTCTTTTTTTAAAATCTTAAAATAGTTTTCATTTTCTTCAATGTAAATTTTTTCTGCTTTTGTCCAGAATTTAGAATTTTTGTTTAATGAGCAACTACTTACTAAAACTAATAATAAAAATATATGGAATAACTTATTCACCTAAATCTCTTGTGAGCCTTTTTTGAGCAGCTATAACAATTTCCTCATTAGCATTTTTTGTATTCAAAATTGCATTAAAGAATTCTTTTGATTTTTGCTTCTCTTCTTTAGAATAAAAAAATTCTGCTAGTAAATATAGTGTGTGTGCTTTCCAAACACTTTCGGAATTAATAATAGGATTTGTGGCAGCCAATAATTCTTTTTCAGAAAAATAGTCTGCATTATAAAGTGCTTTTTTATAAATAATTAAGTTTTTTATCTCATTTTGTAATTTGGTTTTTTCAATTAAAGAATTAAATAAATCATTAATAACTTTACGATCATTTGTTAGATTATTATCGATTATAAAATACAAAGATAGAGGTGAGTAGGTCTCATCTTTTTCATTAATAATATTAATTAGACTTTCAAGTGTTTGACTTTTGTTTTCGTTAGTAAAGTCAATTACTGTTTCATTAAAAGAATTCGAAATTTCTATTCTCTTTTTTTTCTGAAATTCACTAAAACTGAAGATACCGATTACGATTATTGTCACAAATAATAGCGATGAAATAATAACCTTTTTATTATTAAGAAAAAAATTCTTAATTTTTTCTTGACGCGTTGCTGATTGAATAGCTGTTATTTCCTCATCCATATCAAATCATATTTCTTAGCACATACTGCAGTATTCCACCATTTTTATAATATTCCAGTTCATTTTTGGTATCAATTCTACATAGAGTTTCTATTATTTTAACATCGCCCGATGCATATTTAATCTCAACTTTAACTTTATCAGATGGATTAATTCCTTTTTCAATATCTACTACACTAATCAATTCTGAACCAAATAAATTCAGATTTTTTCTATTCATATTTTCTACAAATTGTAATGGTAATATTCCCATCCCAATTAAATTAGATCTATGTATTCTCTCAAAACTTTCTGCAATTACAACCTTAACACCAAGTAACTTAGTTCCTTTTGCAGCCCAATCACGTGAAGAGCCTGTGCCATATTCTTTACCGCCAATTACTACTAAATCAGTACCTCTTTTTTTATACTCTACTACCGCGTCATAAACTGACATAACTTTTTCTTCAGGATATAATTTTGTATAACCACCCTCAGTTCCAGGAGCCATTTCATTTTTAATTCTAATATTTGCAAATGTACCTCTCATCATAACTTCATGATTTCCACGTCTAGAGCCATATGAGTTATAGTCCTTAGGAAGAATTTGATAATTCATAAAGTACTCTCCTGTTGGGCTATCTTTTTGAATATTTCCAGCTGGTGAAATATGATCGGTAGTAACCATATCTCCCAATATCAATAATGGTCTTGCATTTTTAATCTCTTTAAAACCCTCAGGCTTATCACTAAGATTTTCAAAAAAAGGAGGTTTTTTTACATAAGTAGAATTTTCATCCCAATTATAAATGCTACTCTTCTCTGTTTTGATTTCTTGCCATTGTTTTGGCCCCTCGGATACATTTGAATATCTTTTAACAAACATATCTGCATTAAGAGAAATCTTCAAAGTATCTTCTATTTCTTTATTTGTAGGCCAAATATCTTTTAAAAAAACATCCTTACCATTTTTACTTTTTCCGAATGAGTCTTTAAATACATCAAATTCCATATGACCTGCGAGTGCGTAGGCTACAACAAGTGGAGGGGAAGCTAGATAGTTTGCTTTAATGTGGGGTGAAATTCTACCTTCAAAATTTCTATTACCTGATAAAACAGAGACTGCATATAAATTTTCTTTTTGAATAGCTTCAACTATATTTTCTGCTAGTGGACCTGAATTACCAATACAGGTTGTACAACCATAACCAACCAAATTAAATCCTAATTGATCT
>CACJFJ010000017.1 GCA_902592675.1 uncultured Pelagibacteraceae bacterium
TTTAAATCCCAAAAATTTAGTTGGATCGGATGAATTTAATCAAGCTTTCTTTGACAAAATTGATGAAATAGAAATTGAAATTTCAAACAACACTGATTTGAAAACAATATTAGAACCTCTAGATATAGAAATTACAAATGTTTTAAATTTCAAATACTCTCAAGATAAAAATAAAATTGAAAAGAAAATTTTTTGAAGCCAGAAACATTGAATTTGATATATTAGAAGACAATAATAATTATATAATTTATAAAATTAATAAATCTGAAGAACGGGCTCCTGACTTAAAAGATAAAGAATTGAAAGAAGAAATATACAAATTAGTAGTTCAAAAAAATAAATTTGACTACAATCAGAATCTTTTAAAAAAGATAAATGATAAAAAATTTACGGAAAAGGAGTTCAAGCAGATGGGAGAAGGTCAAATTTCATCTTTAACTATAAATTCTATAAAAGATAATAAAAGATTTAACATTAATGCAATAGAACTACTTTACGCATTACCAATTAAATCAATAACTCTAATAAATGATGAAAATGGAAACATCTATCTAGCACAAATTAAGAGTAAAAAAGATAAAAAATTTCAAGATGAAATTGATGATTTTAAAGAATACGAAAATAAACAAGATACAAAAAATAAAAATAGTATTCTTAAATCATATGATTTACTTTTAAACAAAAAGTATAATGTGGTTTTAAATCAGAAAACAATAGAACGAGTTAAGAATTTCTTTCAATGATTATTAATCGAAGCTTCAAAGATTTTAAGTTTCGACATAGAAGCAAAAAAAATCAAATAATCTATACATCAAAAAAAGTAAAAAATGATGATGATATTTTAAATCTTATTGATAATTTTTTAGAGGAAAAGAATAGCTTTATATTTGAGTCGGTAGAAAAGGGTAAAATCAAAGGGAGATATACTATTTTTGGAAAAAACCCAGACAAAATTTGGGAATTTAACAACAATAACTCTTACTTAATAAAAAATAAAAAAAAGATTAAATTAAAAGGCAAACCAGCAGAATTAATTGAGAAAATTATTGAGGATTTTAAATTTGAAACACCAAAAAAATTACCAAAAATTTGCTCATTAATATCTGGATACTTTTCATATGACTCCATCAGATATATTGAAAGAATTCCTAATAAATGCAAAAATGATTTGAAACTACCGGATGTCAGACTGTTGAGACCTCGAATACTTATAATTCATGACAATCTTAAAAAAGAAATATTCTATATTATAAATATTTTTAAAGATGAAAAAATAAATAACTATAAGAAAAAATATGATGAGATAAGGTCAGAGCTTTTTAGACTATTTATCCAGTCTTCTATAAAAAGTTTATTCAATAAAACTGAAGAAGTTACTAAAGATATCAAAGTAAAGTCTAACACTTCTAAAAACAAATTTCTTAAAATGGTAAATAAAGCAAAGAAATACATTAAGTCAGGTGATATTTTTCAAGTTGTTTTAAGTCAACGTTTTGAGGCTAATTTAACAAAGAAACCATTAGATATTTATAAAAAATTAAGAAAAACAAATCCATCTCCTTTTATGTTTTTTTTTAATTTCAATGATTTTCAAATAATTGGTGCAAGTCCAGAGATACTGGTAAGACTGAGAGATAATAAAATTACTGTAAGACCAATCGCGGGAACAAGGCCTAGAGGAAAAACTTTAAAAGAAGACCTTTATTATGAAAAAGATCTCCTTAAAGATAAAAAGGAACTGTCTGAACACTTGATGTTATTAGATCTAGGTAGAAATGACGCTGGTAAAGTTTCAAAAATTAACTCAGTAAAAGTGACTGAGAGTTTTATTATCGAGAGATACTCACATGTTATGCATATCGTTTCAAATGTGATAGGAAAATACAATAAAAAGTTTTCTAAATTTAAATCACTACTTGCTGGTTTTCCTGCTGGAACTGTTTCAGGTGCGCCTAAAATACGAGCAATGGAAATTATAGATGAGTTGGAAACAACAAGAAGAAAAGTATATGCTGGTGGTATAGGTTATTTTTCAGCCAATGGTGAGTTCGATACCTGTATTGCTCTCAGAACTGCAGTTGCTAAAAATAACAAATTTTATGTTCAAGCAGGTGCTGGGATTGTAGCTGACAGCAATCCTAATAATGAATTTAAAGAAACTATAAATAAAGCCAAAGCTTTAATTAATGCATTAAAATGAAAAAGATAATCTTAATAGACAACTACGATAGTTTTACTTTTAATCTTTATCATTACTTATCCTCCTTGAAGGTAAGTGTTGATGTAATAAGAAATGATCAAATTACATCAAAAGAAATATTAAAAAAAAGATATAATAAAATTGTAATTTCACCAGGACCTGGTAATCCTAATCAATCAGGTAATTGTCTTAAAATTGTGAAATCTCTTTATAAAAAAATACCTATACTGGGTGTTTGTCTGGGTCATCAAATTATAGGCCAAGTATTTGGATCTAGAATTATTCAAGCAAAGAAGCTTATGCACGGAAAGACAAGTAAGATAATATCTAAGAAAACTGGTGTATTAAAAAATCTTCCTAAATCTTTTGAGGCAACTCGTTATCATAGCTTAATTATTGACAAAAAAACACTTACTAAAGATCTAGAAATTACTGCTGAAACTAAAGATGGTATAATTATGGGTGTGCGTCACAAAAGATACAATGTTCATGGAGTACAATTTCACCCTGAGAGTATTAAAACCAAATTGGGTATTAAAATTTTAAAAAACTTTATTAGAATTTAAAACCTATGAAAAAATTTATAGAAAAAATTAGAAATAAAGAAAATTTATCATTCGAAGAAAGTAAAGATGCCTTTGAATTATTAATGGAAGGTAAAGCTGAAGATCAAGAAATATTTGATTTTTTAACACTTTTATCTGCTAAGAGCGAGGCCTCAGATGAAATAGCCGGTGGGGTATTTGTTCTTAGAAAAAAATCAAAAAGAGTAAATGTAGATAATTGTATAGATACGTGTGGTACTGGTGGAGATGGCATGAATACACTTAATATATCTACAGCATCTGCATTATTACTTGCAAGTATGGGTGTTAAGGTAGCAAAGCATGGGAATAAAGCTGTATCCTCTAAGTGTGGATCAGGTGATGTCTTAGAGGCTTTAAATATAAAGATTAATTTAGAACCAAACGATATAGAGACACAAATAAATAAAAATAATTTTGCTTTTATGTTTGCACCAAATTACCATAGCGCTATGAGGTTTGTCGCTCCAACTAGAAAAAAAATCGGAAAAAGAACAATATTTAATATGATTGGACCACTAAGTAGCCCTGCTTTAGTAAAGAGACAAGTTATTGGTGTCTTTGATAAAAAACTCTTAAGAATATTTGCAAATGCTTTAAATAATCTAGATATTAAATTTGCATGGATCGTAAATAGTGAGGATGGTTTAGATGAGATTTCACCATATGCTAAAACGAATGTAATTCAATTAAAAGATAAAAAAATATCTGAAATTGTTATTGACCCTTCAAAATTAAATGTAAATGCAGAAAAATTTGATAACCTAGTTGGTGATGATGCAAAATTTAATGCAGAAAAAATAATCAATATTTTTAAAGGTGAGGATAACGATTTTTCTAAAGCTGTTTGCTTAAACGCTGCTGCTGGATTAATAGTAAACGGAAATCATCAAAACTTTGCTGATGCATATAATGCTTCAAGAAATCATATTTTATCAAATAAAGTAATTAAACATTTAGAAAAAATTCAAAATGGCTGAAGATGTTCTTAAAAAAATAATAAATAAGAAAATTGAAAAAATAGCAAATTTAAAGAAAACTGTTTCACTAGAGTCATTGGATGAATTTATTAATACAAATAAAACATTTACTAATTTTAAACAAAAAATAGAAAAAAATATAAAAGAAGATAAATTTTCAATTATCGCTGAAATTAAAAAAGCTAGCCCTTCAGCAGGTGTTATTATTAAAGATTATAATCCTGTTAACATAGCTAATATATATAATACTAACAAAGCTACTTGTTTATCAGTTCTAACCGAAGAAGATTTTTTTTTAGGAAGCCTGATACATATAAGTAAGATTAAACAAAAAATTAATTTGCCAATTTTATGTAAAGATTTTTTTGTAGATAAATTCCAAGTACCTTTAGCAAAAAGTTATGGAGCTGATGCAATATTAATAATATTAGCTGGTGTAAGTGATAAGCTTGCTGAAGATTTGTATAATGAGGCTCTTAAATTAAACATGTCTATAATTGTTGAAGTTCATACTGTTGAAGAAGCAAAATACGCTTTAAGATTTAAAGATGCTTTGATTGGAATAAATAATAGAAATTTAAAAACTCTTAAAACTGATATAAATACTACTTTTGATATTCACAACGTTTTAGTTAATCACCCTGGTCCATTAATTTCTGAGAGTGGAATTAAAACAAAAGAAGAACTGCTGGAGCTTTCAAACAAAACATCCATTAAAACCTTTTTAATTGGTGAATCACTTTTGAATGATTTAAATAATAATTCCATTTTTTCCGTCCTTTAGTCAAATAATGCCCTATTTTACTTGTCTTTTTTACTATTGAGAATTGTAGAGAACTTTTGTAGAACAGATTTTGTACGATATTTGTTCTTATGCTAACAAAAAAACAAAAAAACTTGCTTTTATTTATCAACAAAAAGTTGAGAAGTTCTGGTGTGTCTCCTTCATATGAAGAAATGAAAGAATCTTTAAATCTTAAATCAAAATCAGGAATTCATAGATTAATAAGTGCATTAGAAGAGAGAGGTTTTATAAAAAGACTAGCTCACAAAGCGAGAGCATTAGAAGTTATCAAATTACCAGAAACTGCATCGGCAAACGATATTTATAATAATTTTTCACCAAGCGTGATAAAAGGTGGTTTAGATGAGGAAAAATCTATATCTGATGAAATGGAAGTGCCAGTATTGGGTAAAATTGCTGCTGGAACGCCTGTTGAAGCCATTCAAAATGAAGTTTCAAGAATTCCATTGCCAAGTAATTTAGAAAAAAATGGTGATTATTTTGGTTTAAAAGTTCAAGGTGATTCTATGATTGAAGCTGGAATAAATGAAGGTGATACTGTTATTATTAAACGAACAGATACAGCAGATAATGGAAAAATAGTTGTTGCTTTGATTGATGAGCATGAAGCTATGCTTAAAAGAATTAGAAAAAAGGGGAAAGTCATAGCGCTCGAAAGTGCAAATAAAAACTATGAAACCAAAATTTTCGGCCCAGATAGAGTTAAAGTACAGGGTGTTTTAGTATCTTTATATAGAAACTTCTAGTAAAATAGTCTAAAAAATTTCAATGAAAAAAGTAGCAACAAGATTTGCTCCCTCACCTACTGGTGCATTACATATTGGTGGTGTAAGAACAGCCTTATTTAATTGGTTGTACTCTAAAAACCAAAAAGGTTATTTTTATTTAAGAATAGAAGATACAGATAAAGAGAGATCAAAAGATGAATATAAAGATCAAATAATACAATCTCTTGAATGGATTGGTATCAACTATGATGGAAAAGAATATACACAATCCGAAAAAATTGAAGATCACATAAAAGTTGCAAATGAACTTCTCAAAAATGGTCATGCATATAAATGTTATTGTTCAAGCGAAGAAATAGAGGAGCAAAAAAAGAGAGCGAGACAAAAAAAAATTCCGTATATCTATGATAGAAAATGGAGAGATAAAAATGAAACCGATACTCCCAAAAATATCAAACCTGTCATAAGATTTAAAAGTAAGATTGACGGAAAATCGGTATTGAAAGATTTGGTTCAAGGTGATGTTGAAATTGATAATAATACAATTGAGGATTTTGTTATTTTAAGAAATGATGGAACTCCTACATATAATTTATCAGCATCCGTAGATGATCACCAAATGAATATGACACATATTATTAGAGGTGATGATCATAAAATAAACACTTTCAAACAAATACAGATTTATGAAGCGATGAAATGGGATATACCCTCATTTGCTCACATACCATTGATACATACAATTGAAGGTAAGAAATTATCAAAGCGAGATCAGGCTTCTACATTAAATGATTATTCCAAAATAGGCATTATGCCAGATGCTCTTAGAAATTATCTTTTAAGGTTAGGATGGTCTTATAAAGACAAAGAAATATTTACATTAGAGGAAAGTATAAAATTTTTTAATTTAGATGGCATCGGTAAATCTCCCTCTAAACTTGATATGAGTAGAATTTTGTCAATGAATGAATACTATATTAAAAATATTGATGAGGATGATTTGTTCAACCAATTAAGTGAATATTGTAAATTATATAAAAATGAAATTAAGTCCGATAAAAAAGACAAGATCAAAAAATCACTTATTTTCTTAAAAAATAAAGCAAAAACTTTAGAGGATATATTTAATAATGGTCAATATATTATAAGAGATGAGGTCAATTTTAATAAGGATGATGTAAAATTAATTGATGATAAAGCAAGAAAAGTAATTTCTGATTTTAAAGACCAATTTGAAAAAATAGATCTTCCTTCTCGAGAAATTTTGGAACCAATAGTAAATGGGCTTATAAAATCTCACAACACAAATTTTAAAGGAGTTGGACAACCCTTAAGGATTGTTCTAACTGGTTCTAAATTTGGACCAGGTATTTATGATATAATTTTATCCCTAGGAAAGGAAGAAGTTAAAAAACGACTAAGTGCTAAGATAACTTGACACCACTGCTGAGGCTT
>CACJFJ010000018.1 GCA_902592675.1 uncultured Pelagibacteraceae bacterium
TAATATTCTTAATGAATTTTTAAAAGGAAATGAAAGTATGTCTGTTGATTTATTTTTATTTCTAAATTTTTTGTTTAACCTTTTAATTTGTTTGTTATTCGAAAGCATCAAAGTCAAAATCACTCTTTTATTGATGAATCTGTATTTTTTCGGAAAAGCTTTGCAGATTTTACTGAAAAAAGAATTTTTATCCTTAAGTCTTTGAGACCAAGCCCTCTCCTCACAGAGGACGTTAATTTCAATCATTTTCGGAATAAGCTTTTACTATTTTTGAAACAAGCGGATGCCTGACTACATCTGAATGATCAAAATCAACAATTGAAATTTCTTTTAAATGACCAAGTAATTTTTTAGATCTTACTAAACCTGACATTTGCTTATTTGGTAAGTCAATTTGAGTTGGGTCTCCATTAACAATAATTTTTGAATTTTCTCCAATTCTTGTTAAAAACATTTTTATTTGAATATCCGTTGCATTTTGAGCTTCATCTAAAATTGCAAATGAATTCTTTAAAGTTCTTCCTCTCATGAAGGCAAGTGGTGCAATCTCAATATCACCAATTTCAATCATTCTTTGAATTTTTTCAAAGTGAAATAAATCATAAAGAGAGTCATATAATGGTCTTAAATATGGATCTACTTTTTCTTTCATATCTCCTGGCAGAAATCCAAGGCGCTCTCCTGCTTCTACTGCAGGTCTAGATAAAATTATTCGCTCAATTTTTTTTTCTAATAACATTGTAAGGCCAACTGCAACTGCTAAGAAAGTTTTTCCAGTACCAGCAGGTCCTGCTGAAATTACAATCTCACTTTGTCTTAGAGCTCTCACATATTCTTTTTGATTTTCAGATCTTGGAATAATTGATTTTTTTGGGGTCTTAATAATGTCTGTTACATTATTATTTTTTATTTTTTCATTAATCATAAAATTATCAACTGATGAAACTATATCTTTATTTTCAATTACTCCATTATTAATAAATTGTTCAGCTAAAAACTTTATTGCATTCTTCAAAACTTCGTTTTTTTCCGCATCTGACTTAATTAATATTGAATTTCCTCTTGAATATAAGCTTGAATTAGTTATTTTTTCCAATTCTTTCAAATTACAATTAAATTCACCCACCACACCCATTAATAAATCGTTATTTTGAAATATCACACTTAAAGTCTCATTGTCAGAATAGACAAACTTTAAACTTTGATCAGCCTTTTTTTTAATTGAGTTACTCAATATTAAGCTACCTTCACATTTGAAAATGTATTAATTTCACCAAACAAAGTATTTTGATTGCTGCGATTTATTCTTACTTTAACAACTTTACCAATTTCTTCTTTTTGACCATTTAAAACTACAGATGTCATATGTTCTGATCTACCAAACAATCCAGCGTTATCCTTGGTTTGATTCTCTACTAAAACTTCGATTGTCTGATTTTCCAAGGATTTATTTTTGTTTAATTGATTTTTAAATAATTCTTTTTGTATTGTATCCAATCTACGAGTTGATATTTTTTTATCAATAAGCTTCAAATTTTCAGCGACTGTTCCTGGTCTTGGACTAAATATAAAAGAATAAGAATTAATAAATTTAATTTTTTTGATTAAATCCAGAGTATCATTAAAATCCTTTTCCTCTTCACCCGGGTAGCCAATAATAAAATCACTTGAAAATTCAATTTCAGGGTTAATTTTTTTTAATTTTTCAAAAACGTAAAGATATTCTTTAATTGTATGTTTTCTATTCATTAGTTTTAAAACTTTATTAGATCCACTTTGAATTGGTAAATGAACTAAAGGCATGAGTTTTTTTGAGTTCTTATAAACATCTATCAAATCCTCGCTCATATCCTTTGGATGAGAAGTTGTATATCTTATTCTCCTAATTTGAGTAAGCTTTTCTATTTCTAAAATTAAATTTGATAATCTGAAATTTCCATCACTATAAGCATTTACATTTTGACCTAATAAAATAATTTCTTTTGTACCTTGATCAGCTAAATTTCTCGCTTCATTCAAAATTTGCTCAAAAGGTCTAGAATATTCTGGTCCTCTTGTGTAAGGCACTACACAAAAATGGCAAAATTTATCACATCCTTCTTGAACAGTAAGAAATGAAGAGGATTTAGATGATTGATTTTTTATTCTACTTAAATATTCAAATTTGCTAACAGCGTCAAATTCTGTTTCCTCAATCTTTTTCTTTTGAGAATAATTTAATATTTTTTCATTTATTTTATGATAAGACTGTGGACCAATTACAAAATCAATGTATGGCTCTCTTTTTAACATTTCCTGATTTTCAGCTTGTGCAACACATCCTGTAATAATTACTAGAGGCTTTTTTTTAAATCTAAAAATTTTTTTTACTCTTCCAATCTCATGATAAACTTTTTCTTTTGCTTTATCTCTTATATGACAAGTGTTTAAAAGGTAACAATTTGCATCTTCATATTGATCGGTTTTTGTGAAACCAATTTTTTTTACAGAATCATAAATTCTACCAGAGTCGTACTCGTTCATTTGACAACCAAAAGTTTTTATAAAGATTTTTTTATTCATTTTACTGAGGTTTTTTTTTTACCCCGTAAAGCTCTAATTTGTGATCTACTAATTCGTAACCATATTTTTCTGCAACCTTTTTTTGAAGTTTTTCTATTTCTTCATCTACAAATTCAATTATATCTCCAGTCTTAATGTCAATTAAATGATCATGATGACTTTCGATCATTGCTTCATATCTTGCCTTGCCACCTTTAAAATCATGTTTTGTTAAAATTCCAGCTTCCTCAAAGAGTTTCACTGTTCTATAAACTGTTGCAATACTAATTTTTGGATCAATTTTTGAGACCCTGCTATATAATTCATCTACATCAGGATGATCTGACTCACCATATTCTGCTTTTGACGCTGAAATTACCTTAGCAATTATTTTTCTTTGGTCAGTTAATTTCACGCCTTTTGATAAACATTTTTGTTCTATAGTATCTGACATAAGCAATTTTAACTTAAATAAAGTGGTTTAATCAAATTTTTTTTTACTTTAAATTTGACGCATAGATTGGGGATATTTGCATTTTTTAAGTCATCAATCTCTTTAAAATCTTTTAAACTGTAACAGTAATATTCAATTTTAAAGGCTAAATGAATTGCTTTAACTAAAGTTAAAGAGTTCCTTATTCCTGCGAAGCTTCCAGGGCCTCTGTTCACGTATATCGATGAAATATCATTAATTTTAAGACCTTTTGAATTCAAAAAATTATTAATTAAAACTATTAATTTATCATAATTAGTTTTGCTATTTTCATGACTAATATTATAAACATCTTTATTAGTAATGATCGTTAAAAAAATATTTTCTTTTGCGGCATCAAGTATAAATTTAATCATTTTTATTATTTTTATTAACCTTAATTCTAATGCAGCAGAAAACAATAAAAAATCTTACTCGGAAGATGAAGGTGTGGTTGCAATTATGTACCATCGTTTTAATGAAAATAAGTATCCATCGACCAATATTAGAATTGAAGTTTTTAGAAAACACCTTGAATTAATTGAACAATCTGGTTACGATTTTTATAATCCAAATGAATTCGAAAATGAAATTCAAAAACCAAAAGCAAACAAAAAGATACTTCTAACAATTGATGATGGATTTCAATCATTTTATGATAATGCCTGGCCGATATTAAAAGAAAAAAAAATACCTTTTATACTTTTTATTTCAACCGAACCTGTCGGTAAAAGTGGTTATATGAGTTGGGAACAAATCAAAGAAATTGAGAATGAAAATTTTACTATGATAGGTCATCATTCACACTCACATGAATATATGATAAACATGACTAATGAAGAATTTATTTCAGATATTAAGCTAGCTAATAAAATCTTTCAAAAAAATTTAGGTTATATTCCATCAATATTTTCATATCCATTTGGTGAATATTCGAAATTTATGAAAGATTTTATTTCTAAAAACTTCCAAATTTCATTCGGCCAACATTCAGGTATTATAGATGTAAATAAAGAAATCTTTGAACTTCCAAGATTTCCAATTAATGAAAAATATGGTGAAATAAAAAGATTTAGTTCAATAATTAATTACTTTCCTTTAGAGTATAAAAAGCTAGAACCAGAGGAAAAAAAATTATCAAATAATAACCCTCCATTGTTTAATGTAGAATTTTTTCAAAATCAAAAAAATCTAGAAAAAATTACTTGTTATTCTAATGAAGGGGGAGTTTGGGAAAAATCTAAAACTAATTTTTCAAACAACACTTTAACAATTAAATTTAGAGAACCTTTCAAACCAAGAAGAGGTAGAATAAATTGTTCACTTAATGATGATGGGAAATGGCGTTGGTTTGGAGTACAGTTTGTTATTGTTAAAAATTAAATTAGACTTTCCAACTCTATACTTGATGGAAGTAACTTAGCATCATCAAAATCTTTAAGATCGTTTTGTTTTATAATTTTTTTTAAAACATCAACATACTTTTCTCCAGTTTCAGCATATTCATCTAGAAATTCTACTAAAATAAGACTATCAATTTTTTTTCCTTCATCCCTAAGCTTTGCTCTAGCTTGCCTAAAGTCTTTGTAAGATGAATGAGTATTTAAATTTCTTTGATAAGCTCTTACAGAGGCTTGAAGAACATTGAATTTCATAACCTTGTGACCTTCATTCTTATCAGAGTCTTTTGGTTTTAAACCTTCGCCTGACCAAGTCCATTGTCCAAATAATGCATTTCCCTCTTGAGCGAATCTAGATGTACCCCATCCTGTTTCTTTTGCAGCTTGTGCAAGCGCTAAGGATACTGGTATCTCGTCCATTCTGATTTTAAGAGTTGATAAATCCTTTGAAGGGACTCCATACTGTTTATATTTTTTATCTAACCATTTTTTCTCTAAGTTAGTATTGTTACTTTTATTAATGATTGAAAAAAGTCTCATTCTATCAAGCTTAATATTATTATTTTCCTTTAAAATAAGAGGTAAAACAATTTGAATAAAAAATTCTTTTCTTTTTTTTGTATTCTCAATTTTTTTTATTTCTTCTGGTAAAAGAGTGAGAGCAACAGGTTTAACAAGTTTATTTTCTCTTACATCTTTTAACTTATAGTCAGTATCCTCAAATAGTTGTTCTATTGTCGATGCATTCAATCTTACAGTATCTGTTTCAAGATCATTAAGACTAAAAATATCTACTAAAAGATCTCTCTCATCTAATATTTCATTTCCAGCTGATTTTTCGTTTAAAGTGTATGCTAATATTTTCTTTGAATTATTCTTGAATTCCGAGTCCCCTTTATTAAAACTAATAAAAAGAGGCATTGAATAAAAGAAAAACATCACAATAATTGAGCATATAAAGATCCTAGGTATAGATCCCAAATCTCTTTGATCAAAAAATCTTAGAGATTTTATATTATGTCTATAAGCACGTCTTTTCATAATTATTTTTAAATGGCTTCAACCTCTTTTACTTCTGGTATATAGTGACAAAGCAGGTTTTTAACACCTTGTTTTAAAGTTAAAGTTGAACTAGGGCATCCTGAACAACTTCCCTGAAGTTGAACCTTCACTATTCCATTGGAAAAATTTTTAAATTCAATATTTCCACCATCTCTTGCCACAGCCGGAGTTATTTTTTCTTTTAATATTTTTATTATTTTTCTTTCAACTTCCTTTAGATCTTTGATTTCAGAGTTTTTTTCATTTTCTATTACGCAATCTTTTCCACTTGAATAAAAATCGTTTATTAAT
>CACJFJ010000019.1 GCA_902592675.1 uncultured Pelagibacteraceae bacterium
ATAGTGATAAATTTCTTTTACACTAGGTAAAAAAACAAAATCTACTTTCTGCTTCTTTAAAATTGATAGATCTTTTTTTTTATTTCTAGGATATTTTTTAAAATCACTGACGTCATTAAACTGAGTAGGGTTTACAAATATACTTACAACGGTTTTTTCACACTCTCTTTTGGAGCGTTTAATCAGTGAAATATGACCTTGATGAAGACCTCCCATAGTGGGTACAAAACCTAAGTTTGTAACACTATTTAACGCCTCATTTAAATCATTTTTATTTAATAAAATTTTCATTTGTATAAAACATTTTAATAAGTAAAACATTTAAATGATTAAACAAGCAATTATTCCATTAGCTGGATTAGGTACCAGGCTATTACCTCTTACGAGTGTATTTGCTAAAGAGCTTTTGCCAATAAATGGTAAGCCAGGCATAGAGTATATACTGGATGAATGTATTGAAGCAGGAATTAAAGAAATAATCTTTATAATTTCAAAAAAAAAAAAGATGATAAAGAGATATTTTTACAACGATAATTTTTATAAAAAGATTATATTAAAAAAAAAAGATCCAAGAATAATAAATGAGTATAAAAAAATATTAAAATATAAAAAGATGATAAAGTTTGTTTATCAAAATAAACCTTTAGGTACTGGAGATGCGGTCTTAAAAACAAAAAAATATATTAAGGATAAATTTTTTTTAATGTTATTGCCAGATGATCTAATCGTAAAAAATAATTGCGCAAAATCTATGATTAAAGTTCACAAAAAATATAAATCATCGGTTATGGCTAGTATGAATGTTAACAAAAAAACAGTATCAAGATGGGGTATATATAAATTAAAAAAAAGAATAGATAAGAAAAACTATATAATAAGTGATGTTGTTGAAAAACCTTCAATTAAAAATGCACCTTCTAATAAAGCTGTTATAGGAAGATATATACTTCCAAAAAAAATTTTTTCAAAATTATTAATGCAAAAACCTGGGAAAAATAGTGAAATACATATAACAGACTCTATTCAATCTTTGATCAAAGAAAATTATAAATTTATAGCACACAATTTTTCAGGAAAATATTTAGATTGTGGGAGTATGAATGGTTATATTAAATCATCGATGGAGATTTCCAAATTATGAAATTATGTATGATTGGGACTGGTTACGTTGGCTTAGTTAGTGGGGTATGTTTCTCAGATCTTGGTAATGATGTGATTTGTGTTGATAAAGATAAAAATAAAATAAATTTACTTCAAAAAGGTAAAGTCCCAATATATGAACCTGGTTTGTCAGAATTAGTTATTAAAAATTTTAAAAATAGAAGATTATCTTTTTCAACTAATTTAAAAAAATCTGTTATTGAGTCTGACATTATTTTTATTTGCGTTGGTACTCCAACAAAAAAAGGCGGGGTTTCAGCTGATTTAAGTCAAATATATAATGTTGCAAAAGAAATTAGTTCTTCAATAAATAAATTTAAGATAATTGTAACAAAATCAACAGTTCCTGTTACAACTGGTGATGAGATTGAAAAAATAATAGCAAAAAAAAATTCAAAAAAAAAATTCTCAATAGTATCTAATCCAGAATTTTTGAGAGAAGGTGAGGCTATACGAGATTTTATATATCCAGATAGAATAGTTGTTGGTTCAAATGATAAAAAGGCTAATCGTATTTTAAAAAACTTATATAGTCCATTGATTTCAAAAGGAGCACAATATCTCAATACTTCTCGTCGAGCTGCAGAATTAATTAAATATGCATCTAATTCTTTCTTAGCAACAAAAATTACTTTTATAAATGAAATTGCAAATTTATGCGAAAAAACTGGTATAAATGTAGAGGATATCTCAATAGGTATCGGTTTAGATAAAAGAATAGGTAGCCGTTTTTTGAGAGCAGGCCCTGCTTATGGTGGTTCTTGTTTTCCAAAAGACACAAAAGCAATTATTTCAACAGCAGATAAATTTAATTCAAATCTCTCAATAATAAAATCAGTAATTAAATCAAATGAAAACAGAACAAATATTTTATTAAAAAGAGTCCATCAAATATTAAAAAATAAGATTAAAAATAAAAAGATCTCTTTTCTAGGTGTAACTTTTAAAGCAAATACTGATGATATGAGAGACTCCTCAAGTTTAATTATGATACCTTATTTGTCAAAAAAAGGTGCAGTAATAAAATATTATGATCCCACAGGTTTTAAGAAAGAATTTGTAAAAAATAAAAATGTAAGTTTTGAGAACTCAATTAAAAAAACTATTGAAGGTTCAGATCTTGTAATTATTCATACTGAATGGAATGAATTTAAATCAATAAATTTTAATGTTTTAGCAAGGAAAAAAAAATTTATAATTTATGATTTAAGAAATATATATTCTTCTGAAAAAATGAAAGAACAGGGTTTAGAATACTTTAGTATTGGAAGATAAAAAAATTAATTTAACTCAAATATTGCGTCAACTTCAACAGAGACTCCTAATGGTAAACTATTTGTACTTACGGCTGCTCTAGTGTGTATACCCGCATCCCCAAATACCAATGATATTAAGTCTGATGCTCCATTAATTACTTTTGGTTGGTCTATAAAATCATCAGTAGAATTAACAAATCCTGTCAATTTTAAACAAGACTTCACTTTAGATAAGTCCCCATTACAAGCTTTTTTAACTTGTGCTGTAATATTTAAAGCACATCTTTGTGCGGCTTTATAACCATCTTCAGTATTTAATTCTTTGCCTAGTTTACCTTTTATTAACTGTCCATTTGCATCTATGGATATTTGACCAGATATAAATAAAAATTTACCTGAAATCTTTGTTGCAACATAAGATCCAACTGGATCTGCTGCTTTAGGTAATACTATGTCATTTTTTTTTATATTATCTTCAAAATTCATTCACCTAATACTTTTTTTTTAATTCCATCTATTTTTTTCTTTTCATCAGACCATTCTTTTTTTTGATAATCTTTTGTATCTTCAACAAATTTTTTACTTGCTGATATAGTTTTATTCTTCATTAAATCTGCTTTACATTTGACGTAATTTACAGATAATTTTTTAAAATTTGAACAGTCAGATTTATCCGAGTAGGCATAACTATTTACCCCTAAAAACAAAAATATTATAATTAAAAATTTTTTAATCATTTTTTTTTCTTTTTTTTAGTTTTATCGTATTCTTTTCTTTTCTCAATAAGAATTAATGCTTCTTCCATATTAAGTTCATTGGGATCTTTTTCCTCAGGTATAGTTGCGTTAAGAGATTTATATTTAATATATGGACCATATTGTCCCTTCATAACTCTTACAGGTTTTTTATCTTCAGGATGTTCTCCCAAATCTTTAATTATTGATGAGGATATCCTGCCTGGTTTAGCTTCTGCTATTAAAGTTATGGCTCTATTTAAACCTATCGAAAATATCTCTTCAATGTTTTCTATTCTTGCAGATTTATTCTCACATTTTAAATACGGACCAAATCTTCCTGTGTTTAATGTAATTTCTTTTTGATTATCAGGATTTATTCCTAAAGATTTAGGTAAAGAGCATAAAAATTTAGCTTTTTCTAAATCAATACTTTCTAAATCTAAACCCTTAGGAATCGAAACATTTTTCAAAAGTTCATTAATATTTGATTTAGATTTCTTTATCTTTTTCTTTTTTTTGGTATTTTTTTCAATTTCTTTATCTGTATGAATTTTTTCGTATTGGAGATATGGTCCGAATCTTCCATTTTTTAAAAATATATCATTACCATTTTCATGTTTTCCAATAAATTTTGGTTCAGCTAATTGTGCCTGTGCTGCAGCTTTTGCTTTAGATAATGGTCTAGTAAATTTACATTCAGGATAATTTGAACATCCTATAAAAGCTCCACCTCTAAAGCTATTTTTCAAACTTAGTGTTCCTGAATTGCATAACTTGCAGTTTCTAACTACATTTCCTTCATTATCTTTATCAAAAATTAATTCACCTAAACTATCATTGAGGAGATCTAAAACCTCTCTAGTTCTTTTTTCTTTTACCTCAGAGACATTATTATTAAAGTCTTTCCAAAAAAGCTCTAAAACTTTAATCCAACTTTCCTTTCCAGTAGTGATTTCGTCAAGTTGGTCTTCTAATCCTGCTGTAAAATTATAATCTACATATTTTGAAAATAATTTTTCTAAAAAGGCAGAAATTAATTTTCCTCGGTCAGTAGGAAAAAATCTTTTATTTAATATCTCTGCATAACCTCTATTAGCAATAGTAGATATTATACTTGCATAAGTAGATGGTCTTCCAATACCCAGTTCCTCAAGTTTTTTAACTAAACTTGCCTCAGAATATCTAGGTGGTGGCTGAGTATAGTGTTGTTCGTCCAATAAAGCTTCAATATTTATTGGCCCTTTGGAAACAGCTGGTAAAATATTTTCATCATCATCTTTATTTTGATTATTATAAATTTTCAAAAATCCATCAAATTTGAGAACTGATCCGCTTGTTTTACAGACAGTATCATTATTGTCTGAAGTTATTGTAATGGTGTTTCTATCAAACTTAGCAGACTCCATTTGAGAAGATAAAGCTCTACTCCAAATAAGATCATAAAGCTTATTTTGATCAGCACTTAAATATTTCTTAACACTTTGGGGTGTTCTAATTATATCTGTGGGTCTTATTGCTTCATGAGCTTCCTGAGCATTCTTAGCTCTTTTACCAGAATAATTTAAAGCCTCTTTAGGTAAATATTCTTTACCAATTTCTTTTTGGATATAATCTCTAAAAGCTGACACTGCATCTTTGGACAAATTAGTTCCATCTGTTCTCATGTAAGTTATCAAGCCAATTGTTTCACCATCTATTTCTATACCTTGATAAAGCTTTTGTGCTATTTGCATTGTCCTAGATGCACCAAAACCTAATTTACTTGATGCAGTTTGCTGAAGAGTAGATGTAGTAAACGGTCCAGATGGATTTCGATTAACAACTTTACTTGAAATATCTGTAATACTAAATTTTTTTTTGTTTACACTTGTTATAGCTTTATTAATTTCTTCTTTATTTCTAAATGTAAATTTTTCAATCTTATTATTATCTAATTGATTAATACTTGCAGTAATTTTTTGATTATTTTGATCTATAAAGTTTATACTTAGAGTCCAAAACTCTTCTGGTTTAAATGACTCAATCTCATGCTCTCTTTCAGTAATTAATTTTAAAGCAACAGACTGAACTCTACCTGCAGATTTTGAGCCAGGTAGTTTTGTCCAAAGTATTGGTGAAATATTAAAACCAACTAAATAATCTAAAGCTCTTCTAGCCATATAAGCATCAACTAGATGAGGTTCAATTTGTCTTGGATTTTCAATTCCTTGTATGACAGCTTTTTTAGTTATCTCATTAAATACAACTCTTTCAATTTCTTTATCTTTTAAAAGTTTTTTTTCATTTAAATATTCTTTTACATGCCAGGCAATAGCCTCACCCTCACGATCAGGGTCGGTAGCTAATATAATTTTAGATGAGTCTTTTGCTGCATCAGTAATTTCTTTAAGATATTTTTTTGAAAAACTGTCAACTTCCCATTCCATTTTAAAATCTTGATCTGGATCAACTGAACCATTTTTAGACGGTAAGTCTCTTATATGACCATAACTTGCTAAAACTTTATAATCATCTCCCAAATATTTATTAATTGTTTTAGCTTTAGCAGGACTTTCTACAATGACCAAA
>CACJFJ010000020.1 GCA_902592675.1 uncultured Pelagibacteraceae bacterium
TTGTCTGATAAAGCTGGTAAAGATTGTGATGTTCTTTTGATGACTGCCACACCAATCCCACGTACTTTAACAATGACAATATATGGTGATATGGATCTTTCAATTATTAAAGAAAAACCAAAGACCCGAAAAGCTGTTAAAACCTATAGTAAAATTGAAAATAAAATTAATGATGTTATAAAATTTGTTAAAAAAGAAATCAAACTAGGTAATCAAGTATTTTGGGTATGCCCTTTAATAGAAGAGTCCAAAAAAATTGATCATTCCTCAGCAGTTAAAAAATCTGAATACCTTAAAAAATTATTCCCTAATGAAGTCTTTTTACTTCACGGCAAAACAACTATTGATGAAAAAGAAAATATTTTAAATAAATTTTTAAAAAATGATTTCAAGATTTTAGTTTCAACTACTATTATTGAGGTGGGTATCGATTTTCCTAACGCAAATACAATAATTATAGAAAATGCAAATAAATTTGGTTTATCTCAGTTACATCAACTTAGAGGACGTGTCGGTAGAGGCAATAAAGAGTCGTATTGTATATTAATGTTTAAGTCGAATTTAAGTGATAATGCAAAAAAAAGAATTAATATTCTTAAAGACTCTAATGACGGTTTTGAAATATCTGAAGAAGATATGAAATTAAGAGGCTTTGGTGACATATTGGGTTTTAAGCAAAGTGGAATAAAAAACTTTAAATTAGCAGATCCAGTTCATAATCATAATCTCTTCATTTTAGCTGAAAAAGAAATCAAAAGAATTGAGAATGAAAATGAGGACATTAGCAGATTTAAACCATTGCTTAAATTATATGATAGAGCTGATATTATAAATGATATTGCTTAATTCTTACCTGTAGATGTTCCAGCTGAGACAATAAACTTAGATGCCTCCTCAAAAGTCATGTTTAAATATATAACTTCATCAATTGGAAACATTAATAAAAAACCACTTGTGGGGTTTGGAGTTGTTGGAACAAAAACGTTTATTAATTTTTTATTAGTTTTTTCTGCCATCTCACCTTTATTTTCTTTAGTCGCGAAACCAACGGCCCAAACGCCTTTTCTTGGATATTCAACAAGTACAACACTTTTTTTATCATTATCTTTGTTAGAAAATGACTCAGTCATCTGTAAAATTGCTGAGTAGATGGTTCTTAAAAAAGGAATTCTTTTAAATAAATCATCAATAAGTTTCAAAACTCTTTTACCAAGAAAAGATAAGGATAAACCACCAACTAACGTAATAAATATAACTGAAATTAAAATTTCCATCCCTGGTATGGCATAAGGAAGATAATTATTTGGATTTATGTTTTGAGGTATAATTTTTGAAGAAATACCAATAATAAATTTAGTTAAATATAGTGTAAAACCAATTGGTATAAGTACAACAACTCCTGTTATAAAGTAATTTCTTAAAACCGAGGTTAATGATTTTTTTTTCTTATTTTTTGCCATTGATTCACTTAAAACTTGAGTATACTACAAAAGAAATCGCTACAACAAATAATATTAATAATATTTTGTTATTTAGATTCATTAATAAATATAATATCAATGTTAGTGTAAAATGAATAGAAGAAAATTTTTATCTTATGTTGGTTGTGGCTGTTGTGGATTTGTTCTAAATTCTTGCTCAACCGCCCCTATCACTGAAAGAAGACAGCTTAAAATTATTCCTGAGTCAAAACTAAATGCTCAAGCTGCTCAAATTTATGAAAAAATCAAAGAAAATGAAAAATTAATTAAAGACTCTCAGGCTCTTAATCAAATAAAAGAAATTGGTAGTAAAATGGAAAATTCAATAAGTGAGTATTTTTATAAAAACAAGCAAGAAGATCCTACAATTAATTTTGATTGGGAATATATTTTAATTGATAATAAGAAAGTAAGAAATGCTTGGTGTATGCCTGGTGGCAAAATTGCTGTTTACTCTGGTATCTTAGAGGTAACAAAAAATATTGATGGCCTTGCTGCTGTAATGGGTCATGAGATTGCTCATGCTGTTGCAAAACATTCTGTTGAAAGAGCCAGTCGTGGAGCCATACTCAACACTAGTACACAATTAATAGATATTTTTACAGGTGGAAAATTATCTCAAGTAAATAGAGCTACTGGCATGAATACTGTTGGTTTATTATCTCAGCTAGGCATAATGAATCCATTTAATAGAAAACAAGAGAGTGAAGCTGACTTTCTTGGAATGGTATTCTCGTCTTTATCAGGATATGATATTAGAGAAACAAAAAAAATATGGCAAAGAATGAAAGAATTTAACAAAGGTAAAGCTCCACCTGAATTCATGAGTACACATCCGTCTGCAGAAAATAGAATAAAAAAGATAAATGAATGGACAAATGAAATTATTCTTGATTATCCACCAATAAATATTTCTTAAAAAATATTCATGGTGAGCCGTGATGGACTCGAACCATCGACCCATTCCTTAAAAGGGAATTGCTCTACCAACTGAGCTAACGGCCCATATACTATGAATGTTGAATTATATATAGGTTTATTGAAATAATTCAAATAGGAATTTCTGAGACAAATAGTTTCTTATTTACAACTTATCTATGTATTTATCATGAAATTCATCAAAAGTACCTTTATCAATATTTTTTCTAATAGCCGTCATCAATTCTTGATAAAAATTTATATTATGTAATGTTAGAATCATTGATCCTAAAATTTCATTAGTATTAAATAAGTGATTTAGATAATTTTTTGAATATTTATTTAAATCAAGGTTATTACAATTTTCATCCAATGGTGTATCATCTTTTTGATACTTATTATTTTTAATATTTACTCTTCCCTGCCAAGTAAATGCTAAACCTGTTCTACCTGAACGAGTTGGTAATACGCAATCGAACATATCTATACCTCTCTTTACCGCTCCTAAAATATCTGAAGGTGTACCAACACCCATTAAATAGTGTGGCTTTTCAGACGGAATTTCATCCTTAATAAAGTCCAAAACTTTAAACATCTCCATTTGAGTTTCACCAACCGCCAGTCCACCAATTGCATAACCATCAAAACCAATCTTAATTAATTCATTTAAGGATTTTATTCTGAGATCTTTAAAAAGACCTCCTTGAATTATACCAAATAGACCTTTATGTGGATTAATTCCAAACGCTTTTTTAGATCTCTCCGCCCAATGCAAAGATAGATTCATTGACTCCTTAATTGATTTGTAATCTTCAGTTTTTTTTGGACATTCATCCATTATCATGATGATGTCAGAATTTAAACCTAATTGGATTCGTATGCTTTCTTCTGGACTCAAATAAAATTTTTTACCATCAATATGTGAATTAAAAATTGCACCTTTAACTCGATCTATCTTATTTAATTTTGAAAGGGACATTACTTGAAAACCACCCGAGTCAGTTAGTATTGGAATATCACAGTTCATAAATTGATGTAAACCTCCAACACGCTGAATTCTTTCAACGCCTGGACGTATCATTAAATGATATGTGTTTCCTAAAATAATTTCTGAACCAGTCTTTTTGATATCTTCTATTTTGCAAGCTTTAACTGTTGCTTGTGTACCAACAGGCATAAATGCCGGGGTTTGAATATTTCCGCGATGAGTCTTGATTAAACCTTTCCTTGCATAATTATCTTTGCTTTGAATTTCAAAGGCAAAATTTTTTAATGCCATTTAGAGATTATAAAGATTTAAAACTAATAATCTTATCAGGATCAATAACCGCACCATTGTTATTTTCATCACCTCTTTTAATCTTATCGACATTTTCCATGCCTTCAATGACTTTACCAAAAACTGTGTATTGTCTATCTAAAAATGGAGCAGGTTTAAAACAAATAAAAAACTGACTATTAGCACTATTAGGATCAGATGATCTTGCCATAGACAATGTTCCTCTATCATGAGGCAGACTATTGAATTCTTGATTCAGGTTTGGTAAATCCGATCCACCCATCCCTGCTCTATTTAAATCAAAATCTGAATTTGAAGAATTTCCAAATTTTACATCACCTGTTTGAGCCATAAATCCATCAATAACTCTGTGAAAAACAACATTATCGTATTTTCCCGAATTTGCTAATTCTTTTATTCTTTTTACATGGTTTGGAGCAACATCTTCAAATAACTCAATTTTTACATCGCCATCTTTTAATTTTAAAATCATAATATTCTCCTCTGTCATTGATTGATTTATTGATAAAAAAAAGAAAAATAATGCACTTAATAATATTTTATTCATATTTTCTTTTTAATAATTTAATAGTACTTTTGGTTGTAAATTTTCTTATATCCCCTTTTAATTTAATTATTTCTTTGACAAATTTAGATGATATTATTTGATGCTCTACGTCAGACATTAAAAACAAAGTTTCAATACTTTTATTTAATTTTCTATTCATGCCCGCTAACTGAAATTCATACTCAAAATCTGAAACAGCTCTTAAACCTCTCAAGATAAAATTAGATTTGTATTTTTTACATAAATCAGTAGTTAATGATGTAAATGAAATTACAATAATTTTATTTTTGTTGAGTTTTAAATCAGAAAATAAAGCCTTTTTTATTATCTCAATTCTTTCATCCGAGCCAAAAAGATAATCTTTGTTATCAACATCTGAAACTGCAACTACAATCTTGTCAAATAATTTTAAACCCTTTTTTATTACATCAATATGTCCAAATGTAATCGGATCAAAAGTACCCGGATATATTGCAACTTTATTCATTAAACTAAATTATCGTCAATTTTGTCAGCAGATACAACCTTTTCTTCACCAGATAATTTGATAATTCTTACTCCCTGTGTATTTCTTCCTGCAGTACGAATTTCTTTAGCTGGAACTCTAATTACTCTTCCTTTATTTGTAGAAATTAAAATTTCATCACCATCGAAAACTGGGAATGAAGATGAAATATTACCGTTTCTAGGTGAGTTAACAATACCGATGATACCCTTCCCTCCACGATTAGTCACTCTGTAATCAATGTGTGGAGTTTTTTTTCCAAATCCATTTTCTGTAATTGATAAAATGAATTTCTCTTTTGCTTTTTGTTCAGATTTAAGATCTTTTGTTTTTTTTCCGTTTTTTAGAGATTTATCATTATCAATAATGGATAAAGACACAATTTGATCATT
>CACJFJ010000021.1 GCA_902592675.1 uncultured Pelagibacteraceae bacterium
AATAGTAAAAAATTTAGAATGTTATGTTTGGAACACGTAAAGGAATTTAACAAAAATTGGAACTATTTTTCTGGTATGAGTGATGATCAAGTTATAAATTTTTTAAAATCTGATATGATTTGGCACAAACCTACTCAAAGTTTCAGTTCCTCAGATAATTTTTTTAAAGTATTGTGGAATAACACATTAAAAGATGAGCTTGATAAAGATAAGTTTAAAAGTGAGTTTAACCACATGCGTCAATTTAAATTTGATCATAAAGATATCAAAGCATTCAGTATACTTGGTATTTCTGTAGGATTAAAATGGGAAAAAATACAGGAAAAATTCAAAATCCTTGTCAAAAAATTTCACCCTGATATGAATTCAGGTAATAAGAAATATGAAGATAAGCTTAAACTAATAACTTTGGCTTATACTCAATTAAAAAATACATATAGAGAAAAAATTGACAACCGAACTTAATATACAGCCGGATATAAAAGTATCTATTAAACAAACTTTTGGTTTTGATTCTGAGATGGAAGTTGATGCTTTTTCAAAAAAAAAATCAGTATGTTCCAGAAATAGATAAAAATTACAAATTTGACAAAGATACAACTCTTGCAATTATTTCTGGTTTTGCGTTTAATAAAAGAGTGCTTGTTCAGGGCTATCACGGCACTGGAAAATCCACTCATATTGAGCAAATTGCTGCAAGATTAAATTGGCCCTGTATAAGAGTAAACCTCGATAGCCACGTAAGTAGAATTGATTTAATCGGCAAAGACGCAATAGTGCTTAAAGAGGGTAAGCAAGTAACCCAATTTAATGAGGGTATACTACCATGGTCAATTCAAAATCCTGTTGCATTAGTTTTTGATGAATATGATGCTGGTAGACCAGATGTCATGTTTGTAATTCAGAGGGTTCTTGAAGCTGAAGGTAACTTTACATTATTAGATAAAAATAAAGTAATTAAGCAAAATAAATTTTTCAGATTATTTGCTACAGCCAATACTATTGGGTTAGGTGATACCACAGGTTTATATCATGGGACACAACAAATCAATCAAGGTCAAATGGATAGGTGGAATATAGTTACTACTCTTAATTATTTAAGTCTTGAAAAAGAAATGGATATAATATTATCAAAAAACAAAAATTTAAATAACTCTAAAGGTAAAGAGAAGGTATCTAATATGATTAAAGTTGCTTCGCTTACTAGAAAAGGATTTATAGCTGGAGATATTTCCACAGTTATGAGTCCAAGGACTGTACTGCATTGGGCTGAGAACACAGAGATATTCAAAGATATAGGTTATGCATTTAGAGTAACATTTTTAAACAAGTGTGATGAGATTGAAAAAAATACAATTGCAGAATACTACCAAAGATGTTTTGGAGAAGATTTGCCTGAGTCTCTAGTTAATATTCAAATCTAAATGAATAATAAAGATGTAAATCTTAAAGAAAGGCTTAAACAGGCCTTATCATCTACAATCCGGGTTATTTCTAATGATTTAGAAGAAATAGAAAATTCCGAGAAAGATAAAGGGCAAAATAAAAGTGATAATTTTGAAATAGATAATTTAAGCTCGAAAAAAGATTTTATTAAAGCTAGAGCTGAGGCTGACTCTGCTGCGCTAAAAAAAAAATTTTCAAATGGTGATATATTCAAAAAAAATGCTCCCTTAAACTCATCCTGTAAAGTTTTGTACTCTATAGCAGAAAAAATTAGGTATGAGTCCTTAGGAGGAAAAATGTTACAAGGAATAAAAAAAAACCTTGAGGAAAATTATAATCAATTAATAAATTCAAAAAGAAAAGATCAGCTAAATACCAAAGATGATGTACCAATTTCTGAAGCTTTTGAAATCTATATGCTTAAAAAATTTCATAATATTAAATTAAATTCTTTAAGTAATAAAATGCTTGGTTTTTGGGAGAAAGAATTCGATCAAGCAATTGAAAAACATACCGAATTTTTAAAGAAAAACCTTGAGTTTCAGAACGAATACTCATCTAAATTTTCAGAAATTTTAGAAAGTATGAAAATTTTTTCAATCAGAAGAAAATGAAGAAATGAAAGAAGAAAACCAAGATAATGGTTCAAATAATCCTTCAAATGATGACGAAACAAGCGAAAAATAATGATAAGGGAGATCCTAATCAAAAAGAAGAGCCTCAATCAAGTTTGGAATCTGACTATAATATTAATGATTATAAATTAGACGAAGAAATTGTCGATGGTAACACAGATAGTCAAAAGAATGATCAAATAATTCAAAAAAATATTAAAGAATTTAATTTAGAATATAAAATTTTCACAAGCAAATTTGACGAGATAGTAAAAGCTGAAAATTTAGAAAATGCAGATGATGCTACAAAATTAAGAAAAACTTTAGATCAACAATTAGTTGGTTTTCAAGATGTCATAACAAAACTTGCTAATAAACTTCAAAGACAATTATTAGCAAAACAAAATAGAGCCTGGGAATTTGATCTAGAAGAAGGATTGTTAGATAGCTCAAAGTTGCCAAGAATAATAATGGACCCATACAACTCTCTCTCTTTTAAAAAAGAGAAAGATTTAGATTTTAAAGATACAATTGTAACTCTTTTGATCGATAATTCTGGATCTATGAGAGGCAGACCCATCACTATTGCCGCTATTTGTGCTGACATACTTTCTAGAACACTGGAAAGATGTTCAGTAAAAGTAGAAATTCTTGGGTTCACTACAAAAAATTGGAAGGGCGGTCAAAGCAGAGAGGATTGGAACAGAAAAGGTAAGCCTAAAACACCAGGAAGGTTAAATGATTTAAGGCATATAATTTATAAAAGTGCAGATACACAATGGAGGCAAGCAAAAAATAATCTGGGATTGATGCTTAAGGAGGGATTGTTAAAAGAGAATATAGACGGCGAAGCTATTACTTGGGCATTTAATAGAATAAAAAAAAGGAAAGAGGAGAGAAAAATTCTGATGGTAATATCTGATGGAGCACCTGTGGATGATTCAACACTATCAGTAAATTCTGGAGATTTTCTTGAAAAACATTTGAAAAAGATAGTAAAGTTCATCGAACTGAATACAGATCTTGAAATTTTAGCTATCGGAATCGGCCATGATGTTTCTAGATATTATAGTCGTGCGATAAAAATCACTGATGTTAACGAACTTGGTGATGTTATGATTTCTCAATTAAGTTCACTTTTTGATAGAAAAAATAAACTTAATTAGATTTTAAATAAATCTTTATTTTTCCATGTAATTGTCACTTCTGCACCTGATCTTGTTTTTGAGTTAGTGCAATTGATTTTAGCAAAATTTTTCTCAAGCAAATTTTTTCCTATAAATATACCCAATCCCAATCCTATTTTTTCGGTATCATCTTTTTTTGTAGATTTTAAATAAGGCTCTCCTATCTTTGATAATATTTCACTAGGATAACCCTCTCCATCATCTTCGATTTTTATTTTGATTTTATTCTCTGTAATTTGGTAATTTTCTTCGGAGCTTTAAGTAATTTCTATTTATCGGTTTATTACCCAAAAACTCAAATAACTGATAAATCGTCTTCTGTATTTTTGATCATAGATATAATTCAACTTGGATCATTGATCTATCTTACCGGTGGTATTGTAAATCCATTCGTTATATTTATTATTATTCCCAGCGTTTTTGCGTCCTCTAATCTTGGTTTAAGAACAAATTTATTGCTTGTATTAACTACAATAATAACAATAATTTTTTTAACTTTTTTCTCTAATGAATTGCCGACTCCTCTAAACAATCACTTCCATGTGGATCAATATTATTATTACTCAATACCAGTTTCTTTGATAATAGCTTTGGTTTTCTTGAATTACTTTGCAATTATTTTTGGTTCAGAGTCTAGAATTCGTAAAGAGGCATTAAATAAAATGGAAGAGGTGATGGCTAAGGAGCACGAAATGCTCTCACTAGGTGGACAAGCTGCAGCTGCAGCTCACTCACTTGGAACACCTTTATCTACTATCAAGATTATTACTCAGGAACTTTTACATCAATTTAAAGATCAAAAAGATGTACTACAAGATATTCAACTATTATCGAGTCAAGTTGAAAGATGTAATCAAATTCTTAAAAAACTCTCATTA
>CACJFJ010000022.1 GCA_902592675.1 uncultured Pelagibacteraceae bacterium
CTTTAACAGCAGCTCGTTTTCTAAAATTTAATAGAGTTGATTCAAGTAAAATTGCTTTTTTATTATCCATACCTGCTTTAGCTGGTGCAAGTTTTTTAAGTCTTATGGATGCATTACAGCAATCTACTGAATTAAATTATTTGCTTTTAATTGCAATTACCTTATCCTTTATTTTTTCATTTATCACAGTAAAATATTTTATTAAATATGTGAAAAAATTTTCTTTAACCATCTTTGTGATTTATAGAATTTTTATTGCTCTTGTTTTATTCTCAGTAATTTATTTTTAACTTCTTTTACTCATCAAAGGTAATAATTGAGAAATTAAAACACCACATAATATGAAAAAACACCCTAATAGATTATTAAAATCCAAAATTTGACTTAATAAAAGCCAGGCTGCAATAGTTGCAAAAACACCTTCTAAAGAAAAAATTATAGCAGCTGGTGCAGGAGTGATATTTTTTTGAGCATAAATTTGTAAAACAAAAGCAAAACCTCCTGATAAGATTCCGGCATAAAGAATCGAGTCTATCTCATTAAAGATATTTTCAATTACAAATTCTTCATAAAACAAACTAATTATGAAAGAAAATAAAGCTACCAATAAAGTTTGGATGGCACCTAATGTTAAGGGTAAGTTATATGTTTTAACTATCATACCGGTGAATATAATATGTGTACTCCAGAATAATGCACCAAGAATAACCAATGTATCTCCAAGTCTTACCGTAGCGTCATAAAAATTTGTTAAAAGATATCCACCAATTAAGCATAAAATCACAGAAGGCCATACACTCCAATGTAATGAGTCTCTCTTAAACATAAAAATTATAATCGGTACCATAGGCACATAAAAGATTGTAAAGAATGCAGCGTTGGCTACATCTGTATAAAGTAGAGCCACTTGCTGCAACGCTGAGCCTAAAAATAGTGATAATCCAATTAAAAAAGATAGAATAAAAAAAGATTGATAGCCAATTTTAAACTCTAATTTAAGTTTTTTAGTTTCAAATAATAATGCTAGTGGAAGAATTGCAGTAAAACCTACAAAAAATCTGACAGCATTAAATGTAAATGGACCTATATTATCCATACCAGTGTCTTGAGCAATAAATGTAGTCCCCCAAATAAATGTGCATAATAAAGCACTTAATAATGAGACGCTCTTAGACATAATTTAAATCAAACAGCTAACTTATATGCAAAATTTTTACCAAGGTTTTCTTTTAAATCATTATTAAAACGAGCTGCTTCCGCCCCGTCTATAATTCTGTGATCATAAGATAAGGAAAGTGGCAGCATAGTACGCGTAACAAATTTTCCATCAATAAATACTTGTTTTTTTTCTGCTCTGCCTACCCCTAAAATAGCAACCTCAGGATAATTTATAATTGGAGTGAAAAAAGATCCTCCAATCCCCCCAAGGCTAGTTATGGTCATAGAACCTCCAAACAACTCTTTTTTATCTATTTTAAGATCTCTGCACTCCTGACTAATTTTTTTTAATTCTTTGCTTATTAAAGAAATATTTTTATTATCAGCATTTCTTAACTTTGGAACCATCAAACCATGCGGAGTATCTACTGCTATACCAATGTGATAATATCTTTTAACAGTCATTTTACCATTTTCAATATCATCAATTGATGTATTAAAATTTGGAAATTTTTTTAATGATGATGTTAATGCTTTCACAATGAAAGCCAATGGAGTAATCTTTTTTTTCTCTCCAGTATATATATCTGTTAGAGAAGTTCTAAATTCCTCTAATTCAGTTATATCGGCTTCATCATGATTAGTAACATGTGGGATTTTTGACCAAGAGTTTATCAAATATTTGGATGATAGCTTTTTAACTCTAGGAATATCTTTAATATCTACTTCTCCGAACTCAGAGTGTGAGTATTCTTGATCGGTCCTCTGTTCAGTTATGTTTTGAACTTTTAAACTTTTATCAGATTTATTTGCAACAAATAACTTCACATCACTTTCAGTTACTCTACCTTGTCTTTCACTACCAGGTACTTTATTGATATCTAATCCAAGCTCTCTAGCAAATTTTCTTACTTTTGGTGATGCAGAAGCTATTGAGGAAAAATTTTTAATTGTTGAACTTTTGAATTCTTTATTGTTTTTAAGATCAATCTTTTTTTGATCATTAGGTGTTTGTTTTTTTGGTAACTCCTTATTCTCTCGGTCTCTTTCCTCCTCTGTTTCAATTTCTATAATTCTATCACCTTCCGATACTTTATCTCCAATTTTTACATTTAGATTAATTATAATACCATCATCTGGTGATGGTATTTCAACACTCGATTTATCACTTTCAATAGTTATAAGTGGATCATTTTTTTTTATTTTTTGATTTTTTTCTACTAAAACTTCAATTATTTCAACATCTTTAAATTCACCAATATTTGGAACTTTTATATCTTTCTTTGACATTATAATTTTGTTGGCATTGGTTTATCTTTATCAATTTTATATTTCTTTATTGCCTCTTGTGCGTACTTAGACGCTATTAGTTGCTCTTTAGCTAATACACTTAGTCCATAAACAACAACATGCTCCTTATCAACTTCAAAAAACTTTCTTAGATTTTTTCTTGTATCACTTCGGCCAAATCCATCAGTTCCTAATGAATAAAAACTCTTATTCACATAAGGTCGAATTTGATCTGAATTCATTCTCATATAATCAGATGCAGCCAAGATAGGACCTTCCGTTTTACCTAAACAACTTTCGACGTATGATTTTTTCGGTTCTTTTTCAGGGTTTAATAAGTTATATCTTTCAACCTCTAAACCATCTCTTCTTAATTCATTAAAACTAGTTACACTCCAAATCTCACTATCGATCTGATATTCCTTTTGTAAAATTTCTGCACCAGCTATCATTTCTCTTAAAATTGTGCCAGATCCTAAGAATTGAATTTTGGTTTTTTTGTATTTGTTAAATTCTTTCAACTTATACATTCCTTTGAGAATTCCTTCTTCACATGATTTACCTGTTGGCATTGCTGGATGAGGATAATTTTCATTCATTGTTGTTATATAATA
>CACJFJ010000023.1 GCA_902592675.1 uncultured Pelagibacteraceae bacterium
TGAAGAATATTTAGAAATGAAAAAGGTTACAAACCAAGAAATAGTAAAAATAATTCCAAAATAAATATTTATTGCAAATAAAATTCCAACATAAGTTGCAACACCTTTTCCACCTTTGAACTTTAACCAAATTGGAAAAACATGACCTAAAAAAGCACACAAAGAAGCAATATATAAAAAATCTTGATAAAAAATTTTTACATAAACGACAGGAGCTACAGCCTTCAAAATATCTAGTGCCAATGTTGAGTAACCTATTTTTTTATTCCCAGTTCTCAGGGCATTAGTGGCTCCAATGTTTCCTGAACCAATTTCTCTAATATCTTTTTTTAAAAAGATTTTTGTTAGTATTAAACCAAATGGTATGGAGCCCATGAGGTAACAAATTATACCAATAAAAAAAATATCCATTCTATAGCTTAAATAATTCTTTTCCTTTTACAAATGTATTTGTAACTTTACCTTGAAGTTTTTTATCTTCTATTGAAGTATTTTTTGATTTTGAGATTAATTTATCTTTTTTTACAATCCATGGTTTATCAATATCAACTATACATAGATCTGCATCATTTCCTATAGAAAGATTCCCTTTGTCTATTTTGAGAATTTTTGCTGGATTAGATGTTAGAGCTTTAATGATTGTTTCGAGTTTGATTGATCCATTGTGGTATAACTCTAAACTTAAAGATAAGAGTGTTTCAATACCAGAAGCACCGGTAGCAGCTTGAGCAAAAGTTAATCTTTTTGACTCTTCATCTTCAGGTTTATGATCTGATACAATTACATCAATCAAACCATCTTTTAATCCTTGCACTAAAGCCAATCTGTCCTCCTCTCTTCTTAAAGGGGGAGATAACTTTAAAAAAGTTCGAAAATCTCCAATGTCATTTTCATTTAATGACAGATTGTTAATTGAAACCCCTGAGGTAAATTTGACAATTTCTTTCCTATATTTGATAACTTCAACTGATTTTTGTGATGATAATTGTGATATGTGATATCTACATTTAACTTTCTCTAGTAATGTTAAATCTCGTTCGATCAAAATTCTTTCTGCGATTTCTGGTATGCCTGATAATCCCAATTTAGATGCAATTATTCCAGAATTTATCATACCATTCTTTGCAAGTTCGAAGTCCTCAGCGTGTTGCATTATCAGACAACCTAAATCTTTAGCTGAGTTCATTATTCTTGACATTAATCTAGGATTTTGAATTGTTTTTATTCCATCAGTGAAAGCAATTATCCCTTTAGCTTGTAAAAGACCAAACTCTGTCATGTTGGTACCTTCAATATTTTTAGTAAGAGAGGCAGATGGAAAAATATTTATTTTTGATTTGTCTCTTCCTCTTCTTTTTAAAAAATCTACTATAGATACATTATCGATAATTGGATCAGTATTTGGCATCGTAACTACCGATGTAACTCCACCAGATAATGCCGCATTACTTAAGGTTCGAAAGTTTTCTTTGTATTCATATCCTGGTTCACCAACAAAAACCCTCATATCCACTAAACCTGGAAAAATATACTTTCCTTTTAAGTCAATTGGCTTTTCTCTGCTTGGTAAATTGTTTGTGTTAACTTTTTTTCCTATGGCTTCGATTTTACCCTCTTCATTTATAATCAAACCTCCAACTTCATTAATTGAATTATGAGGGTCGATTATGTTAGCGTTTATAAAATATTGTTTTTTCATTATGTACAAAATATTTTTAAACAAGCCATTCTTACAGCAACACCAAGTTCAACTTGTTCTTTAATTACGCTCTTATTTATGTCATCTGCCAATATTGTATCTATTTCTATGCCTCTGTTCATTGGGCCGGGGTGCATAATTAATGCATCAGATTTAGCATGTTCTAATTTATCCGGTGTTAAACCATAATATTCATAATATTCTCTGTTTGATGAAAGATATGAGCTAGTCATTCTTTCATTTTGAAGTCTTAACATCATAACTATATCACAATCTTTCAAACCTTTTTTCATATCAGTAAAAGTATTAACACCAAACTTTTCAATTTCTTTTGGCATAAGATTAGTTGGAGCAATTATATTTACTTCAGCTCCTAACATGTTTAGTAAATAAATATTGGATCTTGCTACTCTTGAGTGGAGTATGTCACCACATATTGCAATTTTTAAACCTTCAATTTTATTTTTTCGAGTAATGATTGTTAAAGCATCTAATAAAGCTTGAGTAGGGTGCTCTCTTCTTCCATCACCTGCATTTAAAACAGCACAATTTACTTTTTGTGATAGCAAATTACATGCACCAGAGTCTTGATGCCTTATTACAATAATATCTGGATGCATCGCATTTAAAGTCATAGCTGTATCGATTAATGTTTCACCTTTTTTAATTGCAGAGTTACTTATATTCATTGACATAACGTCCGCTCCAAGTCTTTTACCAGCCAACTCAAATGAACTTTGAGTTCTAGTAGAAGGTTCAAAGAATAAATTGATTTGAGTCTTTCCACTTAATACATCTATCTTTTTATTTTTGCTTTGATTAACTTTTATAAATGTGTGAGCTTCATCAAGTATCAAATTAACATCATTGATTGATAAATCTTGGATACCTAACAAATGTTTTTGGGAAATTTTAATAGCTTTATTTGTTTTAATTGCCATTAAAACCAACTCTATAACTATAAACGTCTACAATAGCAAGTATTAATTATTTAAAAAATCTATTGCCCCTTGTAATATAAAAGCAGCAGCATTTTCATCGATTTTCTTTTCTCTTTTACTCACATTAATATCTAATTGACTAGACAGGTTAAATGCACCAACTGTTGATAATCTTTCGTCCCATAGACAAATAGGAATATTTATG
>CACJFJ010000024.1 GCA_902592675.1 uncultured Pelagibacteraceae bacterium
GATAGAAATGAAATAAACTCAAAGCACATTGAATTAAACAATATATTTTCATTAAAAGAATGTAAAAACTGTGGCCATAAATTTTTATCTGAATTTCCAAATGAAGAGTATCTTCATGAACTTTACAGCAACAATTCTAAATATGTTTTTGGACATAATCCTCGGGAGGAAGGTGAAAAGGAAAATTTTAGGTTAAAAGGCTTTAACAAAGTTTTACCGTATAGGACGCACTGGATATTAAATTTTTTGAATATCAATCATCAAGGAAAATATTTTGAAGTTGGTCCTGGTTTGTGTAGGTTGTATAAAACTTTTTATGAAAAAAAATGGATTTGTGAAGGATTAGAATTACAACCATTTATAAATGCACCTGGCATTAGAGAGAATATCAATCTTATAGAAAACTCAACAAAAGATATAGCTGTTGCACTTGATGTTATCGAGCACACAGTTGACCCAGTTAAATTTTTAAAAAATATCAATTTAAAATTAAAAAAAAATGGAATGTTATTCTTAACTTTCCCTAATTCTGACTCTTTTAAATCAAAAATTTTAAACAATAAATGGGACATGGTTGTCCCCCTTGCACATTTAAATTTTTTTTCCAAAAAATCTATAGAAATGTCTCTAGAAAAAACAAACTTTACCTTAATATATATTGAAAACTTTTCATTAGTTAGTCCAAAAAGATTGCTAAAAAACTTTGTAAAACTTCCTTTCAAATTATTAAAAGATCTTATAATTTTTGATTTAAAAAACTTTAAATTAAGAATAAAAGAATTTCTTTTTTGTCTTCTGGATTTAATGAATGGAGATCAAATGAAAATCGTCGCAAAAAAAAAAGTTTGAGTTTTTAAGAAAAAAATTTTCTTTTCATTCGATTATAAGTCTTTTTTTGTCTATCAAAAAATCTACGAAATATATTTTTCTTTTTATCTCTTTTCGCTATGATTGGAAAATCTTGAAGATGGTCAAAAGTCCTTTGTCCATTATTATCTAAAGCCCATTCAGATTCATAAGCTGATAAAAATTCACAATTAGCTTTTTTTGCTAAAATAGAAAGAACACTTTGAGAGTGACGGTGAGCAATAAATCCATCGTGTTTTTTTTCAATAAATTTTTTTTCATCATCATCTATTAAATCATATCTATTTCTTGTGATTTCATAATGTTCTTTTATTAAATCTATCGAAAAAGGTGTCTTTTTTAAAAAGAAAGACCCTCCCCATACCTGTGGGGATTTAGCAATTTCATCATTTGGTGATAAATTGAAATGATTAAAAAGATCAGTTTTAGTATATTGATATTCATAATTACTTGGAAATATATATCGCTCAAATTCTTTATTCAGATTTGGTTTTTTATAAGAAAAAAATAGAAAACCTTTGTTATCACTTGATACCATCTTAATATAATCCTTAAGACGTTTGATTCCATTTTTGTTAAAATGGCAGCCAACATCACACCAATGATATATATCTCCATCACTCATTTTTGAAAAAACAACCTGATGAATATAAGTTTGCCAAACCCAGTGACCGTAACCTCTTTTCTTTCCATTTTTTAAAAGTTGTTTTATATAATTTTTAAAATCATCGTTCAAATCGCTTTGATTAAAAATATGAATATGATCATACGTGTTCATCTCTAAGGCTTGCTTTTTAAATCTAATTGCTGATCTCTCTAAATCAGAGCTATAAAAAGTGGCTAAATGAATTTTCATTAAAACCTATTCAAAAAAACTTAAATCTACTTTATGGTTTGAAAGTTTTAAAAACTTTGCTGGATTACCAATGACTATCTCATTCCTACCAACATCTTTTGTAACTACAGCACCTGCGCCGATGAAGGCTCCATCACCAATATTTACTTTAGGCATTATTGTTGCATTGAGACCAACAGTTACAAAATTGCCAATTCGGACATTTCCTCCAACAACTGAACCTGGCATCAAATGAACACCATTTCCAATTTCGCAGTCATGTTCTAAGATTGAACATGTATTGAGAATACAATAATCACCTATTTTTGCTTTAAAGTGAATAACAGATCCAGGGAACAATTGAGACCCTTTTCCAATTAATTTTTTATTATCAATATACGCATTTTTACTAATGATTTCTAAAGGTTTAAGTTTTTTTTTTTCTAATTCTTTGGAAATAAGATACCTAGCTTCACCATATTCGCTACCGATGCATGTAACAAAAAATTCTGACTTTTTTAAAAAATCATTAAGTTTTTCTTTTTTATTAGTGAACAATGCTTTTGAGCTAAATAAAGGCTTTTCTAGATTAGGGTCAAATATATATTTTAATGATAAATTTTTTGTATTTTTCGTAATTTTATTGTTATTAATCAGGTCGTAAACTATCCCTGCTTTGTATTTTGCGCCCCAAAAGAAAACATTTTTAATCATTGCATTTGATTATATTCAAAATTGATCTATATCAAATGTTATAATCAAAAATAATCAAATTTATGAAAAAAATTCTAATCTTGGGATCAGACAGGAGTTGTCCTTCATGAAACAAATCCAACTTGTAATCTGGAAGATCTAATGAAAGAAATTTAAGAGAAATTATTATAAAAAAAATCAATAAATATATAAGTTTAATTTTATTTTTTTTTGAAAAATAAACATCGCTTTTATTTCGCAAAAAAGTTTCTTTGAAAGTCTCAAATCTTCCTCTTTTTATGA
>CACJFJ010000025.1 GCA_902592675.1 uncultured Pelagibacteraceae bacterium
TTGTTCAATCGACTTTTAATAACACAATTATTTCAATAGCTGACACAAATGGAAATGTAATATCATGGGCATCAGCTGGACAAAAAGGATTTAAGGGTTCAAGAAAATCAACTCCTTATGCCGCACAAATAGCTGCAGACGCAGCTGCTTCGAAAGCGCTCGAATACGGTATGAAAACATTGTCTGTTGAAGTAAAAGGTCCTGGATCTGGGAGAGAAACAGCTCTTAGAGCACTTCAAGCTAGAGGTTTTAAAATTTTATCAATAAAAGATACTACACCAATGCCACATAATGGTACGAGACCACCAAAAAAAAGGAGGGTTTAATGGAAACTGAAAATGTAAATATTAAAAATTGGAAATCATTAATAAAGCCATCAAAACTTGATGTTAAAATGAGTGATGATTTAACACACGCAACAATAATAGCTGAGCCATTAGAGAAGGGTTATGGTTTAACCTTAGGAAATTCTCTTAGAAGAATTCTTCTTTCTTCTATTAGAGGAACTGCAGTAACTTCAATTCAAATTGATGGAGTTTTACATGAATTTACCTCTATAAAGGGTGTTAGAGAAGACGTTACTGATATCGTTCTAAACGTAAAATCTTTGGCACTAAAAAGCTCATCTGAAGTTTCTAAAAGACTTGTTCTTGATGCAAAAGGTCCTGGAGAAATTAAAGCCTCTGATATTACTCCTGTTGCGGATGTTGAAATACTAAATCCAGACCTGGTTATTTGTAATTTAGATGAAAATACAAATTTTCACATGGAAATGAATGTTAATACTGGAAAAGGTTATGTTCCTGCTGAACTAAATAAACCAGAGGAGCCTCCATTAGGACTAATAGCTATTGACTCACTTTACAGTCCTGTAAAAAAAGTTTCATATTCTGTGAGTACAGCAAGAGAAGGAAAAGCTTTAGATTACGATAAACTCACTATGGAAGTAGAGACTAATGGATCTATTTCAGCCGAAGATGCAGTGGCATATTCAGCTAGAATATTCCAAGATCAATTAAAAATGTTTATCAATTTTGATGAACCAGTTGAGGCTCCAGTAAAAGAGGTTTCATCTGAACCAGAATTTAATAAAAACTTATTAAGAAAAGTAGATGAACTTGAACTATCTGTAAGATCAATGAATTGTTTAAAAAATGATAATATTATTTATATTGGAGATTTAGTTCAAAAATCTGAAGGTGAAATGTTAAGAACACCTAATTTCGGAAGAAAGTCATTAAATGAAATTAAAGAAGTTTTAACTGGAATGTCATTATATCTTGGTATGGAAATACCTAATTGGCCCCCTGATAATATAGCTGAAATGTCTAAGAAATTGGAGGAAGGAATATAATAATGAGACACGGAATGGCTAATAAAAAACTGAACAGGACTTCTGAGCACAGAAAAGCTTTACTTAAAAATATGCTAAATTCTTTAATAAAATATGAACAGATAAAAACAACGCTCCCTAAAGCAAAATTTTTAAAGCCTAAGGCTGATAAAATTATAACGTTAGGCAAAAAAGATACATTACAGACTACTAAGTTGTTAGTTTCTCAACTACAGGACCCAAAATCTGCAAATAAAGTTAAAAAAACACTTTCAAAAAGATACGAAAAAAGAAATGGTGGTTATACTAGAATAATTAAAGCTGGTTTTAGGTATGGGGATAATGCTCCAATGGCAATTATTGAATTTGTAGATCGGGACATAGAGGCAAGAAAAGTCGATAAAAAGAAAAAAGAGACACAAAGCAAAGTAGAGAAAAAAGACGAAAAAAAAATAGCCACAGCTTAATATCATTAAAATAAAATAATGATTAAAAGTTTTACCGTTGACATTAATAGCAATAACATGCGACTGGATAGGTTGCTAAGAAATAAACTAGGTAAAATTCCTCAAAGTTTAATTGAGAAAAATTTGAGATCTGGCAAAATTAAACTTAATAAAAAAAAAGTAAAAAGTTCATTTAAAGTTAGCACTAATGACAGAATAGATTTATTTAATTTCAATTTTAAAGAAAAAATTTATCAAAAAAAAGATAAATTTAATCCATCAAAAGAGGTAATAAAGTCGAATGAGAAACTTATTATTGATAATAATGATGATTTTATAGTCCTAAACAAAAGTTCAGGCATCTCTGTTCAAGGAGGCACGAAATCAAAAAAAAATCTTGTTGATATATTTTCTAAAAGTGAAATTTTTTCTGGTATAAGACCTTTTTCAGTTCATAGACTAGATAAAGATACATCGGGTGTTTTTATAATGGCTAAAAATAGAGAGACTGCTCAATTATTAACAACGCTTTTCAGATTAAGAAAAATACACAAAACATATTTGGCTATTTGTCATGGTGAGATAGAAAAGAATTCGGGTGAATGGAATGATGATCTAGTTCGTATTGAAAATGGAAAAAAAATTTTTGAAAAAGCTAAAACTTTATTTAAAGTTTTAGATAAAAATTCAAGATCCACATTAATTAAAATGAGTCCAATAACAGGAAGAAAACATCAACTAAGAA
>CACJFJ010000026.1 GCA_902592675.1 uncultured Pelagibacteraceae bacterium
CAAAAACGATAATATAAAACCATTGAAAAATGATGAGAATGTTTCTTTTTTAAAAGATTCTTTTCTTCAATATAATAGAATAGATCCCAATAAAAGATTTGAAAATTTTATCACAGGATTACCAAATAAACTCGCATATGAAGCATCACTTAAAGTTTCTGAAAATTTATCAAACTATAATCCGCTTTACATTTATGGTGGGGTCGGTTTAGGCAAGACACACCTTTTAAACGCAATAGGTTTAGAATTAAAAAATAAAAGCAAAGTAATGTTTATATCTGCTGAACGTTTTATGTATCAGTTTGTTAAATCAATAAAAGCCAACGATATGGTTAAGTTTAAAGAATATTTTAGAAATACAGATATTTTATTAATTGATGACATTCAATTTATGAATGGAAAAGAGGCTATGCAGGAAGAATTTTTCCATACCTTTAATGCATTACTTGATAAAGGTTCAAAAATAATTGTTTCTGCCGATAGAGCTCCTAATAAATTGACACGAATACAAGAAAGAATTAAGTCAAGATTTTCTGGGGGTCTAGTGGTAGATATTCAAAAACCTGACCATGAATTGAGAAAAAAAATTATTGAAAAAAAAATTTTAGAATTAAATATTTTATATCCTGATCAAACTAGGATTTCAAAAGAGATACAAGATTTTATTAGTTTAGAAATAAGTAACAGCGTCAGAGAACTTGTCGGTGCAATCAATAGAATAGTATCTTTTGCAAGAATTTATAATAAAACACCAAGCTTGTCTGAGACAAAAGTGATTTTAAAAGATTTATTAAGTTTGGGTGAGAACAAAGTGACAATAGACCTGATCCAGACATTAGTTTGTAAATTTTTTAAGATAAGTAAAAATGAAATGCTTTCCTCTCGAAGATCAAGATATTTAGTAAGACCAAGACAAACAGCAATATATTTGACAAAGATATTGACTTCAAAATCTCTACCAGAGATCGGGCGTGAATTTTCAAATAGAGATCACACAACCATAATTCATTCTGTTAAAACAATTGAAAAATTAAAAGAAAAAGACCCCATAATGGTTGAAAATATAGATAAATTAAAAAATCAAATATTATATAATAATAAAGAAAATGAAATTTAATGTTAATCAACAAGACCTTCAACAAGCATTGAATTATTGTCAGGGTGTCATAGAGAAAAGAAGCACACTACCAATTTTGTCAAATATATTACTGGATGTACATAACTCAAAATTAGTAATTACCGCAACTGATTTGGATTTAATATTTATTCATGAGGTTGATAATATTGAAATTCTAGAGGAAGGAAAAACTACTACAACCTCATCAATAATGTATGATATTGTAAGAAAATTTTCCTCAGGCAAAAAAATTAACTTAACACTTACAAATGCTAGCAAGTTACACCTCGAGTCAGAAAAGTCTATTTTTAACTTAAATTGCATCAGTGCTTCAGAATTTCCAATCACAAATGAGAATTTTAATGAAAATGAATTTTCTATAAATTCAAAACAACTCCTTAAGTTACTTAATAAGTGCAAATTTTCAGTTTCGAACGATGAGACTAGACATTATTTAAGTGGAATATATATTCACCAAACTGAATATGAGGACAAAAATTATCTTACTGCGGTAGCAACTGATAGTCACAGAATGTCCATATCTAAAATAAGGCTAGAAAAAAAAGTTAGTTTTGATCCAATAATTCTCCCAAAAAAAACCATTTTTCAATTGTGCTCATTGTTAGATAATTACGAAGGAGAGGTTAAGATTTCTAATATTAAGTCTAAAATTAAATTTGAATTAAACAAAAGTATTTTAATTTCAAAACTGATTGATGGAAAATTTCCTAATTATATTCAAGTAATTCCTAAAAATAATCAAAAAAAACTTCAAATAGATCTGAAATTGTTTTTGGACTCTGTGGATAGAGTTGCATCAGTGTCATTAGATAAAAAAGATGGAGTTAAATTTAACCTTACTAAAGATACTCTTAATTTATCTGTGAATAACACAAATAGTGGAGATGGAAAGGAGACATTATCAGCAAAATTTAATTATGATTTAGAAATAAGCTTTAACTCTAAATATTTAATTGATGTTGCGTCTCAGTTGGATGGCGATATCATAGAATTATTTTTTAATGACACTGGATCTCCAGTTCTTATAAAAGACCCTAGTGATTTTGATAGTATATTTGTGGTTATGCCGATGAAGGGTTAAGTGATTAAATCAAGCTCAGAGTAAATATTTTTTTCCAGATTTATAATAAAGTCTTCTTTAGAAAGTCCAAAACTAATTGGTTTGAGTACAGAAACTGTAATAATCTTATTTGAATTTTTCCTCCCTTTTTTAGGCCAAACATTTCCAGAGTTTATCGCAACAGGTTGACAGCTAATTTTCAATTTTTCATAAATTCGAGCAGCTCCTTTTTTAAAAGGAGGCCTCTCATCAGGTAAAACTCTGGTTGCCTGAGGAAAAATAATTATTGGTCTATCAGAATTTTTTACAGTT
>CACJFJ010000027.1 GCA_902592675.1 uncultured Pelagibacteraceae bacterium
ATTAAAAACAAAGGGTATAGAAGTTGGTCACATTTTTTATTTTGGTGATAAATATTCTAAACCTATGGGAGCTTCTGTTGATTTACCTGGAGGCAAAAAAGATTTTGTTAAAATGGGTTCATATGGAATAGGGGTATCAAGATTGGTAGGGGCAATTATAGAAGCTAAATATGATGAAAAAAATGAAGTCATGAAATGGCCAATATCTATTGCTCCTTATGATATTTCAATAATTGTTATGATAAATAAAAATGATAATTCTTCTTTAAATAAAGCAAAAAAAATTAGCTTAGAATTAGAAAAAAATGGTATTGAAGCTATTATTGAGGACACAGATGAAAATTTTTCATCAAAGATAAAAAAAATGAATTTAATTGGTGCACCTTTTCAAGCTATTATTGGAAATCAAAGTGATGGGGATTTAGTAGAATTTAAAGAAATTGGTAAAGAAACAGAAAAAGTAAACATAAATAAAATCATCAAAACTATAAAAGCAAGAAAAGGTTCATACAAATATTGATTTCTACTTTAGAAAAAGAGATTACTTTAAGATTTTTAAAAGCCAGAAAAACAGACGGCTTCCTGAATGTTATCTCTATCTTTTCTTTTATTGGAATAAGCCTTGGAGTTGCAGTCTTAATAATTGTTATGTCAGTAATGAATGGTTTTAGAGGAGAGTTAATTAATAAAATTGTTGGCTTTAATGCACATATTACAGTTAAACCCTACGAAAATAATATAAAAATTAATAGCGAAAAAAAGACCAATCTTAATATGATTTCAAAAAATTTAATTTACAGTAACTCAGACGAAGCCATTATTATCAGAAGTGATAACTCTAAGGGAATAATACTTCGCGGATACTCAAAAAAAGATTTTGGTGAATTGGAGATCATAAATAATGGAAATTTTTTAGGAGATAAAAATAAACTTTCAAAAAATCAAATTTCAGTGGGAAAAGAGCTTAGTTTTGCTCTTGGCATCAAAATTGGTGACAATATATCTATTATGTCCTCTTCAGGGCTAGGAACAATTATAGGTAATTTACCAAAACAAAAAACCTTTACAGTTGTTTCACTTTTCGAAAGTGGTTTGATAGATTTTGATAATAGTGTTGCTTTTATAAACTTAGAAACATTAGAAGATTTTTTTGATTTAAGTCCAGAAAAAAGAAATTTAGAAATTTACCTAAAAAACCCACAAAAAATTGAGAACCAAAAAACAATTGTCCAAAAAATATTTCCAAACGAATTTGTTTACAGCTGGTCAGATATGAACAGTTCATTATTTTCAGCATTAAAAGTTGAAAGAAATGTAATGTTTATTATTTTATCATTAATTATTATTGTTGCTGCTTTTAATATAATCTCGGGTTTGACAATACTTGTTAAAAATAAAACTAAGGAAATAGCAATTTTAAAATCAATAGGAGTTTTAAATAAGTCAATTATTAAGATATTTTTTTTAATAGGAACTATTATCGGGACTTCTGCCACGATTTTTGGAATTTTTTTAGGAGTTGCTTTTTCAATTTATGTCGAAAATATAAGAACATTCTTAAGTAAAATTTTTGACATAAATTTATTTCCAGAGGAAATTTATTTTTTGAGCACTATGCCTTCTGAAATTAATCCAACATCAATTTTTATTATTTCTGTTTGCTCTATTACGATTACAATTATAGTTTCAATTTTTCCAGCACTTAAAGCTGCCAAATTAGATCCAATCAAAGCTCTTAAATATGAATAACCTTATAAAGCTAATAAATATTAATAAAAATTTTGTGAATTTAAAAAGAATTAAAGTTTTAAAAAAAATTTCTTATAACTTTAGGAAAGGAAAGATTTATTCTTTAATGGGACCATCTGGTTCAGGAAAATCAACTTTATTAAATCTACTTTCTTTAATAGATAGGCCAACTACTGGGTCAATAATAATTGATAACAAAATTATAAATCATAATAATACTGATAAAAATGATATTTTAAGGGCAAAGAAGATTGGAATTATTTATCAACAAGATAATCTTCTGCCTGATTTTACGTCCTTGGAAAATATTTATCTACCAAGTCTTGCTGCGGGAAATAATAAAGATTTTTCAATTTCAAAAGCTAAAGTTCTTCTTAAAAAAGTTGGTCTTTCCAACAGATCAGATCATTTTCCATCTCAATTATCTGGAGGGGAAAAACAAAGAGTTTCTATCGCTAGAGCACTTATAAATGATCCTCAAATTCT
>CACJFJ010000028.1 GCA_902592675.1 uncultured Pelagibacteraceae bacterium
AATTGGACCCGTGTCTGCAGCCATCGGAATAGCTTTTAAATCTAATCTTTTAAAAGTATTCAGATAAGATAAAAAAAATTTATTATATGAAAATAATGCATCTTCATCAGAAATATCAAATGAGTAAGCATCTTTCATATAAAATTCTCTACATCTCATAATTCCAAATCTTGGTCTAATTTCATCTCTAAACTTCCACTGAATATGATATAAAAGCTGTGGAAGAGATTTGTAAGATTTAACTGAGGACCTAAATATATCTGTTACCAATTCCTCATTAGTTGGCCCATAAAGCATTTCTCGATTTTGACGATCTTTGATTCTTAACATTTCTTCACCATAATCTTCATATCTCCCACTTTCCTTCCATATTTCACTTGACTGTATCGTGGGCATCAAAATTTCCTGAGCACCAATTAAATTTTGTTCTTCTCTAACTATTTTTTCGATCTTTTTCATTATCTTGAAACCTAAGGGAAGCCATGAGTAAATTCCTGCTGAAGATTGTTTAATCATTCCAACCCTCAACATCAATTGGTGAGACTTTATTTTTGCTTCTGAAGGATTATTTTTTAATATAGGAATAAAAGATTTTGAAATATACATTAAGTGATTATATTTCTTAAATTCAAATATTCAAATTTCATTAATAAATATATTATGATGAATAAAACTGTTGTAATTACTGTACAATAAAGGAATTTTTTAATCATTTTTGGATTTTCGGGTGATCCAGGATCCTCACCCTCAACTTTAACAATTTTTTTTCTCTCTACATCGATTGGTAAAATTGCAAAAAAAACTATCCACCAGATAATTATATAAATTATTGCTAATCCAGTTGGACTCATTAAATCTTAATTAAATTGATATTGGTAAATGGTTTTTTGCCTGTTTTTTCTTTTGTAAATTTCCTACAAGCAATCTTTAATGCATCAATTAAATTGTTTTCTTGCTGTTTATTTCCAAGTTTAAATGATCTAGTAGTTTTTTCTATCTCCTCCTCTAGTCCATATCTGAATTCTTCTTTTTCATGGACTGGTAAACCTCTAAAAGTCGTAATAGGACTATTATGAATATTGCCCTTTGGTGTAATTAAAATTGTGATCTCTAAAAAACCATTTGAACTTAAACTTTTTCTATCTCTAATTGATTGAGAATCTTCCTCAACACTTACATTTCCATCCAAATAAAGTCTGCCACTTGGTGCTTTATCATAAACTTCTGGAAATTGACCTGGTGATAATCTGACTATATCACCATTCTCTACCTGAACTGGGTAGGGAACCTGCATTTCTCTAGCGAAATTTATGTGTTCAATCATATGTCTATGTTCCCCATGTACTGGTATTACGCATTTAGGTTTAACCCAATTATACATATCCTTAAGATCTTCCCGATTAGGATGACCGGAAACATGTATGAAATCAGTTTCCTCAGATATTACCTCAATCCCCTCTTTTACAAGCTGATTATGTAATTTAAAAAGTTTTTTTTCATTTCCTGGAATAATCTTAGATGAAAAAATTACAGCATCTCCTCTCTCAATAAAAATATCTGGATGGGTAAAATTTGAAATTCTCATCATAGCCCCCATAGGTTCTCCTTGACTTCCAGTGCATAAGTAAACAATCTTATCTCTTGAAAAATTTTTTGCCTCTCTAGAGTCTATTGGCTCAATGGTATTTTTAAGATACCCGCATTGTCTTGCAGCTTTATATATCCTATGCATTGATCTACCGACCAAAGAAATTTGACGGCCAGTTTTTTCGGCGCAATAGAAGGCTGTTTCCATTCTTGCAACATTTGATGCAAAAGAGGTGATAATAATCCTTTTTTTTAATCTGCTCATTATATTTAGAAGATTTTTTCTTACTTCCAACTCTGAACCTGACCTTCCAGCACTAAGTACGTTTGTTGAGTCACAAATCATAGCAAGAACACCTTCTTCTCCAATTTCTTTTAACCTTTTTGAGTTAATGTCATCACCGACTAACGGATTTGGATCAACTTTCCAATCACCAGTATGTAAAACCACTCCAGCTGGAGTTTTTATTCTTAGTCCGTTGGGCTCCAAAATTGAATGAGTCAAAGTTATATATTCAACATCAAAAGGTTC